>NZ_JBIWFI010000017.1:0-157907 GCF_044762985.1 Streptomyces sp. NPDC096339 | reverse complement strand
GACGACCGTCTGGGGCTGGTCTCGCCCCAGATCGCTACGCGCTCCTCTTTGACGGCGTCCGACAGCTGCCGTGGGCTGGACATAAGCCGCCTACATCCTTGAATCGTCCTCCATGACGGCGTCCGACGGCTGTCGAGAGGAGAGAAGGAGCCGGACGGCGGCCATTTCGGGCTCCCTTCGGGTCACCGCGAGTATCAGCCCCGGACGGGGGTCAGTCGCCGTCGCCGAGAAGCGCGTAGCGATCGTCGGCGGCTTATGACCAGCCCGAAGAGGCCGTGGACGCCGTCAGGGAGAAGCGCGTAGCGATCTGGTGCGTGACCAGCCCCGGACGGGGGCCGGACGCCGAGACGTGAGGAGCGCGTAGCGATTTGTGGCGCCCTTCCTCCCGCTCAGGCTCTTGTGGTCGACCTTTGGAGGGGTGTGGCCGCCTGCGCGGCCCGGAGGGCGAGGTGGGGGGCCCGAGGTGAGGCCCGCTGGGCGGGAGCCTGGTCGGGCATTGCTGTCGGCCCGTGTTGGAATCTCTGGCCCGGCCCGTTCCTTTGGGGGGTTCCCGGCAGTCCTTGTCTTTCCGTGGCGGGACGGTCTGTCAAGGGTCGCCGCAGGCGATCGCGCAGCGACGCGACGACGAAGGAGGAGCGCCCTTGACAGGCCGGCCCGACACGGAAGGACTATGGGACTGACGGGAAACCCCCAACCCCTCTTCACCACGGACCGGCCGGGGCACCGCCAACCCAGGTCCCGGACGACGGATCTCCTCCGCCCCTCCGGGGCTCCCCGCCCACCGCCCCGCACCCAAGGAGGCGGGTGGGCAGCCACCGCCCGGCCCCGGTGGCCCGAGGGGGTGATGGTCCCGAGCGCGTGAAGTCGTGCTACCCCCGCCCGCCCCGCACCTACTCCGTCTTCCCCGGCGCCATGTCGTAGGTGACCCACATGGTTCGCGTGGCCACCTGGTCGTACTTGCCGCGTGCCCGGTGGTTGTCGTCGGCGGTGATCCACCGCACCACGCTCCAGCCGCGCTCCCCGGCGAGCTCGCGCAGGGCCCCGAGCAGCAGGTCCGCGGCGCCCGAGCCGCGGTGCTCCGGCGCCACGAACAGGTCGTCGAGGAAGCAGCCGACCGTCGCGGACAGCGGCCGGGCGAAGGGACGGTAGTGGGCCAGGCCGAGGAGCCGGCCGTCGGCGTCCTCGGCGACCAGGGCGCCGACCTCGTGGCCGGGGTCGTTCACCCACGACCACACGGTCTCGGCGGCGGCCTCCGTCTGCTCCACCTTGTAGAAGTCGGCGTAGCCCCGGTAGAGGACCCGCCACTGGGCGAAGTCCTCGGGCCGGGCGGCGCGGACGCGGATGTCGGACATGTGGGAACCCCCGTGGTCGGCAACGATGTCACCGATCATGCGCCAACCGGGAGCAGCCGCATTGCGCCACGCTGTCGAATCGCCGCGAGCCCGGACGCCACCGCGGACAGGAAGGGCGGCCGGCCCGCTCACCGCGCCAGGAACTCCGCGACCAGCCCGCCCAGCACCTCGGGACGTTCCAGATGTACGTCGTGCCCCGCGCCCGGGACGCTCACGGCCAGGGTGTCCGGCCGTCGCCGCAGCATCTCCCCGGCTTCCGGCCCGTCGATGATGCCGTTCTGGCCGATGACGGCGAGGGCCGGGCAGGCGACCCGCTCCCACTCCTCCCACCAGGACCGTCGGGCGTTCTCCTCCAGCGAGCCGACCATGACGTCGCGGTCGAACCGCGGCCACCATCCGCCATCCCGCTCCTCCAGACCGTCCGCCCACCCCTCGCCTACGGGTCCGCCGCCGAGGAACTCGACGGCGGCTCCCCGCGTGGGGAAGGGCTGCGGCCAGGAGTCGAACCACGCTCCGATCTCGTCGACGAGCTCCGGACTCCCCCCGCCCGGTCCGGCCTCGACGAGTACGAGTCCTCGAACGCGTTCCGGGTGCGCGGCAGCGAAGAGCATGGCCGCGTGGCCCCCCAGCGACTGCCCGGCCACCACGAAACGCCCCAGCTCCAGCCGGTCGGCCACCGCCAGGACATCGGCGACGTAGGCGGCACGCGACACGTCCCGCGGACGGCGTTCGCTGGCGCCGTGCCCCCGTTGGTCGACGGCGACGACCCGGTACCGGGGGCTCAAGTGCCGCGCCACCGCGTCCCATTCGCCCGCGTGCCCGGCCAGCCCGTGCAGCAGGAGGACGGCCGGCCCGTCCCCGCCCCAGTCCCGGCAGGAAAGCCGCACCCCGTCCCGCACCACGGTCCGCTCGGACCACGTCATGTCGGCCATGAGGGTGATCATGCCATCGACTCGGTCGGTGGTGGCCAGGACGATCCGGGAGAGGAGCTTCTCCCTTCCTTCGAGCGCGTACGGGTGATCGGCTCCCCGGCGGTCACCCACCTGACGTACCGCGTCCTGGACGCTCGTAGGGTGGCGGGATAACGAATACGGACGAACCGCAACAAAGGACCCGCCGTGACCGAGCCGACGCCTCCGACGCCTCAGCCCGAGCCCCAGCCCGAATCCCAGCCCCAGGCCCAGGCCCAGCCCCAGCCCCAGCCCCAGCCCCAGGCCAAGTCCACGTCCCACTCCCCCTTCCCCCCTCCCCGGCGCGGGGCCGACTGGATGTTCGGCGGGGTGTACGGGACGGTACTGGCCAGCGCCCTGCTCGCCGCGCTGGACCAGCAGGGCGACGAGTACACCCCGTTCTACGACGCCAGCTGGGTCCTCGTGACGGCGGCCGCCGCCGGGCTCGCGCACGGCTATTCGCACCACATGACCACCCACCACCGCGGGTCCGCCGCCCACCGGTGGCACGTGCTCGTCCGGGCGCTGTGGAACGAGTGGCCGATGATCGTGGCCACCCTGCCCACCGTGCTGCTGTTGGTCGCGGCCGGGATCACGGACTGGAACCGCTCCGGCGTGACCGCGGTCGGACTGGGCCTGAACACCGCGCTGCTCTTCGCCTGGGGCTCCTTCGTGGCGCTCCGGGTCGGCTACCGGCTCGGTTCGGCACTGCTCATCGGCCTGGCCGACGCCACGATCGGCCTCGTCATCATCGTGGCCAACGCGGTCATCAAATGAAGACCTGACGGCCGAAGGCCCGACAGCGGGGCATCAGCCGGGAAGCTGCGCCTCCGCCTCCGCCAGGATCTCCGTCAGTCGCGCCCCGAACTCCGCGCCCCGCGGATCCGGCACCCCGGTGCGGCCCGCCGTGAGCAGCGCGTCCAGGGCCCGCCCGTACGCGCCCTGTACGTCGCTCCAGCCCGGCAGGGCGTGGACGCCCTCGGTGCCGCGCAGTTCCAGCCCCACCCCGGCCGCCTCGCGCGGGGCGCCCAGGCTCAGGACTGCGGTGCTGGCCGCGCCGGAGCTGTGCCGCAGGGCCAGTTGGACCACGTCGGAGGGGCCCCGGGTGGCGCTGACGGCGGTGACCTCGCCGAGGACCGGGATCAGCACGGACAGCGCGTGCGGGCCCACGTCCCAGAGCCCGCCCTTCTCCTTGCGCCACGGCGAGTCGGCGTACGCGCTGGGCGTGCCGTCGGGCGGGAAGACGGCGCCGAGCCAGTGGGCGGCCGCGGTGAACCAGCCCTCCCGGCCGGCCTGCTCGGCGACCCAGCCGGCGGTGGGCTCGGCGAAGCGCAG
Source organism: Streptomyces sp. NPDC096339 (assembly GCF_044762985.1). Classification (NCBI taxonomy): domain Bacteria; kingdom Bacillati; phylum Actinomycetota; class Actinomycetes; order Kitasatosporales; family Streptomycetaceae; genus Streptomyces; species Streptomyces sp. NPDC096339. The sequence continues at coordinate 154,270 of NZ_JBIWFI010000017.1, read as the reverse complement.
CGTGAGGAAGACGACGGAGGCGACCTGATGGCGCGCCACCGCGTCGGCGACGGCCCGGGCCTCCTCGACGGTGGTCGCGACGGGCTTGTCGAGCAGCAGGTGGCAGCCGGCCGCGGCGGCGCGGACGGCGAGCGGGGCCTGGACGTCGGGCGGCAGGGCGAAGGCCACGGCGTCACAGTCGGCGAACAGCGCGTCGGGGTCTTCGTACACCTTCACGCCGTACTCGCCCGCCAGCTCGGCGGCGGCTTCGGGCCGGCGGCCCCACACTCCGGCGAACTCGGAGCCGGTGTGCGCGGCGAGGGCGGGGGCGTGGGTGCGGTGGGCCCAGGGGCCGGTGCCGAGCAGCCCGACCCTGGGGCGGGGGTTCGCGACCGAGCTCAAATCAGACGAAATGCTCACGGCCCCAGTCTGCCCCACCCGGTGCCCCACCCGGACGGACGCCCGGCCGCAAGCCGCTTCCGGTCCGCACAGCCCACCCGACCTGCGGCGCGAACCTCGGTAACACGGGGTTCACACGTGGGCAACGGAAGGGAAATCGCGGGCGGGCACGCTGCGGTCATCACCGCAGCGCGGCAATGAAGCAGGGCAGCGGCCGGCACAGCACCCGCAGAGTCTGAGGATGGGGCCCGTGAGCTACAAGGCTGAGTACATCTGGATCGACGGCACCGAGCCGACGGCGAAGCTTCGCTCCAAGACGAAGATCCTGGCCGACGGCGACACGCTGCCGATCTGGGGCTTCGACGGATCGAGCACGAACCAGGCCGAGGGCCACGCCTCCGACCGCGTGCTGAACCCGGTCTTCTCCTGCCCGGACCCGATCCGCGGCGGCGACAACATCCTCGTCCTGTGCGAGGTCCTGAACATCGACATGACCCCGCACGAGTCGAACACCCGCGCGCTGCTGCGTCCGGTCGCGGAGAAGTTCGCCTCCCAGGAGCCGATCTTCGGCATCGAGCAGGAGTACACGTTCTTCGACGGCGTGCGGCCGCTCGGCTTCCCGGTCGGCGGCTTCCCGGCCGCGCAGGGCGGCTACTACTGCGGTGTCGGCTCGGACGAGATCTTCGGCCGTGACATCGTCGAGAAGCACCTGGACCACTGCCTCGCGGCGGGCCTGAGCATCTCCGGCATCAACGCCGAGGTCATGCCCGGCCAGTGGGAGTTCCAGGTCGGCCCGGTCGGCCCGCTGGAGGTCTCCGACCAGCTGTGGATCGCCCGCTGGCTGCTGTACCGCACCGCCGAGGACTTCAACGTCTCCGCGACGCTGAACCCGAAGCCGGTGAAGGGCGACTGGAACGGCGCCGGCGCGCACACCAACTTCTCCACGAAGGCGATGCGCGAGGACTACCGCGCGATCATCTCCGCGTGCGAGGCGCTGGGCGAGGGCAGCAAGCCGCTCGACCACGTGAAGAACTACGGCGCGGGCATCGACGAGCGCCTGACGGGCCTGCACGAGACCGCCCCGTGGAACGAGTTCAGCTACGGCGTCTCGGACCGCGGCGCCTCGGTCCGCATCCCGTGGCAGGTCGAGAAGGACGGCAAGGGCTACATCGAGGACCGCCGCCCGAACGCGAACGTGGACCCGTACGTGGTGACCCGCCTGATCGTGGACACCTGCTGCACGGGCCTGGAGAAGGACGGCCTGGTCTGACCCCCGGCCACGTCACACCATCCTCCTGACAACGGCGCCCGCCGAGCCCCCGCGGCTCGGCGGGCGCCGTTGTCGGTGACGCGTGGGAACTGCCGCTGAACCGCAGCCCGTTTGTCCTGAATTAATGGAAACTTGATGCCGGAATATGAGATTCCGATCCAAGGTCTGAGACGGGGCCTGCCCGAGGGCCCGGTCTTCTGCTTGAATGGGGCCATGGCCAGCCACTCGTACACCTCGTCAGGTCGCAGCGACCTCGAGCCGTTCTGGCCGTCCCGTCAGGATCACGATTTCGACCGGGTGTGTTGCCGCGCGAAGAACGCGCCGGCCCTCTAAAGCCTCCGGGATCTCCTACCTGAGTTGCCCCAGGCCTTCGGTCTGCGCGGAACGACACCGATGACGTACGCCACTACGCACGTCTCCTGCCGATTCCTCCGCGTGAAAGAGCTGACCACTCATGGCTAACACCCGTTCCCTCGTCTCCGCTTCCGCTGCGACCTCGCCCCTGTCCTATCCCCCCAGTCCGCGCCACCGGCTGCGCGCCGTGGACCGGAACGAGGTGGCCCGCGTGGCGGATCTGCTTCCGCCCGGTGCCACCTGGCTTCCCGCGCCCCAGCACGCCCTGCCGACCCTGCCCGGGCAGCCGCCGATGATCGGCTACCTGGTGCTCGTGCCGGCCGACCAGCAGCCGCCGATCGCCTTCGCCCCGCACGCCGTGGCGGGGCCGGCACCCTCCCTCGCTCCCGAAGCCGCCGGTGACGGCGACGACGACGCCCTGGTCCGCATCGACTCGGCCCAGCGCACGGCCGCCGTCGACGGGCAGGTGCTCGACCTGACGTACCTGGAGTTCGAGCTGCTGGCGCACCTGGTGAAGCACCCCCACCGGGTGCACAGCCGCGACCAGCTGGTGACCACGGTCTGGGGTTACGGACACGTCGGTGACGGCCGCACCGTGGACGTCCACATCGCCCGGCTGCGCCGCAAGCTGGGCGCCGCCCACCGCAACGCGATCCAGACGGTCCGCCGGGTGGGGTACAAGTACGCCCCCTGACCGGCCCGTTGAGCCGGGCTCGACCAGAGGGCGCGCGTGGGCCCGTACCCCCTCCCAGGGAGTACGGGCCCACGTCGCGTCAGCTCACGCGCCCGCCCCGGCGGCAGCCGCCCGGCGTCGCGCGACGAAGCCCAGGGCCACGTCGATCACCAGGAACGCCACCAGGCTGATCCCGAGCAGCGGGACGAACCAGCCGACCACCGCGGTCACCGCGACCAGCGGCAGCAGCGCGGTGACCGGCAGCTTGCGCCAGGCTCCGCGCGGCTGGGCGCGGCCGACGGACAGCCTGCGGTCCTTGGTCGGGCGGCGCAGCCACCACATCCGGTAGCCCCAGAAGACCAGGAACATCACGGCGACGGCGAGCGCGGCCAGCGCGATCTGGTTGACGAGCCCGAAGGTCTTGCCCATGTGCAGGTCGATGCCGAAGCGGGTCATCTTCGCGAGCAGCGGGTAGTCGGCGAAGCGGAGTTCGTCGATGACCTTGCCGTCGGCGGGGTCGACGGCGACGGCGTCCAGGTGCACCGGCACCTGCTTGTCCTGCTCCTTGATCACGTATCCCTTGCCCTTGGCGGGCAGGGTGATGCGGAGTTCCTCGGTGACCCCCGCGGCGCGGGCGGCGGCCACGGCCTTGTCGAGGCCGATGTCCGCGGTGGGCGCGGCGGGCGGCATCTCCTCGCCGGGACCCATGTTGTGGCCGGCGTGCTCGTCGCCCCCGTCGGCCGCGCCGGCGCCCGGCTTCAGCTTGGCGGAGACGCTGGGGGTGGCGCCGCCGAGGCGGTCCTGGAGCTGCCCGATGTTCTCGCCGGCGTACTTCGACCAGGTCAGACCGGTGGCGGAGAGCACGACGAGCCCGGCGACGGACCAGAGTCCGACGGCCCCGTGCCAGGACAGGGTGCGGCGGCGGCCGGTGGCCGTCCGGTCGGGGAGGACGAGCTCGGCCCGGCGCCTGCGGCGGCGGCCGATCCACAGGGCGAGTCCGCCGAGGGCGACGACCCACATCCAGCTCGCGGCCATCTCGCTGTAGTTCCGGCCGAACTCGCCGAGCTGGAGGCTGGCGTGGAACTCGCTCAGCCAGGCCCGCAGCGGCAGCGCGTCGCCGGAGGTGGCGAGCTGCCCGCGCACCTCGCCCGTATACGGGTCGACGAAGACGGTGAGGGTCTCGCCTTCGGGGAGACCCGACTTCTCCATGATCACCCGGGTGGTGGCCTCCGCGTCGGGCCCGGGCCATACGGAGACGACCTCGCCCTCCGGCGCGGCGCTCTTGGCCGCCTCGACCTGGGCGCTGAGCGGCAGGGCGCTGTCGCCGACCCGGGAGACGGTCAGCTCGTCGGAGTAGAGGATCTTCTCGGCCTGCCAGGAACCGGCGTACAGCAGCCCGGTGGTGGCGGCGAGGAACAGCAGCGGGGCGATCAGCAGGCCCGCGTAGAAGTGCATGCGCAGGAGCAGCGGCCGCAGGGCGGCCCAGCCCCCGGGGCTCTTCTTGGGTATGGCGGTGGTGTCGGGATCGGCGTCCGGGGTGCGGACGTCCTGAGTCTCGTCAAGGGACATGTCGGGTCCTAGGGGTTGGCGAAGACATGGGGGAAGCGGCCCCGGGTCTCGCCTCCTCCTCGCCGAGGAGCGCGCCGGTCAGGCGCGGGCAGGGTGGCCGGGGGCCGTGGTGCTGAACGCTCGGTACGCGGGCGGCCCCCGGCGCACCACGGCGTGGGCGTGCAGGGCGCCCCGCAGCCGGCGCGGCCGCTCGGACCGGGGCCGGAGGACGGGCGGGGCCGGCGGGGCGGCCACCCGGGCCGCCGCGAGGGCGAACGCGCGGGCGAGCGGCCGGGCCGCGTGCAGCGCGGCGGCGCCGAGGGCGCGGGCGAGCCGGAAGACCGCGGCCTCACCCCAGGCCAGCCAGGCGGCGCAGAGCAGCCCGGCGAGCACGTGGGCGGCGATCATCCCGGCGCCCCCGTACCCGGCCATGCCGGCCATGTCCGCCAGGTCGGCCATGTCGGCCGTGCCGCTCAGGTCGGCGGTGCCGGGGGCCGCGGAGCCCATCGCTCCCGCGCCCATGTCCATGTCCATGCCCATGTCCATGCCCGGCATGTGATGGTGCGCGGGAGCGGGAGCGGGCTTCGCCGTCTGGCTCCGGGAGAAGACGAGGTGCAGCACCCCCTGCACGGCGAGCAGCGCCGCGCCGATCCCGGCGGGGCCCCGGCGCCGTCCGGTGGCCGTCCAGGCGAGCCCTGCGGTCACCGCGAAAGCACACAGAAGCCCTGCGAGGGGGATGTCCGTACCGGACATGTACGAATGCCCCAGCGCACCCAAAGCGACGCACATCGCCGCGAATGTCGCGGCTCGCGTGATGCGCATCGGCGCGGGGGTCATGGACATGGCCGGGACATGTTCGCACGGGGCCCGGTGGCGGCCGCCAGAGGGCCGTATCCGATCATGGAGCGGTGAATCCGATTCCACTGGGAGTGGTGTATTCCGGCGGTGTCCAGCTCGGGGCGCACGTCCTGGACCGGCTGGAGCCGGCCGAGCGGGAGCGGCTGCTCCGGGGCTGCTCGACGAACGTCGAAAATCTCGCCGGCGGGCGCTGGGAAACGCTGCTGACCAGCGCGCTCGTCGTCGAGGAGCCCATGCCCCTGCCGTACGCGCTGCTGCTCGTCGCGGTGCTCGGATACGCCGAGTACGCGTACGGAGCCTGGTGGACGGCGGCGGTGTTCCTGTTCGGGCACGCCGCGGCGACGCTCCTCGTATACGGCGCCCTGCGCAGGACGACCGATACCCGGACCCGGCGCGCCCTGGACGTGGGGACCAGCTACGGATTCAACGCCGTACTCGGCGCGCTGACCTCGGCACTACCACGCGGAGCGGTGCGCACCACCGCCCGGGCCGGGCTGCTGGCCCTCGCCGTGGCCCCCGTGGTCAAGCGCGGCCGGACCTTCACGGACGCCGGGCACCTGGCGGCGCTGGGGATCGGCGTGGGGATCTCGCTGGTCTTCGATTGTCTTTCCGACGCGAAACATCGGAAAATGGCACGAATCGCCTGACTGTCTGACCGTCTGATCGTCTGACCGCTCGAACCAACCGCATACAGCTACCGCCGGAGCCGCCACGATGACCGCCTTGCCCTCCACCACCGTCGCCAACCTCCGCGACCTCGGTGGCACCCCGTTGACCGGCGGCCGCACCGTTCGCTCCGGCCTGGTCCTGCGCTCCGGCCAGCTCGACCGGCTCGACCTCGACGCCGACCCGGCGGTGGCCGCGCTGGGCCTGGCCACCGTCATCGACTTCCGCAGCTCCGCCGAGCGCACCGACCACCCCGACCGGGTTCCGGCAGGGGCGAAGGCGCTGGTCGGTGACGTGCTGGCGGACAAGATGAGCTCCGGCAAGATGCCCGCGGCCGCGCAGCTCAAGGACCTGCTGTCGGACCCGGTGGTCGCCGAGGAGCGGCTCGGCGGCGGCAAGGCGCAGGCCCTGTTCGCCGATGTGTACCGGTCCTTCGTCGCCGCCGCCTCCGCGCAGGCCTCGTACCGGATGCTGCTGGAGGAGCTCGCCGACCCGCAGGCGGGCCCGCTGCTCTTCCACTGCACGGCCGGCAAGGACCGTACGGGCTGGGGCGCCACGATCATCCTGTCGCTGCTCGGGGCGGACGACGAGACGCTGATGGCCGAGTACCTGTCCGTCAACCCGGCGGTCAAGCAGGCCTTCGCCCCGATGATCGAGGGCTTCACGGCGGCCGGCGGCGACCCGGAGATAGCGCTCGCCCTGATAGGCGTCTTCCCCTCCTACCTGGAGGCCGCGCTGGACGAGGTCGAGACGCGCTACGGCTCCATGGAGAAGTACGTCCGCGAGGGGCTCGGCGTCTCCGACGAGAAGGTCGAGGCGCTGCGCGCCCGGCTGATCGCCTGACGCCGACGCCCCACCCCGCGGGCGCCACTCGCGGGTGACCATCCGACCATTCGCTCGTTCTGCTGAACGTGACTGCGCCGGATACCGCCACCCGCCCCCCGTCTCCCGTGCCGCCCGACGTCGAGCAGGCCGAGGCCGCCATCGTCGAGCACTATCCGCGGCTGGTGCGGCTCGCCTACCTGGTGCTGCCTCCCGCCCTCGGACGCAACCGCCGGGTGCTCACCGCCCACTCGCTGGCCCAGCGGGCGCTGCCGCGCGGCCGGCGGGACGCGGTGGCGGCCGCCGCGGCCGTGCAGGGCGGGGTCCCCGGCGGGGTTCCCGGGCAGCGGAACGGCGGTGCGGGCGACGCGGGGTACGCGTACGTACGGCTGCGCGTGCTGCGCGCCGCCCTCGAAGCCGGGATCCCGCTGACCTTCCGTGCCCTTCCGCGCCGCGCGCAGCTCCCGCCGCTGCTCCCCCAGGTGTGGGGGCTTCGGCTGTTCCCCCGCTCGGGCGGGGCCGAGGAGCTCGCCCTCGACCAGTGGCTGGCCACCCTGAACGGGCCCGGCCGGGCCGCCTGCGCGCTGCGGGCGTTGGAGCGGCTGCCGGAGTCCGAGGTGCTGCGGGTGCTCACCGAGGCCGGGGTCGCGGACCCGGCCGCCGCGGTCGCCGAGTCGGGGGATCCGGCGAACGACGCCCTCTTCGCCTCCCCCGAGTTCGACCCGTGCGTGCTCCAGGCCCGGCCCACCGACCTGCTGCGCCGCCGCCGGCTCGTGCGGGCCGGGCTCGCCGCCGGGGCCGCGCTCGCCGTGTGCGGGACGCTGCTCGCGCTGCCCGGCGGGGGCTGGGGCGCGGACGGCGCGGCCGCCCCGCCGTACTCCCGCAACGCGGCGGCCGAGCAGGCCCTGGATCCGGCGAAGCTGGTCCGCGCCGAGCCCGCGCTCTGGCGGGCGTCCTCCCGTACGGACTTCTCCACCTGGCCCGCCCGCGGCGACCGCGCCGCCGACTCCGCGCTGCTGCGGCGGGCGCTGGCCGTCTGGGCCCGGCCCGGCTCCTCCGTGGTCGTCTCGGCAACCCCGGGCACTCCGGCCGGGCCGCCGATGGGCCCGGCGCAGCTGCTGTTCGCGGGCGCCGTCGACCAGGCCGTGGTGGTCCTGCTGTACGACGGCCTGCGCGTGGTCCGTTACGCCGAGCCGCGTACGGGGTCCGCGGGCGCCGCCCTCGACTTCGCCCGGACCGACGGCGCCTCGGCGGACACCGCGACGGCGCTGGTGCTCAGCCGGGTCGACGGCAACGTCCGCTACCTGACGGCGCCCTGGGTCACGGGCGCGGCCCTGCGGGACCTGCTCAAGCCCGGCGAGGCCCCGGTGACGCTGAAGACGGCGCCGGACGGGGTGACCCCGCCGGTGCCGAGCCCCGCCCCCGCGGGCAGTTGTACGAGCTGGAACGCGCTGGCGCTGACCGGCGACGGCGCCACCCGGCTGATCACGGACCTCGGTGAACTGACCCCGGCCCGGCTGACGTCGGGCGCGCCGGGTGCGGAGCGGGATGTGACGGAGGGCGCGGAGCTCGCGGACTGGTCGCGGATCGCCTGCCTGCTGCCCTCGGTCCGCTCGCACGGGGTCCGTACGGTCAACGCCTGGACGTACGCGAAGCAGCCGCTGCCGGAGGGGGACGGGACGGCGACCTGGCTGTGCACGCGGGCCGAGACCTGGCAGGGCTCGGCGGACCGGGTGCAGGCGCAGTTCCTGACTCCGGGTGCCCCGCTCGCCGCGCAGGCGGCCAAGGCGGAGGGATCGCAGGCGTGCGGGTCGCGGGAGCCGCGGGTGCTGGCGGGCGTGCTGTGGAAGTCCCGTGCGGGGCAGTGGTACGTACTGGCCGCGGGCAGCGCGCAGTTCGCGTCGCTGTCGGTGTCGGGTGGCGGGGTCAACGGCTCCGCGAACGGCAACCGGCTGGCGGTGAAGGCCAAGGAGGGTGCGCAGGTGGACCTGTCGGGCAAGCTGACGGACGGGTCGAAGGCGGGTGTGCTGCGGTAGCCCTGTGACCGGACGGGTCCCTCCTCCCGGCTGCCGCCGGGAGGAGGGACCCGTGACGGACGAGGACGCTCAGGAGCCGGTGGGCAGTACCAGTTCCCCGGTTCCGCTCAGGCCGTCCACCGGGCCCGCGAGGGCGGATACGGTCTCGGGGGATTCCTCGATGCCGTCGGCCACCCCGACGGTGAGCGGGGAGGCCTTCAGGGTCTCCACGTTGCCGTGGTCCCCGATGCGGTCGAGGCCGAGGTCGTGGTGCGCCTGCCCGAAGAGGTCGGCCGTGGCGGTCGCCGCGCCGGCCTTCTGGGGGGTCTGGCCCGTGCCCGTGTCCGCGGAGGCCACGGGGGCCACGGCGGCGAGGGCGGCAGCGGTCGCGAAGCCGGTCAGCAGCATGTTCTTGATCTTCATGCAGGGACCAACGAAGGGTCCCGTCTTACGTCACGCCCGCGTCAACGCCCGGGCCGCCGCGGCCGCGCGCAGGAAGTGGGTGCAGAGGGCTTTTCCTCTCCCCTACCCCTCAGTACATTGACGCCATGTCTAATACGCCGCTCGCGCCCGCCCCCGTGGCGTCGGAACACATAGACCTGAACCCCCGGAACGTGTCCTTCCGGTGGGAGGACACCCCGCTCCACTGGCTGCCGAACGACCCCTTCGCCGGGCACATGATCAACGTGCTGCACCTGCTGCTGCCGGCCGGTGAGCGGTGGTTCGTCCACGTCTACAAGCAGGTGCTCCCGCACATCACGGACGAGCGGCTGCGCGCGGACGTCATCGGCTTCATCGGCCAGGAGGCCATGCACGCCGCCGCGCACGACGACGTACTCCCCCACCTCAAGCGGCTGGACCTGGACCCGACCCCGTACACGGCGCAGGTGGACTGGCTGTTCGAGAAGCTGCTGGGCGACCGGACCCTGCCCCCGGGCAAGGCGCGCCACTGGTGGCTGATGGAGCGGGTCGCGATGATCGCGGCGATCGAGCACTACACCGCGTTCCTCGGCGACTGGGTGCTGAACGCGGACGAGCTGGACCGGCGGGGCGCCGACCCGATGATGCTCGACCTGCTGCGCTGGCACGGGGCGGAGGAGGTCGAGCACCGCTCGGTGGCCTTCGACCTCTTCATGCACCTGGACGGCAACTACCGCCGCCGCGCCAGGACGTGGGCCACGGCCTTCTCGGCACTGGTGTTCCTGTGGCAGCGCGGGGTGCGCTTCTTCATGGAGAACGACCCCCACCTGGTCGACGGCAAGGCCTCCTTCGGCCAGTTCTTCCGGGCCGGGCAGCAGGGCGTACTGCCTTCCACGGGCGCCATGCTGAAGTCCATCCCGCAGTACCTCTCCCGTACGTACCACCCCTCGCAGCACGGCTCGACGGCGCAGGCGGTGGCCTACCTCGCCTCCTCCCCCGGGGCCAACGGAGGCCACGGCGGGGTGAAGGCATGAGGCGCGCTCTGACCGTCACCGCCGTCGCCGGAGCCGCCTGGGTCGCCAAGCGCGCGGTGAGCCGCCGGATCGGGAAGTCCCCGCTGTGGCCGCTGCCCGCCCTGGAGACCCCGGTCTCCGGCTACTCGCCGCGCCGGACGCTGCGCGCGCTGATCGTCTCCCGCGAAGAGCCGGCCGCGGGCGTGGTCCGGCTGACCGTGGAGTCGCCCGAGCTGCCGGCCTGGGCCCCTGGCGCGCACGTGGACATCACCCTGCCCTCGGGGCTGGTCCGCCAGTACTCCCTGTGCGGGGACCCGGCGGACTCCGGCCGGTACACGATCGCGATCCGGCTGATCGAGGACGGCCGGGGCGGCTCCCGCGAGGCCCACGCCCAACTGGTGGAGGGCGCCGAGCTGGAACTGCGCCCGCCGCGCAACCGGTTCGAGCTGGTCCCGGCGGCCTCGTACGCGTTCGTCGCGGGCGGCATCGGGATCACCCCGATCCTGCCGATGCTCCGGGCGGCGACCGCGGCCGGGGCGGACTGGACCCTGCTCTACGGGGGCCGCTCGCGCGCCTCGATGCCGTTCCTCGCCGAACTGGCGGCGTACGGCGACCGGGTCACGCTCGCCCCCGAGGACGAGACGGGTCTGCCCGATCTGACGGCGCTCGCCTCCGTCCGGCCCGGCACGCCGGTCTACTGCTGCGGCCCCGAGCCCCTGATGGCGGCCGTCACGGCGGCGGTCCCGGATCCGGCGGCGGTGCACCTGGAGCGCTTCGCTCCGGCGGCGGCGCCCGGTCCCGCGAAGCCGTTCACGGTCGAACTGCACCGCTCGGGGCGCGAGATCGAGGTCGGTGCGGACGAATCCGCCCTGGCCGCGGTCCGCCGGGAGCTGCCCGCCACTCCCTACTCGTGCGAGCAGGGGTTCTGCGGGACCTGCCAACACCGGGTGCTGGCGGGCGAGGTGGACCACCGCGACGAGCTGCTGACCGACGGCGAACGCGAGGACTCCATGCTGCTGTGCGTCTCTCGTGCGAAGGGGGACCGCCTCGTCCTGGACCTCTGACCCGTCCGAAGTAGGGTGTCCCGCATGACAACCGGCGTGCGGCGCAGGATGGGTGTCGAGGAGCGGCGGCAGCAGCTGATCGGGGTTGCCCTGGAGCTGTTCAGCCACCGCTCGCCCGACGACGTGTCCATAGACGAGATCGCGGCGGCCGCGGGGATATCCCGGCCGCTCGTCTACCACTATTTCCCCGGCAAGCTGAGCCTGTACGAGGCCGCGCTGCGCCGGGCCGCCGACGACCTGGCGGCGCGCTTCGACGAGCCCCGGGAGGGGCCGCTGGGCGCGCGGCTGCTGCGGGTGATGGGGCGGTTCTTCGCCTTCGTCGACGAGCACGGGCCGGGTTTCTCGGCGTTGATGCGGGGCGGTCCGGCGGCCGGCAGCAGCCGCACCAACGCCATGATCGACGAGGTCCGGCAGGCCGCCTACGAGCAGATCCTGACCCACCTGGGCATCGGGATCGAGAGTCCGCCGGCCCGCCTCGAACTCGTGGTGCGGTCCTGGGTGTCGCTCGCCGAGTCCACCGCGCTGATCTGGCTGGACGGGCGCCGGATCCCGCGCGCCGAGCTGGAGTTGCAGCTGGTGCACGATTTCGCCGCGCTGGCCGCGGTGAGCGCCGCGTACGACGCGGAGATGGCGGGGATCCTCGTACGGATCCTGGCGGACGAGCCGGCCGACGGGCCGTTCGGGGAGCTGGTCGGGCGGCTGGCCGCGCTCGTACCGGCCGTACCCGGCCCGCGATGATCTTGCGTGTGGCGATAATGTCCGCGTGATCATTGACGGCGGGATCCTGTTCCGGCAGGCCGAGGAGAAGGACGCCGGCACCCTGGTCGCCCTGTACGACCGGGCGGCCGAGTGGATGCGGGCCAACGGCATCGACCAGTGGAAGCCCGGCGACAAGGACGCCGACCACTTCCGCGCGCGGATGCGCGACGGGGAGGTGTGGCTCGCCGGGGACTCCGACGGGCGCGTGATCGGCGCGTACGAGCTGTGGTGGTCCGACGAGGAGGCCTGGGGCGTGCAGCCGCCCGTGGCGGGCTACGTGCACCGGCTGATGGTGGAACGCGAGGCCGCGCCCGCCGGGTCCGGGCGCCGCATGCTCGAACACGCCGAGCGGCGGATCGCGGGGACCGGACGGGAGCGGGCGCGGCTGGACTGCGTCTCCACCAACCCCCGGCTGCTCGCGTACTACCAGGGTGCGGGCTACCGGGTGGTCGGGGAGCTCCCCAACAAGGTGGGGAAGGACGGCAGGGTCTACGGGGTGATCCTGCTGGAGAAGCGGCTGGACCGGCTCACCGCCGTGTGAAGACCGAGACGGTGCGGGCGGGCACGGTGAACTCTCCTGTCCTCGTGTCGTACGCGGACCGCTTGACCGTGGCGTCGGAGCCGCCGGCCTGGACCGGGTGCAGGGTGTAGGCGGTTCCCGCGAGGGCGGGGACGCGCTGGGCCTGGTCGGTGGGGGTGGCGTTGAACACCACCACCAGGCCGCCGAGGGTCATGGTGATCACGCCCGGGGTCTCGTCCGTGCCGGAGAGCGGGAAGCCGAGCCGGCTCTGGACGGCCTCCGCCGTGGTCAGGGCGAAGTCGGGTTCCGTCGTACGGATCCTCAGCAGGTCCCGGTAGGCGGCCGAGGCGGCGGTGATGTCCGGGCAGCCCGGGGCCGGTCCGGTGAGGAGCGGCTTGGCGTACACCCACTTGGAGGCGTTGTCGGCGGCCGGGGGCAGGCCCCGGCCGAAGCCGTTGCCTTCGCGGCAGTCCCAGTGGACGGCGTTGAACCAGTCGCCGCTGTCGTAGGAGTTGCGGTCCAGGGACTTGGAGCGGAGCAGGTCCGTGCCCGCCTGGGAGAGGGCCGGGCCCTGGGAGAGGGCGGCCGTGGCCATGGCGAGGACCTGCATGCGGGCCCGGTCGGCGGTGGGCGTCCCGGTGGGCAGCTTGTAGGCGAGGGCGTCGTACAGGGACTCGTTGTCGTGGGCGTCCGCGTAGGCGAGGGCGTCGCCGGGGGCGGCCGCGTAGCCGGCCGGGGCCCCGTTGTAGTCCAGCTCGGAGCCCTTGATCCGGCGGCCGGTGCTGTCGGTGAAGGTGTACGGGGCGAGGTTGCCGGACAGCCCGACCTTGATCAGGTCCTGGTCGTGCAGGAGGCGGGCCTTCTGCTCGGCGGGGGCGCCGTTGGCGGGGGACGCGTTGGGGTCCGTGAACAGGCCCGAGGCGAAGCCCTGTACGCGCGGGTCCTCGTCGAAGGGGCCGCCGCCGCGGACCGCGTCGCGCGCCCGGTCGGAGAAGGTGGCGATGCCCGTGCCGGCCATGTTCTTCTGCGTGGCCTGCACGAAGCGGGCGTCGTCGGCGACCTCGCCGAAGTTCCAGCCCTCCCCGTAGAGGACGATCTTCTTGCCGTCGACCCCGTCCCTGGCGGGCGTGAGCTCGTCGAGGGCCTTGCGGACGGCGAGGATGTTGGCCTTCGGGTGGTGGCCCATGAGGTCGAAGCGGAAGCCGTCGACCTTGTACTCCTTCGCCCAGGTGACGACGGAGTCCACGACGAGGCGGCCCATCATGGCGTTCTCGGGGGCGGTGCCCGCGCAGCAGGTGGAGTTGGCGACGGAGCCGTCGGCCAGCAGGCGCTGGTAGTAGCCCGGCACGATCCGGTCGAGGACGGACTTGTCCGACTGCCCGGCGGCGACGGTGTGGTTGTAGACCACGTCCATGACGGTCCGCAGCCCGGCCCCGTTCAGGGACTGCACCATGCGGCGGAACTCGACCGTCCGGGCGGTGCCGTTCGGGTCGCTCGCGTACGAGCCCTCGGGGACGGTGTAGTGCAGCGGGTCGTAACCCCAGTTGTAGGCGTCCTTGGCGGCCGCGGCGGCCACGCAGGCCTGCTGCCGGTCGGAGTCGGGCGCGTACACCTTGAGGTCGCAGGCCGGTTCGGTGCGGTCGGCGGCCTTCTCGGGGATGGTGCCGATGTCGAAGGCCGGGAGGAGGTGGACGTACGAGGTCCCCGCGCCGGCCAGGTCGCGCAGGTGCCGCATGCCCGCCGAGCCGGTGTCGGTGAAGGCCAGGTACTGCCCGGGGTGGCCGCTGGTGCGGTCCGCGACGGAGAAGTCGCGGATGTGGAGCTCCTGGATCTGCGCGGAGGTGAAGGGGACGGGCGCGGGCTTGCGCAGTTCCCTCCAGCCGGGCGGGGCGAGCTTCGGGTCGGCCAGGTCGACGACGAGGCTGTGGGCGGAGTCCGCGGTGAGGGCGGTGGAGTAGGGGTCGGTGACCAGGTTGCGGACGACCTGCCCGGCGGTGGGTGCCCACACGGTGACGGCGTAGCGGTAGCGCTTGCCCGCCCAGTCGCGGTCGCCGCGCACGGACCAGACGCCGGTGGAGTCGTCGCGGCGCATCGGGATCGTCCGGCCGCCGTCGAGTTCGAGGGAGACCTGCCGGGCGGTGGGGGCCCACACGGAGAGGGTGGGCCGCCCGTCCTTGAAGACCGGGCCGAGGGGGGCCGTGTTCGCGTACAGGTCGTCCAGTACCCCGGCGAGCTGCACGCCGGTCGCGGCCAGGACGGCCCCGTTCGCGGCACGGGCGCTCGCGACGAGCTGCCCGCGCAGGGAGTCGCGCACCCGGTCCCGGTCGCGGGGGTCGACGGTGAAGGCGGCGTACGAGGCGAGGTGCGGGAACTTCTGCTTCTGCGCGGCGGTGAGCTCGGAGCGGGCCCCCAGCCGCAGCCACTGGGCGCCGCCCTCTTCGAGGGTGCCGTTCGCTGCCTTGACGGCGCCGTCGCGGGAGGCGAGGAGCTGCACGGAGGCGGCGGAGGCGGGGGCGTTCCAGGCGAGGGTGTCGCGGTCGATCCACACGGCCTGGGCCTTGGTGAGGTCCAGGGCGGCGGAGGAGCCGGCGGGCTGCGGCAGGAGGTACTTCTCCTTGCCGCCGAGCATCCACACCTCGTGGCCGGTGGCCTTCAGGTCGAGGGACTGGTCGGAGGGGAGGTCCTTCTCGTCGCCCTTGTGGAGGATGTAGCTCAGGGAGGTCGCACCGGCCCCGAGCGGAACCTCGTACACCGCGCCGTAGGAGTCGGTGCGGACGGGCATCAGCGGCTTGGACCAGTCGGTGGGGTTCGCGGCGCCCGTCCAGACGTGCAGCCCCCAGCCGTCGTAGGCGCCGTCCGGGCGCTGGTAGTGCAGGACGGCCTTGGCCGTGTCCTGCGGCGGATAGGCGGGCCGGTCGGTGCGGGCGGGTTCCCTGCCCTGCTCCAGCCAGATCTCGCCGGTCTTCGTCACGTCGATGGTGCGGTCGGCGGAGACGTCCTTGTTGCCGTCCTTGTCGATGACGAGGTAGCCGACGGAGGAGGCGCCGGGCTTGAGGCGGACGTACGCGAAGGCGCCGTAGGCGTCGCGGCCGGTGAAGTCGTGGCCGGCCGGCCAGGGGGTCTGCTCGCCGTCGGCGATGTCGCCCCAGGCGTAGAGCCGCCAGTTCGTGTAGTCGCCGTCGGGCCGGTTGTAGTGGACGACGGCGTAGTCGCGCTGGGTGGCGGTGGGGACCGGGGTGGGCGGAGTCTGGCCGGTGACGGAGTCGGCGAGCGCGCTCGCGGTGCGGCCGGCGGAGTCGACGACGACGGCCTTGTAGCGCAGGGCGGTGCCGGCGGGGGTCGTGGCGTCGATGTGCTGGGTGACCTTGTAGGGGGCGTGGTCGGCGGAGCCGAGGACCTGCCACTTGCCGTTGCCGGTCTGGGCGGCGAAGACGACCCGGTTCAGGGCGCCGGGGCCGTTGCCGGTCACGTCGGCGCTCAGCTCGACGGTCCCGGTGGCGCCGGGGGCGGGGGCCTTGAGGGTGAGGGCGGGCTTGGCGGCCGGAGCGGCGAGGGGAGCGGCTCCCTGGAGCACCACCGATCCGAAGGCGGGGACGGTGACGGTGAGCCTGCCGGCGGCGGAGGCCCAGATCGCGGAGGTGCCGCTGCCGCCGTACAGGGTGCGGTACAGGGCACCGGCCGGGGCGTCGATCTCCACGGTCTTCGGCTCGCCCCCGTTGTTGGCGGCGACGAGGTACTCGGTCCGGGTACGCGCGTCGGTCCGGGCGAAGGCGTAGACCGACCCGTCGGCGAGGCGCTCGCTCTGGACGCCGTCGCGCAGTGCGGGGTGGTCCTTGACCAGCTTCGAGAGAGCGCTGATCTGCTTGTAGAGCGGATGCCCCGGATCGTAGGCGTCGCTCGCGTGCGTGCGCGCCGTTCCGAGCTGGTCGTCGTCGAGGTAGTCGGCGACCTGCGTCGCGAACAGTGGCTGGCGGGCGTCCTTGTCGCCTCCGGCGCCCGTGAAGCCCTGCTCGTCACCGGAGTAGATCACCGGGTTGCCCCGGGAGAAGAACATCAGCTCGTTGGCGAGCCGGTAGCGGTCGAGCAGCTCCCGCTCCCCCGCCCCCGGCCGGTCCTGCTTCAGGAAGGTCCCGAAGCGGCCCATGTCGTGGTTGCCGAGGAAGGTCACCTGCTCGTAGGCGTTGGCCTTGTCGGTGGTGTACCGGTAGTCGTCGGCCAGTACGGCTCCCAGCCGGGAGGCCGCCGCGCCCTGGGAGGCGTACGCGCGGATCGCGTCCTGGAGCGGGAAGTCGAGGGTGGCGTCGAGCCGCCCCTGCGTCACGTACGGGGAGGTGACGGCGGTGTCCGCCGAGTACACCTCGCCGAACATGAAGAAGTCGTCCCGGCCGCGCTTGGCCGCGTACTTGTCGAGGGCGGTCGCCCACTGCGTCCAGAACTCCGTGTTGACGTGCTTGACGGTGTCGATCCGGAAGCCGTCGATGTCGAAGTCCTCGACCCACTTCTCGTAGATCTTCTCCATCCCGCCGACGACCTCGGGACGCTCTGTCCACAGGTCGTCGAGACCGAAGAAGTCGCCCTGCTCGGAGGACTCCCCGGCGAAGCTGGAGTCGCCCCGGTTGTGGTACATCGTCGGGTCGTTGAGCCAGGCCGGCGCCTTGACGTTCTTCTTCGCCTCCGGCACGAAGGGGGTCCGGGGGAAGGACTCCCCGTCCACCTTCGGGAACTTCCCCTTCCCGTCGGCGTAGTCCCCGTCCTCGAACGGCACGCCGTCCTTCGTCAGGTACGGGAACGCCCCCTTGGACAGGTACGAATAGGACGCCTCCCGGTAGTCGACGACGTCGGCGGTGTGGTTGGTGATGACGTCGAAGAAGACCTTCATCCCCTTCCCGTGCGCCTTCTCGATCAGCCTCTCCAGGTCGGCGTTGGTCCCGAAGTGCGGGTCGACCTGGGTGAAGTCGGTGATCCAGTAGCCGTGGTACCCGGCCGAGACGTCGGCGCCCTTCCCCTGTACCGGCTGGTTCTTGAAGATCGGCGCCATCCAGATGGCCGTCGTCCCCAGCCCCTTGATGTAGTCGAGCCGATCCGTCAGCCCCTTGAGGTCACCGCCCTGGTAGAAGCCCTTGTCCGTCGGGTCCAGGCCGGTCTCCAGCCGGCTGCCGGTCAGTCCGCCCCGGTCGTTGCGCGGGTCGCCGTTCGCGAACCGGTCCGGGAGGACGAAGTAGAACTGCTCCCTGGTCAGGTCGTGGCGGGCCGGCTCGGCGGCGAGCTTCGCGTCCGAGGGCGGGGCGGGAGGCGTCGCGGCGGCGGCCGCGGCCGGGAGCGCGGGCAGGAGGGTCACGGCCAGGGCGGCGGCGAGGGCTCCTGCGGCAGGGCGTATCAAGGCGAATCTCCTTGTGTACGGATCACATATCGCATGGACGGCGCATGGATGAGGGCCGCCCGGCGGTGGCGGGGAGAAGGGTGCCGGGCGGCCCTGGTCTGTGGAGGGCGGGCGGTTCAGCTGCGCCAGGTGTCGGTCAGCGTGACCTTGCCGCTCGCGGGGACGGTGGCCGTGCGGTTGGCGCCGCTCTCCCAGGTGACGTTGCCTGAGGCGTCCTTGCGGACGTACTTGTACGCGAAGGACGTGCCGGCCGGAAGGGTGACGTCGAGCTTCCAGACGGGGTAGGCGGCCGGGTCGAGCTTCAGCGCGCTGCCGGTGTTCCAGGCACCGAGCTCGGCGCGGTCGCCGACGACGTAGACGTTCTGGCCGGGGACGGTGGTGGCGTTGACGGAGAAGGCGGCGCCGGCAGCGACCGGGGTGGTTCCGCCCGAGCAGCTGCGGGCGTTCACGTGCAGCGCGACGGCGGTCCCCGCCCCGAGCGTGGCGGTGAACCGGCCGGCGGAATCCACGGTCACCGCGCGCCCGCTCTGCACGTCGCAGTAGTCGCCGCCCGGAAGGGAGGTCTGGAAGGTACGGGTCAGGGCACTCGCCTCGTGGTTGATCGCCACGTACGCCTTCGTACCCCGTCCGAAGGCGATCTGGTCGCCCCCGTTGTCCCACCAGTCGGTGACGGCCTGCCCGCGGGCCGCGTTGCGGAAGCCCACCATGGAGGAGATCTCCCGCCAGGCGTGCTGGCACTTCCATCCGTCCGCGTAACAGGCGCTCACCGTGCCGCCGTTGGGCGGACCGGCGTCCTTGTCGCTCCACTCGTACCCGGAGTGCACGTCGGGCGACCCGTAGGGCCAGGCCAGCATGAACACGCTGGCGAGCGTGTAGTCGGACCCGTTCTTGTAGTTGAGGGTGTCGCCTCCGCGCTCGGTGTCGTGGTTGTCGACGAAGACGCCGGACTGCCCGCTCGGCATGTACCCCCACGCCTCGCCGAAGTTCTTCAGATAGGCGAGGTTCTCGTTCTGGAAGACCCTCTTCAGGTCCCTCGCGTACCGGAACTCCTGCACGTCGCCGTTGCCGAGGTACTCGGAGGGCGACACGGCCTCCCCGGCGCCGTATATCGCCTCCTGCTTCCAGTACACCGACGGGTTCGTCAGCCGGGACTTGATGTTGGCGAGGTCGGCGGCGGGCATGTGCTTGGCGGCGTCGATCCGGAAGCCGTCCACCCCGAGCGACAGCAGGTCGTTCAGGTACCCGGCGATCCGCCCCCGGACGTACTCCTCGCCGGTGTCCAGATCCGCGAGCTGCACGAGCTCGCAGTTCTGGACGTTCGCCTTGTCCTGGTAGTTGGAGATCGTCGCCCGGCAGTCGTCCATGTCGGAACCGGAGTACGTGCCCGGGTAGTTGTACTTCGTGTACGAAGACCCGCCCGTCCCGGTGTAGGTGGCACCCGCGTCCGCCGGGCCGGCCATGTGGTTGATCACCGAGTCGGCGACGACCTTCACCCCGGCGGCGTGGCAGGTGTCGACCATGCTCTTGAAGGCGGCCCGGTCGCCGAGCCGCCCGGCGATCTTGTAGCTGACGGGCTGGTACGAGGTCCACCACTGGCCGCCCTGGACGTGCTCCTGCGGCGGCGACACCTGCACGTACCCGTACCCGGCGGGCCCGAGGCTGTCCGTGCAGGCCTTGGCCACGGAGTCGAAGCGCCACTCGAAGAGGACGGCGGTCACGTCCTTCCCCCCGGGGGGCGTGGCCTGCGCCTGCGGCGCGACGGCGGTGAGGGTCGCGGCGGCGAGACCGCCGACTGCCAGCAGGGCTCTGCCGGTTCTTGCGGTTCGCACGGTGGGGGGCATGTGGGACCTCCTGGCGGAGAGGGGGGATTGCAGGCGACCGTATGGCGCCGCCAACCGGCCTGCAATACCTTGCGCAAGAAATTGCAGAATTGTTTCCGTCAGGTGTCTCGCCGGGGGCCGCCGAGGGAACCACCGAGGAGCCGCCGAGGAGCCGCCGAGAGGAACGCATCGTGGGGAGCCGGGCGGAGCACCGAGCGGGGTGGGCGCCCGGGACGGTCGATGCTTAACTGATCATCACATCAGGAAGAGACGACTGGAGTTCAGAGTGAAGGCCGTTGTACGGGGAACTGTCTGCGCGATCGCCTTGGTGGCGGCGCTGGCCGGCTGCGGAAATGACGCGGGAGGCACGCCGACGCCCGGAAGCGCCGGCGCCAAGGGCAAGACCTCCGGCCCCCTGTCCGTGGAACAGATCCGGTCGGCACTCCCGACGGATACGAGCCTGGGCAACAACCTCGCCGGGGACGAGGCGGTGGCCACAGGAGGGGAAGAAGCCCGGACGTACTGCACCGAGACCACCGCGGCAACGTGCGACGGGCTGGTGGCCGCGGGCATGAAGGAGCTCACGAGGAGGGGGCCGGACGAAACCAAGGTCGAGTTCAGCCTCTTCTCGTTCGACTCCCCGAAGTCCGCGACGGCGGCGATGAAGAGCCTGTCTGCCAAGCGGCGCACGGACATAGAGCCCACTCCCCAGCCTGTGAAGGTGGAGGCCGGAGCGGACGAGACCGACGCGTTCGGGAACAACCGGGTGACCGCTACGACCATGCGCGTCGGCAGCGTCCTCGTGTACATCTGGGCCGTGGAGACCAACCTCGACCAGGTGAACGTCGCCGCCAAGCACCAGGTGGACCGACTCAAGTCCGCCGCCTGACCCACGCCCCGCATCGCAGACCCACGGTCCTGTGCGGCGGGGGTGGGCTCGGGCCCTCGAAGCCCCGCTCCCGGACCGGGCAGGCGGCCTGCAGTGTCACTTCGGCAGGGACACGCTGTCCTGGGCGGCGCGAGGAGCGCGGGTCACCGGACTGGACTTCTCTCCGCCCGCGACCGAGCGGCCTCACGACTCGCAGTCGAACTCGGCATCAACGCACGGTTCTTGACCGCCGGCGTCTATGACGCGGTATCGGCCGTCGAAGGAGAGGCGTTCGACATCGTCCATGCCGGCTTCGGAGCCCTGAACCGGCTTCCCGACATCAACCGCTGGGCCTCGGTGGCCGCCGAACTCGTCGCACCCGCCGGGTGCCTCTACCTCGCGGAGTTCCACCCCTTCAGTCACGTCCTGGATGACGAGACCGGAACCACGGTCACGCACGACTACTTCGACGAAGGTCCGGAAGCCTCGGGAGGCCCCGGCACCTACGCCGATGAGACGGCTACGACGGAGCACAACGAGACCGTCGAGAGGCGCCACAGTCTGGCGACCGTTGTCTCGGCGATCACCGGCGCCGGCCTGCGGATCCAGTTCCTCCACGAGCACGACCACACCTTCTACCTCCAGCGCCGGTCGCTGGAGAGCCACGACGGTGGCGACGTCTACCGACATCGTGAAGGCGCACCGCGATTCCCCCTCACTTATTCGATCCGCGCCGAGAAGGCGTGATCCGCTCACGCCTCTGATCGTCCTTCGGCGCGGGCATCGGCCCGAGGGCAGCAGGGCCGGGCGTGAGGGCCTCCCGGTCCGGTGAAGCTGATGATTCGATTTCAGTTCCTGCCGAATTCCTGCCCAGATGGGCTCATCGAGTGGGTTTCCCGGGCCTGACGGGCGTGCTGCGGCAAGGCCTCCGGAACCAGCTGTATCCCTGCAACGTCACGCAGGACGTCGTGGGAAGGCTGGAAACGATGGTTGGGCGAAGGAATTTCCTCATGGCCGGCGCCTTCGGGGGTGCGGCCGCGCTCTCACCCGGTGGTCCACAAGCACGGGCGGATACGGATCAAGGCGGCAGCCATGGCCATCGCAAGGGCCATCGCAAGGGGGCCGGGGACGCCCCCATCCCGAAGACCCCGCCACTGGAGAAGTACGTCGACCCGCTGCCCACACCGGTGACGGCCGTCCCCGATCCGTCCGTCTATCCGGGAGCCGACTACTACGAGCTCACGATGCGGCCGGGCTCGTGGCGGTTCCACCGCGATCTCGGCCCGGCGGACGTGTGGGGTTACTGGGCCACGAACCCGCACAGCCCCCGCAGGCCGATCGGCATGGGCTACCTCGGGCCGACCATCAGTGTGAACAAGGACCAGCCGACGGTCGTCAAATACCGGAATCACCTGCCGACGACCCACCTGTTCCAGTTCGTGATCGACGCCATTCGCAACGGGGACCCCCAGCTGACCCCGACGCCCCCGCCTCCCTACCAACCCATGCTGCCGTTCCCCGACAACGTCAACGTGTGGAACGTCGTGCACCAGCACGGCGGTTTCACCGCACCGCAGTCCGACGGAATGCCACTGCATTCGTTCAGCCCCGACGGCATCCACGCCGAGGCCTACACCACACTGGACCCGAGCCGGGTCAAGCCCAACGAAGCGATCTGCGCCTACACCAACCACGAACGCTCGTCCATGCTCTGGTACCACGACCACGGCATGGGGATGACGAGCCTCAACGTCTACGCGGGCCTGGCCGGCCTCTGGATGATCAACGACCCCGCCGACGAGCGGCTCAACCTGCCGCGCGGCGAGTACGAGGTCCCCCTGATCCTGCAGGACCGGACCTTCCACCCGGACGGCTCCCTCGCCTACACCATGACCCTGCAGGAAGGAGAGGACACCCCCGTCGTCAACGGGAAGGCGTACCCCTACCTGGCCGTCGAGCCGCGGCGCTACCGCCTGCGCCTCCTCAACGCCTCGAACGAGCGCTTCTGGCGGCTGCGGTTCGCCGTACCCGAGAGCCTGGCCACCCAGCCGTCGCTGCCGTTCTGGCTGATCGGCACCGACGGCGGCTTCCGCCCTCCGCTGCAGATGGTGAACCTGCTCATCGGGCCGGCCGAACGGTACGACCTGATCGTCGACTTCAGCCAGGTGCCCGGCACCGATGTCACGCTGACGAACTACCACGCGCCGGTCCACTATCCCGGAGTCCCGGGAACCGGACCGCAGATCTCGGAGATCATGCAGTTCAAGGTGGCCAAGCGGCCGTCCGGGGGCGCGGACGGGACGACGCCGCCCAAGGCCCTCAAACTGCCGACGGTCACGCCCATCGCGGTGAAACCGGAAACCCGCCGCCGGCAGTGGGTCGTCTACCAGCACAAGCTCTTCGGCACGATGACGTTCAACGCGGTGCCGTTCATGGAGCCGTCCGCGGACTTCATCGAGGCGGGCTCGTCCGAGATCTGGGAGTACATCAACCCCAACCACGACGCCCACCCGATGCACGTCCACCTCGTCAACTTCCAGGTGCTGAACAGGCAGCCCATCGACGCGGCCGCGTACCAGGCGGACTACGAGAAGTGGATCGACGGCGGCCGCAAGCCGGAGGACCTTCCGGTCCTGGAGAAGTACCTCACCGGCCCGCCGATCCCTCCGGAACCGGACGAAGCCCACTCCGACAAGGACACGGTCAAGTCCTTCCCGGAAACGGTCACCAGGATCATCAGCCGTGAGTTCACGCCACCCACGGAAACGATCGCGTCCATTCCCGACAGCGGGACCGCGTACCCGGCCACGTACGTCCACCACTGCCACCTCCTCGAACACGAGGACGACGACCTGATGCGCCCGTGGACGATCGTCGCCCCCGGCACCAGGACCGACGCCGGCGGCGGCCACTGAGGAACCCGGAACGCGCCCGCCGCCGGGACGTTCCGCGTGCGGCGGGCGGGGAGGCAGGGCACCCTGTGATCGTGGGACGGACGTGCGGCGTCGGAGCGAGCCGCGCGTCCCGCCTTCCGCGCACTCGGGGCACCGGTTCCGCACGGCCCGGGACGGCCTGCGCGACCGCCCTGGAGGAAGGGAGGGCTCGTGAACCTCGCGAACCGCTACCCGCCGATCGCCGACCACGGCCTGATCGGGGACCTGCAGACTGCCGCGCTGGTGTCCTCCCGGGGCGAGGTCGACTGGTGGTGCACCCCCCGCTTCGACTCGCCCAGCATCTTCGCCTCGCTCCTCGACAGCGAGCGCGGCGGGCACTGCGGGCTGGCCGCGGACGTCGCGGACGACGAAGGCGCCACGGTCCGCCAGCTGTACCTCTCGGACACCGCGGTGCTGGTCACCCGGTACATGGCCCCCGGCGGGGTCGGGGAGGTCGCCGATTTCATGCCCGCTGTCCACGCCCCGCAGGCGACGGACCGGCACCAGATGGTGCGGGTCGCCCGCGTAGTGCGCGGCAGCCTCTCGTTCACCCTCAACTGCCGCCCCCGCTTCGACTACGGGCGCGCCTCCCACACCCTGGAGCGGGTCGACGACCGCACGGTGGTGTTCCACGGGCCGGACACGGACCTGCACGTCCAGGCCGCCGAAGGCATCACCTTGGAGGCGGACGGCGAGGACGTGACGGCCCGGTTCACGCTGCGGGCCGGGGAGGCCTCCGGCGTGGTGCTGACGAGTACGGCCGCCGGCGGACCGGCCGGACCGGCGCCCTCGGTCCAGACGCTCGCGGACGAACTGGAGTCGTGCCGCTCGTTCTGGCAGACGTGGCTGCGGGCGTGCACCTACGCCGGACGCTGGCGGGACATCGTCTACCGCTCCGCCATCACCCTCAAGCTGCTCACCTACGCCCCGACCGGAGCCCCGATCGCCGCCGCCACCATGGGCCTGCCGGAACAGATCGGCGGCGAGCGGAACTGGGACTACCGGTACACCTGGGTCCGGGACGGCTCCCTGTCGGTCAGGGCACTGAACGACCTGGGCTTCACCGAGGAGGCCAACGCCTTCCGCCACTGGATCCGCGACCGCCTCAAGGCGGGCGGCACCGCCTCGGGCGAGCCCCTGCAGATCATGTACCGGATCGACGGAGATCCGTACCTGACCGAGGAGAACCTCGACCACCTGGAGGGTTACCGCGGCTCGGCACCGGTGCGCGCCGGGAACGCCGCCGCCGACCAGATCCAGCTGGACATCTACGGCGAGGCCGCCGACGCGCTGGCCCAGTCCTCGGCCGCCCTCGGGGCCATCAAGGGCTGGCAGGACTTCGCGGACGTGCTGGACTGGCTCGCCGACCACTGGGACCGGCCCGACGAGGGCATCTGGGAGACCCGTGGCGGCCGTCAGAACTTCACCTACAGCCGCCTGATGACCTGGGTCGCCTTCGAGCGCGGCATCCGGCTGGCCCTGCAGCACTCCCGCCCCGCCGACCTCGCCCGCTGGCGCGAGGCGCGCGACGCCGTCTACCGGCAGATCGTCGAGCGCGGCTGGAACGAGGAGCGGCAGGCCTTCGTCCAGCATTTCGACACCACGGTCCTGGACGCGTCCCTGCTGCTCATGCCCCGGGTCGGGTTCATCTCCCCGCACGATCCGCAGTGGCTGAGCACCCTCGCCGCCATGGACGAGGAACTGGTCAGCGACAGCCTGGTCTACCGCTACAACCCGGCGGCGTCCCCGGACGGCCTGCGCGGCTCCGAGGGCACCTTCAACCTGTGCAGCTTCCTCTACGTCGAGGCCCTCGCCCGCGCCGGGAAGCCGCACCAGGCCCGCTACGCCTTCGACAAGATGCTCACCTACGCCAACCACGTCGGCCTGTTCGCCGAGGAGATCGGCCCTTCCGGCGAGCAACTCGGCAACTTCCCGCAGGCGTTCACCCACCTCGCCCTGATCGCCGCCGCCCTGGCCCTGGACGAGCAGCTCACGGGGGCGGAAGCCAAACCGTACGGCCGGCCGGAGGGCCGACCGCGCGGCTGGCCCGCCCCGAAGCCCCCGGGCGGCGGTACGGAGGCGCCGGGCGGCTGACGGCTTCTCCGGGGCGGGACTTCTCCCCCCGCAGCCCCCGCCCCCGGGCCGGCACCTGCCCACCCGCCCCCTCGGGTGCGGGTGGGGCGGTGGCGGGCGTCCTCGCGGGAGGGTGGGTTGTTCGTCCGGGCCGGGGGGCTGGGGCGGTACCCGCGCCGGGGGTCGTTGGGCGCGGGGGGGGGGCCGGGGTGTGGCGGTGCCCCGGCCGGGCGGCAGTGAAAAGGGTTGGGGATTTCCCGTCAGTCCCATCGTCCTTCCGCGTCGGGCCGGCCTGTCAAGGGCGCTCCCTTCGGTCGCGTCGCTGCGCGATCGCCTTCGGCGACCCTTGACAGACCGTCCCGCCACGGAAAGACAAGGACTGCCGGGAAACCCCCAAAAGAACGGGCCGGGCGGAAGAACGACAAGCGGCCCAGTCGGAGATGTCCTGCCCTGCTCCGGCAGGGGCCGGGCCCGGCCTCGGGGCCCTCCACCTCGGCTTCAGGGCCGGGCAGGCGGCCACCCTCCCCGAAACCCCGACCACAAGCCCCTCGGCGGGAGGATGGGCGCGTCAAATCGCTACGCGCTCCTCATATCTCGGCGTCCGACGACCGCCTGGGGCTGGTCTCGCCCCAGATCGCCACGCGCTCCTCCTTGACGGCGTCCACCAGTCGTCAGGGGTTGGTCATAGGCCGCCCAAGCCCTCGAATCCTCTTCCATGACCGCGTCTGACCGCCGTCGAGGGGAGAAAGGAGCCGGACGGCGGCTATTCCGAGCTGGATTCGGGTCCATCAGCCCCGGACGGGGGTCGGTCGCGGTCGTCGAGAAGCGCGTAGCGATCGTAGGCGGCCCATGACCAGCCCCAATCGACCGTGGACGCCGTCAAGGAGGAGCGCGTAGCGATCTGACGCGGCACCAGCCCCAGAACGGGAGCCAGACGCCGTCGTCGAGGAGCGCGTGGCGATCTGACGCGGCACCAGCCCCAGACGGGAGCCGGACGCCGTCGTCGAGGAGCGCGTAGCGATTTGACGCGCCCATCCCTCCGCCGGGGCTCTTGTGGTCGGGGTTTCGGGGAGGGTGGCCGCCTGCCCGGCCTGGCCGGTGGCCCGGTGGGCCCGAGGGGAGGCCCGGCCCCACCTCAACCGGGTCGGACATGGCTGATGGCCCGTCCTTGGATCTCTCCCCGGCCCGTTCTTTTGGGGGTTTCCCGGCAGTCCTTGTCTTTCCGTGGCGGGTCGGTCTGTCAAGGGTCGCCGTAGGCGATCGCGCAGCGACGCGACCGAAGGGAGCGCCCTTGACAGGCCGGCCCGACGCGGAAGGACGATGGGACTGACGGGAAATCCCCAACCCTTTTCACTGCCGCCCGGCCGGGGCACCGCCAGGTCGCCGCCTCCCCACCCCCGCCCGGTCATCAGCCCCGGGGTGCGCGACCGCCGTCCGGAGCCTGGCCCGTACCGAAAGCCAGCCTCCCGCGACGGCGCCCGCCACACCCCACCCGCACCCGAGGGGGCGGGTGGGCAACCACCGGCCCGGGGGCGGAGGTCGAGGGGGGAGATGGCGGGCTCGCGCGGGGAGCTCGTACAGGCGGCCCCTCGCCCCTCGCTCCCCCCGCCCCCGTGAGCCCTACGGCGCCTGCCCCGTAGACCCCCGCACGACCAACTCCGGCTGGAAGACGTACTCCGTGCGCTGGACCGGGGTGCCCGACACCGCTTCCAGGAGGGCGCCCACCGCGGCCGTGGCCATCGCGCGGACCGGCTGGCGGACCGTGGTCAGTGGGGGGTCCGTGAAGGCGATCAGCGGGGAGTCGTCGAAGCCGACCACCGATACGTCCTCGGGCACCCGCAGGCCCCGTTCGCGGGCCGCGCGGATGACGCCGAGGGCCATCGGGTCGCTACCGCACACGATGCCCGTGCAGCCCCGTTCCAGCAGGGCCATGCCCGCGGCGTGACCGCCCTCGACCGTGAACAGCGTCCGCTGGACGAGGCCTTCGGCGGCGGCCGACGGAACGGCCGCCAGGAACCCTTGCTCCTTACGGGCCGAGGGGACGTAGCGCGTGGGCCCTATCGCCAGGCCGATGCGCCGGTGGCCCAGGTCCTCCAGGTGTCGTACGGCCATCTCGGCGGCCGCCCGGTCGTCCGGGGAGATGAAGGGGGCGTTGACGGCTTCGTTGAAGCCGTTGATCAGGACGAAGGGGACTCCGCGGGCGGCCAGCCGCTGGTAGCGGGAGGGATCGGCGGTCGAGTCGGCGTGGAGGCCCGACAGGAACACGATGCCCGTGACCCCCCGCTCCTCCAGCTGCTCGACCAGCTCGTCCTCCGTCGCCCCGCCCGGGGTCTGCGTGCACAGCACCGGCGTGTACCCGTGCCCGGCCAGCGCCTGCTCGATGACCTGCGCGAACGCCGGGAAGATGGGGTTCGTCAGCTCGGGGATCAGGAGCCCCACCAGGCCGTTGCTGCGCCGCTTGAGCCGTACGGGCCGCTCGTAGCCCAGCAGGTCGAGCGCGGCCAGCACCTTGTGACGGGTGCCGGCCGCGACGCCCGCCTTGCCGTTGAGCACACGGCTGACGGTCGCCTCGCTGACCCGGGCCTGCGAGGCGATGTCCGTCAGCCGCAGTGGGGAGCCCGACGGGGAGGTCACACCTGCCACCACACCGTGCTGTCGGCGGGCAGCACGCCGCTGTCCGGCGCCACCTCGGTGCTGGAGAGCAGGACCCGGGCGCCCGGCCGCACCGGGATGCAAGCGTCCGCGCCCGTGGTGTTGGCCGTGCACACGAAGTCCCCGCGGCGGAAGGCCAGTACGCCCTCGGGCGCCTCCAGCCACTCCACGCCCTCGCCCGCGCCCAGCTCCGGCCGCTCGCGCCGCAGTCGCAGGGCCGCGCGGTACAGCTCCAGGGTGGAGTCCGGGTCGCCGGTCTGGGCGGCCACGCTCAGTCCGGCCCACTCGGCGGGCTGGGGCAGCCAGCTGCCGCCGGTGCCGAAGCCGTACGGGGCCTGGTCGCCGGACCACGGCATCGGGACGCGGCAGCCGTCGCGCAGCCCGTCCTGGCCGTTGGCCTTGAAGAAGGAGGGGTCCTGGCGCACCTCGTCCGGGAGGTCGGTGACCTCCGGCAGGCCGAGCTCCTCGCCCTGGTAGACGTACGCGGACCCCGGCAGGGCCAGCATCAGCAGCGCGGCGGCCCGCGCCCGCTCCAGGCTGCCGAAGCGCGTCCGGTGCCGTACCACGTCGTGGTTGGACAGCACCCAGGTGGTCGGGGCGCCGACCGGGCGCATCGCGTCAAGGGACTCGTCGATGGTGGCGCGCAGCGCCTCGGCGTCCCAGTCGGTGTTCAGGTAGTGGAAGTTGAAGGCCTGGTGGAGCTCGTCGGGGCGCAGGTACATGGCGGTGCGGTCGGCGCTGGGGGTCCAGGCCTCGGCGACGCCGATGCGGTCGCCCGCGTACTCGTCCAGCACCTTGCGCCACGACCGGTAGATCTCGTGGACGCCGTCCTGGTCGAAGAAGGGCAGCACCTGGTTGCCGAGCAGCTTGAGCTGCTCGCCGCGGCCGAGGTCCGGCAGGCCGGGGGCCTTGACCAGCCCGTGGGCGACGTCGATGCGGAAGCCGTCGACCCCCAGATCGAGCCAGAAGCGCAGCACGGACCGGAACTCGTCCTGGACCGCGGGGTGTTCCCAGTTGAAGTCGGGCTGTTCGGGGGCGAAGAGGTGCAGGTACCACTCGCCGGGGGTGCCGTCCTCGTCCACGACGCGCGTCCAGGCCGGGCCGCCGAAGATGGACTCCCAGTCGTTCGGGGGTTCGCTGCCGTCCGCCCCCCGTCCCGGACGGAAGTGGAAGCGTTCGCGCAGCGGCGTGCCGGGCCCTTCCCTCAGGGCCTGCTTGAACCATTCGTGCTGGTCGGAGCAGTGGTTGGGCACGAGGTCGACGATGATCCGCAGGCCGAGCCCATGCGCTTCGCGGATCACCGCGTCGGCGTCGTGCAGGGTGCCGAACATGGGGTCGATGGCCCGGTAGTCGGCGACATCGTAGCCGGCGTCGGCCTGCGGGGAGGCGTAGAAGGGGCTGAGCCAGACGGCGTCGACGCCCAGTTCCTTCAGGTAGGGCAGTCGGCTGCGGATGCCTTCGAGGTCCCCCATGCCGTCCCCGTTGGAGTCGGCGAAGCTGCGCGGATAGACCTGGTAGATCACCGCTTCTCTCCACCAGCCGGGCAGGGTGCCGGTGGAGGTGGGGAGTGCGTCGGCGAGGTGCTGGGTCATGGTGTCCTTGAAGAGATCGGGCGGGAACGACGGGGCGGGCAGGGTGGTCAGCCCTTGGTGGCGCCCGCCGTCATTCCGGCGACGAGGTGACGCTGGGCGAAGACGAAGAAGATCGCTGCGGGGATGGCGATGAGCACGGAGGCCGCGCTCATGGCGCCCCAGTTGGAGGTGTACTGCGTGACGAAGGTCTGCAGTCCGCCGGCCAGGGTGAGGTTCTCGTCGCCGACCATGAAGGCGGAGGCGTACGCGACTTCGCCCCAGGCGGTGATGAAGGCGTAGAAGCCGGTGACGGCGAGGCCGGGCTTGGCGAGCGGCAGGATGAGCCGCCAGAAGGTGCCGAAGGGGTTGAGTCCGTCGACGCGGCCGGATTCGTCGATCTCGACCGGGATGGAGTCGAAGAAGCCCTTCATCATCCAGGCGCAGAACGGCACGGCGATGGTGAGGTAGGTGATGATCAGCCCGAGGGGCTGGTTGAGCAGCCCGAGGTCGCCCATCAGGTTGTAGAGCGGCACGATGAGGATCGCCATCGGGAACATCTGCGTGATGAGCAGGGTCCACATCAGGGGCTTCATGCCGGGGAACTTGAAGCGGCTGACCGCGTATCCGGTGGTGGCGGCGATGAACACACCGAGGACGGTGGTGACGCCGGCGACCAGGACGGAGTTCGCGAACCAGCTGAGGAAGTGGCTCGACTCCAGCAGGTACCGGTAGTTGGCGAGCGTGGGTTCCTTGACGAAGTCGGTGGTGATCGCGTGCTTGGCCGGCTTGAGCGAGGTCAGCAGGATCCACAGCACGGGGAAGACGGCGATGACGGACGCGACGACGAGGGTCGCGTGCAGGCCGGCGGAGGCGAGCGGGGACCGGTGGCCCCGGCCCCGGACGGTGGCGGGCTTCGTGGTCACGGTCACCACACCTCTCCCTGCTTGCGCAGCGAGCGCCGGTAGACCAGCGCGAAGATCATGAGCAGCAGGAGGATCAGGACGCCCCAGGTCGCGGAGACGGCGAAGTCGCGCGGGCTCGTGATGAAGGCCTCGCGGAAGGCCTGGGTCACCAGGATCTCGGTGGAGTCGCCCGGTCCGCCGCGGGTGAGCAGGAAGATCACCGGGAACATGTTGAAGGTCCAGATGGTGGAGAGCAGGATCACCGTCATGCTCACGGCGCGCAGTCCGGGCAGGGTGATGTGGCGGAACCGCTGCCAGGCGGTGGCCCCGTCCATCTCGGCGGCTTCGTAGAGCTCGCCGGGGATGGACTGCATTCCGCCGAGGAGGGCGACCATCATGAAGGGGACGCCGAGCCAGACGTTGACGGCGATGACCGAGAACTTGGCCCAGGTCGGGTCGTCGAGCCACGGGATCGCGGCGATGCCGCCGCCGTCGAGGACCTTGTTGAGGATGCCGTTGTCACGGTTGAAGAGGAACCGCCAGGCGAAGACGGAGACGAATCCGGGGACGGCCCAGGGCAGGATGAGCGCCATCCGGTAGGCGGCGCGGCCCCGGAACTCCCGGTTGAGCATGTTGGCCAGCACCAGGCCGATCGTGAAGGTGATCGACACGCAGCCGACGGTCCACAGCACCGTCCACACCAGCCGCTGGAGGAACACGGGGTCACTGAGGACGGCCGTGTAGTTGTCGAGGCCGACGAACTCGTACGTGGCCTCGATGTGCCGGACGCCGATGGTGCGGGAGACGTTGCGTTCGGTGGCGTTGGTCAGCGACAGGTAGACGCCCTTGACCAGCGGCCAGCCGATGATCACGCCGAGGACGAGCACCACCGGGGCGACCATGGCCCAGGCGTACCAGTGGGTGGCGAGGGCGCGCCTCAGTCCACCCGCGTTCCTGCCGCCGGTCCTGCCGTCGGCGCTGCGCTCAGTCCTGCGGCTCCGGCCGCGGGCGACATCGGTGTTCCCGATCTCGTCGCCCGCGGCCTTCGCCACCGACTGGCTGGTGTGAGCAGCCATCTGTATCTACTACTTCCAACCCTTGAGGATCTTGCGGAACTCGACTCCGGCCGCCTTGGCCGCGTCCTCCGGGCTCGAAGCCCCGGTGATCGCCTTGGTGTATTCGACCTTCAGCGGCTCGAAGAGGGAGCCGTTCTCCGGGATCCAGGCGCGCTCGACGGCCTTGTCGACGGCCGGCTTGAAGAAGGCGACCATCTCGCTGCCCTTCACGTCCGGCTGGTCGTAGGCGGCGGTGCGGGTGGGGAGCAGGCTGAGCTCCTTGGCGGACTGCACCTGCACGTCCTGCGAGGTCATGTACTCGACGAAGGCGTGCGCGGCCTCGCGGTTCTTGGAACCGGCGTAGACGGCGAGGTCGTGGCCGCCCTGCGGGGCGCCGGCCTTGGCGGAGCCGGCCGGGACGGGGGCGACGCCGAGGTTGGCCTTGTCCTTGAACTGGTCGCCCGCGTAGGTGTCGGCGACGGCCCACGGACCGTTGATCATCATCGCCACCTCCCCGGACTTGAAGGCGGTCTGCATGTTCGTCCAGCCGTCGGTGGCGTTGGTGACCGCCGCGCCCGAGGTGACGAGGTCGCGGGCGGTCTTGAAGGCCTTGACGCCCGCCGCGTTGTCGACCGTGACGGTCTTGTTCTTGGCGTCGACGAGGTCGCCGCCCTCGCCGTAGATCAGCGGGAGGAACCAGTAGGAGTCGTCGCCGCGCAGGTAGAGGCCGGCCTTGCCGGTCTTGCCCTTGATCGCGGCGGCGGCGGTCTTCAGCTCCTCCAGGGTGGTGGGGGGCTGGACGCCGGCGTCGGCGAGCATCTTCTTGTTGTAGAAGAGGCCGAGGGTGTCGATGACCTGCGGCACGGCGTAGGTCTTGCCCTCGAACTTGCCGCTGGCCGCGGCCTGCTTCAGGAACTCGGCGTCGACCTTCTTCGCGGTGTCGGCCGGGACCTCGTCGAGGTAGCCGAGGGAGGCGAAGTCGGCGACCCAGCCGACGTCGGCGCGGATCACGTCGGGGGCGTCGGAACCGCTGCTGAAGGCGTTCTTGACCTTGTTCTGCGCGTCGCCGTAGGGGACGTTGACGTACTTGACGGTGACCTTCGGGTGCTTCGCGGTGAACGCCTCGGCGATCTTCTGGAAGCTGGCCTTCTCGGCGTCGTTCGACGTGTCCCACCAGGTGACCGTGCCGGACAGCTCGCCGCCGGACTTGGTCTCGCCACCGTCGCCCTTGGTGTCACCGCCGCAAGCCGTCGCCGCGAGCGCCAGGGTCGCGACCAGCGCGGTGGCCGCTATGCCACGCCGCATATGAACTCCTTCGATGGATCCCGGCCGCGCCCGTGCGGTCCCGAGTTGCAGGGAACGTAACAAGCCTGCAAGCCGTCCGAAAGAGCTTGCGGCAATTTTCTGCAAGACGAGCTGATCGTTACATCCGTGTGTCCGTACGGTTGCCGCAGCTTGCTGTTAGTTCGAGTCACCTTCGAGGGTCCGGGCCCGCAACCACGGGGCGTGTACTCGCGTTGACCCCGATATGACCCATGAGCTGACCGCCTCCCGGCTTGCAAGCGCTTCCAGCAACGCGACCGCGAGTACGGCCGCGAGCGGCGGCTGGTGGCGCGATGCCGTCATCTACCAGGTCTACGTGCGCTCCTTCGCGGACAGCGACGGGGACGGTGTCGGGGACCTGCGCGGGGTCCGCGAGCGCCTCCCGCACCTGGCCCGCCTGGGGGTCGACGCGGTGTGGCTGACCCCCTTCTACGTCTCCCCGCAGGCGGACGGCGGCTACGACGTCGCCGACTACCGGGCCGTCGACCCGCTCTTCGGGGACCTCGCCGACGCCGACGACCTCATCGCGGCCGCGCACGCGCTCGGGCTGCGGGTGATCGTCGACGTGGTCCCGAACCACACCTCCGCCGAGCACCCCTGGTTCCGGGAGGCCCTGCGCGCGCGGCCCGGGGACGGCGCCCGCGCCCGCTACCACTTCCGCCCGGGCCGGGGGGCCTGCGGCGAGCTCCCGCCCAACGACTGGGAGTCCGTCTTCGGCGGCCCCGCCTGGACCCGGCTCCCGGACGGCGACTGGTACCTGCACCTCTTCGCCCCCGAGCAGCCCGACCTGAACTGGGAGCACCCCGAGGTCGCGGAGGAGTTCGACTCCGTCCTGCGCTTCTGGCTCGACCTCGGCATCGACGGCTTCCGCGTCGACGTCGCCCACGGCCTGGTCAAGGCCCCGGGCATGCCCGACATCGGCCGGGGCGCCCAGGCCACCCTCATCGGCACCGAGCCGCTCCCCTTCTTCGACCAGGACGGGGTCCACGAGATCCACCGCTCCTGGCGCCGTCTCCTCGACTCCTACGAGGGCGGGCGCATCGGTGTCGCCGAGGCCTGGGCCCCCACGTCCGAGCGCCTCGCCCTGTACGTCCGCCCCGACGAGCTGCACCAGGCCTTCAACTTCCGGTTCCTGAACTGCCCCTGGGACCCGGCCGAGCTGCGCACCGTCATCGACGAGTCCCTGGCCGCCACCGGCTCGGTCGG
Organism: Streptomyces sp. NPDC096339; assembly: GCF_044762985.1. NCBI lineage: Bacteria > Bacillati > Actinomycetota > Actinomycetes > Kitasatosporales > Streptomycetaceae > Streptomyces > Streptomyces sp. NPDC096339. The sequence goes on along the minus strand of NZ_JBIWFI010000017.1, from coordinate 120,127 downwards.
CGCCCCGACCACCTGGGTGCTGTCCAACCACGACGTCGTACGCCACCGCACCCGCTACGGCAGCCTGGACCGCGCCCGCGCCGCCGCCCTCCTGATGCTGGCCCTGCCGGGATCGGCGTACGTCTACCAGGGCGAGGAACTCGGCCTCCCCGAGGTCACCGACCTCCCGGACGAGGCCCGCCGCGACCCGGCCTTCCTGCGCACGGCCGGGCAGGACGGGCTGCGCGACGGCTGCCGGGTGCCGTTGCCCTGGGCCGGCACGGAGCCCCCGTACGGCTTCGGGCCCGGCGGCACCTGGCTCCCGCAGCCCGACGGCTGGGGCGACCTCGGCGTGGCCGCGCAGACCGGCGACCCGCACTCCACCCTGGAGCTCTACCGCGCCGCCCTGGAACTGCGCCGGGCCATGCCGGGCCTCGGCGCACCGGAAGCCGGCCCGCTGACCTGGCTCCCCGCACCGGAGGGCGTGCTCCTCTTCACCCGGCCCGGCTTCGCGTGCACCCTCAACACCCGCCCGGAGCCCGTCGAACTGCCGGCGCCCGGCCGACCCGTGCTCTCCAGCGCCCCGGTCGAGACGGACGGCCGCACCGTCCGTCTTCCCACGGATTCGTGCACGTGGTGGGCTTCGTGAGGTGGGAGCCGGTACAGTCCAGTCCCGTGACCGCACGGCTAGCCGACATCGCAGCCCAGGCGGGGGTCAGCGAAGCCACAGTCAGCCGCGTGCTCAACGGCAAGCCCGGTGTGGCCGCAGGCACCCGTGAATCCGTGCTGGCCGCGCTCGACGTGCTCGGCTACGAGCGGCCCGTGAAGCTGCGCCAGCGCAGCGCGGGGCTCGTCGGGCTGATAACCCCCGAGTTGGACAACCCCATCTTCCCGGCGCTCGCCCAGGTCATCGGCCAGGCCCTGACCCGGCAGGGGTACACCCCGGTCCTCGCCACGCAGACGCCCGGCGGGTCCACCGAGGACGAGCTGACCGAGATGCTGGTCGACCGCGGGGTCTCCGGGATCATCTTCGTCTCCGGTCTGCACGCCGACACCACCGCCGACATGGGCCGCTACGACCAACTCCGCGGGCAGGGCGTCCCGTACGTCCTCATCAACGGCTTCTCCGACAAGGTGCAGGCGCCCTTCGTCTCCCCCGACGACCGGGCCGCGATGCAGCTCGCCGTCACCCACCTCACCGCGCTGGGCCACACCCGGATCGGGCTGGCGGTCGGGCCGAAGCGCTTCGTCCCGGTGCTCCGCAAGATCGAGGGCTTCCGGCTCGGGATGAAGGAGCGGCTCGGGCTCGACGAGGCCGAGGTGGAGGAGCTGATCCAGCACTCCCTCTACACCCTGGAGGGCGGCCAGGCCGCCGCCTCCGCGCTGATCTCGCGGGGCTGCACGGCGGTGGTGTGCGCGAGCGACATGATGGCGCTCGGCGCGATCCGGGCCGCCCGGCAGCAGGGCCTCAGGGTCCCGCAGGACGTGTCGGTCGTCGGCTTCGACGACTCCCCGCTCATAGCGTTCACGGATCCGCCGCTGACCACCATCCGGCAGCCCGTGCAGGCGATGGGGCAGGCCGCGGTCCGGACGCTGCTGGAGGAGATCGGCGGTACGCCGGCCCCGCACAGCGAATTCGTCTTCCTCCCGGAGCTGGTCGTACGCGGCTCCACGGCCTCCGGTCCCGGTCAGGCCCGGGGGCGGAACCGCCCCTAGGGCCGTCGGTCGTCCCCAGGTCGGAGAGGCTGCGGCCAAGACCGTCCCGAGGGATGATCGGAGGCGGGAACGCATCTGGCAGACTCCTATCTCATGGGTGAAGCGAGCGTGAAGACACTGGAAACCGGGACGGATGTCTCGTCACCCCCCGTGACGGAGACAGACACCCGCCCCCGGTCCGATCGCGCCCTGCTCTCCCGGCTGCGTTCGCCCCGCCGGCCGCGGATCTGGTTCGAGGTCCTCCTCATCGCGGTCAGCTATTGGACGTACTCGCTGATCCGCAACGCGGTGCCCGAGCAGAAGGCGGCCGCGCTCGCGAACGCCGACTGGATCTGGCGCATCGAGCACGATCTCGGCATCGCCGTGGAGAAGTCCGTCAACCACGCCGTCGATTCGGTGACGTGGTTGATCGTCGGCATGAACTACTACTACGCCACGCTCCACTTCATCGTGACCATCGGCGTACTGGTATGGATCTACCGCTTCCATCCGGGCCGCTACGCGGCCACCCGTCTGATCCTCTTCGCCACCACGGGCGTGGCCCTGCTCGGCTACTTCTTCTTCCCGCTCGCGCCGCCCCGGCTGATGAGCGGGCAGGACTTCGTGGACACGGTCCTCGTCCACCACACCTGGGGCTCCATGGCCTCCGGCAACCTCAAGCAGATGTCGAACCAGTACGCCGCCATGCCCTCGATGCACATAGGGTGGTCGCTCTGGTGCGGGCTGACGATCTTCGCGGTCGCCTCGGCCCCCTGGGCCCGGATCCTGGGCCTGCTCTACCCGGCGGCGACGCTCGTCGTCATCGTGGCCACCGCCAACCACTTCTGGCTCGACGCGGTGGGCGGCATGCTCTGCCTCACCTTCGGCTACCTCGTCTCGCGGGCCTGGTACGGCTCCCTCCCCCACCGCCTCCCGCGCCACCCCGAGCACGCGGGCGCCCACCCCTTCTCCGAGGCCCTGGCGAACCGCTTCCGCCGCGCCTGACGCCTGGCGCCTCCCGGCTACGGGTCGATGCGGGTGAGGGCTTCGGCCAGGGTGCGGGTGTACATCTCGTCCGCCAGGATGGATACGCCCCGGAACCCGTACGCGAGGCGGCGTTCCGAGGCCAGGATCCCCCGCAACCGGGGCGCGGCCACGGCGGCCGCGGGGCCGATCTCACCGAGCCGGCGGACGGCCTCCCGTACGGGCTGCGCCGGGTTCCCCGTCCAGGCCGGGTCCACGGCCGCGAGCAGCACCGGCACGGCCGGCTCCGGTTCGCCGGTGATCCGCCAGTAGGCGTGGGCCGCCGCGGTACGGGTCCACGCCCCGGGCGAGTCCATCAGCGCGCGCACCGTCCCCGCGTACCGGGACGCCGCCGGCCCCAGGTCAGCCAGGAAGACGGGCGTGCAGACTGCGGCTCCGCGCACGGCGAGGGCGAGGGTGTCGTCCCCGGTCACCCGCCAGTGCGCCCAGGCGGCCCGCCGCAGGTGGTGACGGCGGGCGCGCGGGTCCCGTCCGGTGGCGAAGTCGGCCAGCCGGTCCGCGACGGCCGCCGCGGCGGGGCCGACACCGCCGAGGACGCGCAGGGCCTGGTAGGCCCAGTCCGCGCCCATGTCGAGGAACGGGACCACCTCCGGCACGGCGGGCCCGGCGGCGGGGCCCACGCGGCCAGCACTTCCAGCATGATGTCGACGCGGCGCCGCTCCGGATCCCGGAGGCAGGCCCGCACCAGCGGCAGCAGATCGGCTGCGGGCAGTTGGGCCAGGGTGTGCGCGTGCAGACGCCCGAAGGGAAAGCGGGAACGTTCCAGCGAGGGCACCGCCCGGCTGTCACCCATCCCAGCGAGGGCGAACGCGCACGCCATGGTGGCGCCACTGTCCCAGGTGTCGGCCGCCAAGCCCCGGGCCAGCCGGTCGGCCTGGCCGGAGACGCTCCGGCCGGCCTGGATCAGCGCGTACTCGGCGTCCCGGTCCACGCGTCCGGCGATGAGCGCCTTGATCACGGTGTCCCAGCACTCCGGGTCCGGCCGCCGGTACCGGAAGACGGCCTCGACGGCGGGACCCAGTCTCCTCACGCGGTCGCTGCGTGGGCGACGAAGCCGGTCCAGGCGGCGGGGGTGAGGGCGAGGCGGGCGTCCTCGGGGCGCTTGGAGTCACGGACGAGGACGGTGCCGGGGGTACGGGCGACCTCGACGCACTCGTTGCTGTCACTGGCGCTGTAACTGCTCTTGGTCCAGGCAACCTCGACGCACTCGGGCCCGTCGTTGGTGCTGTAGCTGCTCTTCACCCACATCAGCGTGGAGAGCCCTTCGGTCGACGGCTTGATGCTCATGTCTCCCCCAGTACCTTTTCGATGAACTTCAGCGATTCACGAGGCGTCAGAGCCTGTGCCCGGATCATGCCATAGCGCATGTCCAGGATCTGGACCTCTTTGGGTTCGGTGATCAAGCGGCTGACCAGCTGACCTTCGTTGTGTCCCACGGTCGTTCCGTCCCTGAGCCGCATCAACTGGAGTGAGCCGGCGAGCCCGGCGTGCTCCTCCACAGTCGTCGGCATGACCTGGATCTCGACCTGCCTCCGACTGCCAACTTCCAACAGGTGTTCCAACTGGCGGCGCAACACCATCCTCCCCCCGACAGGCCGCCGAAGCACCGCCTCTTCCTGCACGACAGTCGGCAACGGGGTCTCGGGTTGACCGAGAACCTGCTGACGGGCCATACGGGCCGCGACCAAGCGCTCGATCTCGTCCTCGGGGTATGACGGTCGACGTTGCGCGTAGAGGGCTCGGGCGTACTCCTCCGTCTGCAACAGTCCGTGCGGAACGATGCTGGCGTAGGCGCCGATCTCCACCGCCTCGGATTCCAGCTTGGCCAGATCCCGAACCTTCTTCGGATACCGCGCCCGCTGGATATCCGCCTTCATGGCGGCGATTTTCCCACCAGCCCCCAGGATCTCGTCCGCCTTGTCCAGGAACTCCGGACGCGGAATACGGGCCCCGCGCTCGATCTTGTAAATCAAGTTCGGGCCGTATCCCATCCGCTCACCGAACTTGGCACGGTCGAGGCCGGCGGCCTCGCGCCACATTTTCAACTGGCGTCCCACCGTGGCGATGACCGCCCCGGATTCGTCGTCCGGGTCGAGTTCCCAGCTCGACTCGTCGGCGCCGTCAGTGTTCATGCCACCTCCGTTTGGACCGGGAGGACACCACGGGACCCGCTTGGACAACCGTCGTACACAGCGCCCTCAACTCTGTTCAGGTTACGCACGGATGGCCACGCTGAGTCACGTGAATCAGGAATCCGCCTCGTCGCCACGCTCCCCTCCACCCCGCGCGGCGCACGCGCCGCCCGCGCGCTCGCGGTGGCCCAACTCGCTGAACATCGACTTCCGTTCGAAGACGCCGCACAGGTCGTCGCCGAACTGGCCGCGAACGCCGTGACGCACGGGAGGGTGCGCGGGCGGGACTTCCGGCTGGCGTTGCTGCTCGCGCCCGGGCCTACGCTCCGTATCGAGGTGTCGGACACCCGGCGCGAGGCCGGGCCGCCCGCAGTGGCCGAAGTGCCGGAGTCCGGGGCGGAGTCGGGGCGGGGGCTGGCCCTGGTGTCCGCGTTGGCGACGCGCTGGGGGACCGACCACGGGCCGGCTCCGCTGAAAACCGTATGGGCGGAAATGGCTTTGGGGAGTCCGATTTCGCCGGATCGAGGTTTCCACGACCCGGTGGACCGAAGCCCGGTCGCGCACGACGTATAAGGACTAAATAACCGGGGGAAATGACCTCTCCATACCTCCCCCTCCCCTCTCACTCGGTCGGGTGAATCACCCCAACCGGGCTGGCGCATATGACAATTCGCCGGGCAGTCTGACCCTCAACAACCTTAAAACGCGTTCGGCCCCCGCGCGGGACTGCCATCCCGCCGAGGGCCTGACCATCGAGAAGGCAGCATCCTTCCAATGGCTGACCAGCAGCTTAGCGCGCCCCTGCGCGCCCCGTCGGGCATCCGACACATCAACCACGACCACCACCGCGCCTACGTCAAGATCGGCAACCACCTCGCCCAGCACCGCGAGCTGACCCTGACGGCGATCGGGCTGGCCACGCACATCCAGTCGCTGCCGCCGGGCGCCAAGGTGACCATCAAGGCCCTCGCCGCCCGTTTCCCGGAGGGCGAGGTCCGTATCGCCTCCGCCCTGCGCGAGCTGGAGGAGCACGGCTACCTGTCGCGCTTCCGGGATCGGCTCCCGTCCGGGCGTGTCGTGACCTGCACGGTCTCGTACAACAACCCGCCCGCGAGGTTCACGGAGGCCGCCCGCGAGCGGCATGTCCCGCCCCGGGCGTCCGAGCCGAAGCCGGCTCCGGCCCCCGCCCCGGAACCGGAACCGGATACCGAGCCCGAACCGGTCCCCGACGTACCGCAGGCCGTGCTGCTCGAAGCGCGGGAGTTGCTCGCTCGGCTGCGGCTGCGCGATCCGCGGTTGGTGCTGTCCGAGCGGGACACCGTCCGGCTCGCGCCCGCCGCGGCCGTGTGGCTGGAGCGGGGGCTCGTCCCGAGTGCCGTGGCCGCCGCGCTCACGAACTCACTGCCGCTGACGGCGATCCACTCCCCGGCGGCGCTGCTCGCCCACCGCCTGCGGGAGCTCGTACCGCCCCGGTTGACGGACTCCCGGGCCGGGGGCCCCGCACTCCCGGACCGCACGGTCCTCCCGCTCCGCGCGTGCGAGGACTGCGGGCGCGGCATTCGCTCGGCCACCCCGGGCCACTGCGCCGACTGCGCCTCCGCGACCGCCGTCGCGTGAGCGGCTCCGAGGCCGCCCGCGCCATCGGCCCGCGCTCACCCCTCGGGAGCGGGGGCGGGAGAGCCTGCCACCAGCGCCTCCACCTGGGCCCTCAGCGCGGGCTCCGCGCACAGCGCGAAGTGATCGGTCCGCCGCAGGTCGAACACCCCCCGCACGCCACGCCGCCGCGCGTGCGCGACCAGATCGTTGAAATGCGTCTCGAAGCGCGTGGAGAAATGGATCCGCACCGGCCCCCCGCACACCGACTTCAGCCGCTCGCACCGGCGCACGAACCGCTCGTAGGACCCCACCTCCTCGGTGTCCTCCCACACCTCGCCCGCGTACCGGCACACCTGCGCCAGGTCCTTCCCGGCTATCCGGTGCAGGTAGTCGCAGAAGTTCCCGAAGGCGTCCAGGTCCCGGGTCCCCGCCACGATCCCGCGCAACGCCGCCGCCGGATCGGACAGGTCCAGCCCGGCCAGGGCGCGGGTGACGGGGAGAGTGGACCGGTTCATGTTCGGATCCAGCAGCAGCACCCCCGCGAGCGCGGGCCGCTGCTCCGGACTCTCCGCCCACCGCTCGGCCAGGCGCAGCACCGTGTCGGCCCCGTACGAGAACCCCACGAGCACGAGCCGCTTGCCCGGGTGGCGCCGGGCGAGGGCCCTGATGGCGCCGCCGACCAACTCGGTGTGCGTGGCCAGGCCGATCGGTCGGTAGCGCGCGTCGCGCGCCTCTTCCGGATGGTGACCGAACGCCGTCAACGCGACGGTGTGCGGCCGGGCCGAGGCCATGTACGGGCGGAACTCCGAGGCGTCCGTGCCCAGACCGTGCAACAGGACCACCAGGTCACGCGAAGCCGTGGCCCGCTCCAGGTAGCGCAGCCGGCGCCCGAAGACCATGTGGTCCGCCGGCAGGTCCACGTCGAAGTCGTCGGCACTGATCTCGAAGGAACCCTCGACCACCACCGGCCCCGCGCCCCGACCGCCCGTACCGGCCCTGCTGCCGCCCCACCACCCGAGGCCGAAACCGGCGCCCGCGGCGAGGAGCGCGACACCGGCCGGCGCGACGGCGTGCACCCCGGCCCAGGCGAGCACGGCGCGGGCCTCGTCCGCGTAGATCCCGATCAGGATCCCCAGCACACCCCCGACCCCGGCCAGGGCCGCACGCACCCGGGTCACCACGCCCGTGGCCGGGGCCGGGCCCGGGACCGTCATCCCGGGCCCCGCAGCCCCGCCGACGCGCGCACTGCTGTCCGTTCCCGCACCCCTGTCCGTTCCCTCACCCCGTCACCCCGTCCTCCGCGCCGTGGCCCCCGTCGCACCGGTGCTCGCGTCCCTTACCCGTGAGGTCGGCGGGCGAAGCCTTCCGGTTCCCGGGGCCTCGGTCCGGGTGGTGGGCCGCCGCGTGGGCCCGGTAAGAGCAGTCCCGCAAACCCCCTGTTCAGTGCCTGATGGCATGATCGGCGCGTGATCAGTGAAGCCCGCCCGTCCGGCGCCATGAGGTATGTCCTGTTCGATGTCGACGGCACGTTGATCGATGCCCTGGACAATCAGCGCCTGGTCTGGCGCACGTGGGCGGAGCGATACGGGCTGGACCCCGACGAGGTCCATCGGGTGGCGCTGCGAACCCGGCCGATGGAGACCTTCGCTCAGGTCGCTCCGGACCAGGATCCTCAGAAGTGTCTTGCCGCATTGCACGAGTTGGAGGACGAGGACGTCCGCACCGGGGTCTACGCGGCTTTCGAGGGTGCCTCGGAACTGCTCGATGCCTTGCGGCCCGGGACCTGGGCGCTGGTGACGTCCAACTACGAGCACCGAGTGCGTGGCCGTTTCGCGCGGACGGACCTGCCGGTCCCGGAGGTCGTGGTGGACGCGGCCGCCGTGGAGGAGGGCAAGCCGTCGCCGGTGCCGTATCTGCGGGCGGCCGCGCTGCTCGGTGCCCGGCCTCAGGACTGCCTGGTCATCGAGGACGCCCCCTCCGGGGTGCAGGCCGGCCTGCGTGCCGGTATGACGGTGTGGGGCGTCAACACCTCCGCGCCGGTGGACGGCGTGCACCGCCACTTCGGCACCTTGCGCGAAGCGGCTGGCGACATCCTCGCCTTCGCCGCGGGATCCCTCCCCCACCGGCTGGAGAGGGCCGCCCCGGCACTCTGACCCGTGGATCGTGTCGGTCCGGGTCGATAGCGTTGCGTCATGCCTCAACTGATCGCGCCCACCACCGACTTGCACTCCGCCTGGCTCGAGGCGCATCACGAGTGGGGTACCGGCCCGCACGAGGACGGCTTCGGGCTGGGACCGTCCGATGACGTCGACTCGCCCGAGGGGTTCGCCGCCTGGGTGGCACGGCTGTCGACCGACGGGTCGGACCCGAAGGGGGCCGAGAACGGCCAGGGTTGTGTCTACCGATGGATCGTCGAGAACGACCGGATACACGGCGGGATCGCGCTCCGGTACGGGCTCAACGACCTCGTGCTGGAGTTCGGCCACATCGGCTACGGCATCCGGCCGTCCTCGCGTCGGCGCGGGCTGGCGACCTGGGCGCTGGGCCGGATCCTCGACGAGGGGCGGGCGCTCGGCCTGGACCGGGTACTGCTCGTCTGCGCGGTCGACAACCTCGCGTCGGTGAGGACCATCGAGGGCAACGGCGGTGTGTTCGAAGGCATCCGGGACACGGAATACGGTCCGGCCCGGCGGTACTGGATCGAGATCGGGGCTCGCGAGAACCAGCGGAACGACGCCACCGTGCGCCCCACCGAGCTGCCGGACCGAGTCGTCCAGCGCTCCGACCGTGAAGGTTCGCCGGGTTTGTGATCACGGCTCCGTGCGCCCTGGATAGGGTCGGCCCATGACCGCTTACCTGATCGCAGATGTGCAACTTACCGGTGACGCCGAGGAACTGGCCGCGTACCGCTCGCAGGTTGTCGCGACGCTGGAGCCGTACGGTGGCAGGTACCTCGCGCGGGGCGGAGACGTCGACGTCGTGGAGGGCGCCTGGACGCCTGGACAGATCGTGCTTGTGGAGTTCCCGGACGCGGCTGCCGCGCGGGCGTGGAACGACTCGCCGGAGTATCAGGCGATCGCTCCGCTGCGCATCCGCAACACCGACAGCAAGCGGCTGATCATCCAGGGGCTGTGAGCACTTCGCACGGCCGTTCAAGGCAGCTGATCAGACCGCGGTCGCGAGCGGGGCGTCCGCCCCGGCGAACGCCCTTCTCGCCGCGGACCCGGGCATCGACTACGGGACGTTCCAGGCGGAGATGAACGGCTGCCCGTCCTCGGCGGCGAGGAAGGCGAGGGTGCCCGGGTGGGGGTGTCCGAGGAGTCGGCTCTCGGACGCGTCGAGGCCGAGCCAGCGCACGGTGAGCACGCGGGCGAGATGGCCGTGCGCGACGACGGCGACGTCGCCGTCGCTCAGCAGCGGACGGATGCGGTCCAGTACCGCGTCCGTGCGCGCGGCCACCTGCCGGAGTTGCTCGCCCGGATGATCGGCGTCGCCGGGTACGACGCCGTCCCGCCACAGGTCCCAGCCCGGCCTGGACTCGCGGATCTGCTCGGCGGTCAGGCCCTCGTAGCCGCCGTAGTCCCACTCCAGCAGGTCGGGATCGGGCCTGACGCCGGTCAGGCCGGCCAGCTCTGCCGTCCGCATGGCGCGGCTCAGCGGGCTGCTGAACACGGCGACCGGACGGCGGTCCGCCAGTCTCGGGGCAAGAGCCCTGGCCGTGGTCTCGCCCGCGTCGGTCAGTGGAACGTCGGTCCGGCCCGCGTGTCGCCCCGACAGGCTCCACTCGGTCTGCCCGTGCCTGATCACCATCAACTCACCCATGGCTGCGCACGCTATCCGACCCCGCGTGAATGCGAATGCCGTTTCCTTTCATACTTGTCCGGTGCTGTTGACGTGGATCGCCGAAGTGGCGGACGAACCCCTGGTGCTCGACCCTGCCGACCGGCGGGTGGAGTTGGAGACCAACACCTGGCGGCTGAGTGCGGCGGAAGGGGACAGGGAATCGCTGTCCGTTTCCGAGGTGGTGGCCGCCTTCGAGCGGACCGCTGTCGCCATCCGGGGCCGCGTTCGCGAGCTGGGTTTTCCCGGAGTGGCCACTTTCTACGTGTGGCATGACGAGCAGGCCGGGCAGCTCCGGTGCTCGACTGCCTCTCTGGCCCCCGATGCGTTGCCGTTCGGCGGGAATTACCTCGCTTGCGATGATCTCCGTCCTGTCGTCGCGGGCTTTCTGGCCGACAGCGAGCCGGGCTTTGTCGCCTGGGCGGACTTGGACGATTCGGGGAGCAACTCGGAGCAGGCGGACATCGAGCCGGAGAGTGCGGCTTTCCCCGTCTGGGTCTGCGGCGTCGGGGCCTCGCGCTGACCGGTTCCACCATGCGCGAGGTGACATGCGTCACGACATGGAGGTTGACGTGGTGCGCCTGGAAGGGGTTTCGGGTCGTCGATATTTCGTCGTTTGTCCTGTTTGAGATTGACATTCCCCTCTCCTGCGGGAACGGAATCCAAAGTACCGGTGGACCCTCCCCCGACCTGCCTGGTCACGGGTATTTCTGAGAATCCATCAGGCGGTTGCGGCAGTGATCGAATCGTGACCATGCACGATCACCGGCCCGTTTCAAGCCGGGATTCGCATGCCCCCGGTGGTACGGGAACGGAAACTTGCCAGGCCGTTGGCGGCCTTTTAAGAATGGCGGCTCCTCCAGCCCCACGAGTGAGGTCACGGCATGCAGAAGCATCGGAAGAAGAAGTCCTACAGGAAAACAGTCATAGCCGTCGGTGTTCTGGGAATCGTGGGTGTCCCCACCGTGGCCTACGCCTGCTGGGACGCGCAGGACTCCGGTCGGACGCGGGCCGAGAGCCGGCACGACGCGCAGCCGTGGCAGTACGCGACGCCCTCGGCCACCCCCAGCTCGGCCGCACCTGTGGACCTCCCGCTCCCGAGCACCCCGCCGGCCGCCTCCGTCTCGCCCACCCCCACGGCGTCCGCCCAGCCCGTCGTGCAGACGACCCAGCCCGCGCCCCCGGCTCCGAAGCCGCAGCCGACGAAGCCGCCCACCGTGACCCGGCAGCCGGCGCCCGCGCCCGTGCCCCCGAAGACCTCCGCCCCGGCTCCTTCCGGCGCCACCGCGCAGGTCCTCGCGCTGGTCAACCAGGAGCGCGCCGCCGCCGGGTGTCCCGCCCTCACGCTCAACTCGAAGCTCACGCAGGCGGCACAGGCCCACAGCGCGGACATGGCCGCCCACTCCAACATGTCCCACACCGGCTCCGACGGATCCGACCCGGGCACGCGCATCACCCGGGCCGGATACGCGTGGAGTTCGTACGGCGAGAACGTCGCCTACGGCTACAGCACTCCCGCGCAGGTCATGGACGGCTGGATGAACAGCCCCGGCCACCGGGCGAACATCCTGAACTGCTCCTTCAAGGAGATCGGCATCGGCCTGGCGCAGCCGAACTCCTACTGGACGCAGGACTTCGGCACGGCCCGCTGATCGCCTGGTGCCCCGTGCGGCTCAGCGGTGGGTGATGCGCCCGCCGGACATCGTGAGCCGGATCGGCGTCTCCAGCAGCTCCTGAGCCCCCGCGGTGACCGGGTCCAGCCAGAAGGCCGTCAGGTCGGCCCGGAAGCCGGGGGCGATCCGGCCCGCCACCTTCTCCTCCCCCGCCGCGAGCGCCGCGTGCGAGGTCATGCCCTCCAGGGCCATCAGTCCCGTCAGGTGCCGGCCCGCCGACGCCGCGCCCTGCGGGCTGCGGGCGGTGGCCAGCACGCGGCGGGCGTCGTAGTCGGCGATCGGCCAGTCGGAGCCCAGCGCGAGGACGGCTCCCGCGTCGCGCAGGTCCCGGCAGCGCCAGGCCCGTGCGGCCCGCTCCTCCCCCAGCCGCTTCGACCATTCGTCGGTGTGGTCTGCGCGGGTGTATGCGGCGTGCGGCGGCTGCATCGAGGCGATCACCCCGAGTTCCGCGAACCGCTTCAGCTGGTCGTCGGGGACGGTCTCGATGTGCTCGATCCGGTGCCGCATCCGGGCCCGGGCGCCGATGCCCTCCACGGTGTCCAGGACGTGGCGGACCGCCGCGTCGCCGATGGCGTGGGTGGCCGTACGCACCCCGGCCGCGTCCAGGACCCGTACCGCGCGGGCGTAGGCCTCGGGGTCGGGCCAGAAGGCCTCGGTGCCCTGTCCGTGGCAGTCGGCGTGCTCCAGCCAGGCGGTGCCGCCCTCGACGGTGCCGTCCATGAAGAACTTCACGCCGTCGACCTGCCAGTGGCGGCCGTGGAGGCGCTGGAGTTCGATGAGTTCGTCGAGTGCGTCCTCGTCGGCGCCCGGCATGCACCAGGGGGCCGGTTTCAGGCGCAGCGGCAGGTGGCCCTCGTACTCGACGGTCGACAGGAGCGCGGGGACGTCCCCGTCGCCCAGGTCCATGACGTGGGCGCCGGTGAGGCCGGTGGCGGCCATGTCGTTCAGCAGTCCGACCAGGCCGGCCCGGCGCTGGGCGGCGGAAGGCTTGGGTACGAGGGGGCTGACCAGGGCCATCGCCGCGTGCTCGACGAGGTGGCCGGTGGGGCGGCCCTCGCCGTCGCAGACGATCTCGGAGCGCTGGGCGAAGGCGCGGGGTCCGGTGATGCCCGCGGCGGCGAGGGCCGCGCCGGAGACGAGGGCGGAGTGGCCGTCGTAGAGGCGCAGGAAGGCGGGGGCGCCGTCGATGGCCTCCTCGATCAGGGCCTTGTCGACGGGACGGCCGCCGAAGGCGTTGTGGTCGAGGCCGTGGCCGACGATCCAGCCTTTGGTGCGCTCGGCTCCGCGCAGGGCGGCGCGGAGCTGGTCGAGGTCCCGTACGGCGGACAGGTCGGTGCCGGTGGCCATCTCGATGCCCCAGACGGGGTGGCTGTGGGCGTCGGTGAGGCCGGGGGTGAGGGTGGCGCCGCCGAGGTCGATCACCTCGGTGGCGGGGCCGCGCCAGTCCCGTACGTCGGAGTCCTCGCCGACGGCCACGATCTCGCCGCCGAGGACCGCTACCGCACCGGCTTCGGGGCGGGCGGGGTCGAGGGTGCGGACGCGGGCTCCGGTGAGGACGGTGTCGGCAGCGGGCACTGCTCTGCTCCTTCGGTGGTGGGGGGTTCTTCGGCGAAGCGGGCGTAGACCTCGGGGCGGCGGGTCTTCAGCCGCTGCGCGAGGGCCAGGCCGAGGAGGAACACGGCGGGGACGAGGGCGATCAGTACGGTGTTGACGGTGGTGGAGGCCGCGGTGAAGAGGTCCACCTTGGAGACGACCAGGAAGATCGCCACGGCGAGGAGGACCGCGGCGGCGACGGGCGCGATCGCCGTCCGCCAGGGCCCTTCGGCGTGCGCGGTGCGGCGGAAGTAGACGGGTACGGCGATGGCCGCGAGCAGCATCAGCACCATGAGGGCGATCATGCCGGGGGTGTTCACCCAGAGCAGGAGCTGCTGGTACGGGTCGGCGCCGGCGAGCGCGAACCCGAGGACGACCACCGCTCCGAGGGCGGTCTGCGCGATGCCCGCCAGGTACGGGGAGCGGTGGCGGGGGTGGACGCGGCCGAGGGCGGCGGGCAGGACGCCCTCCTCGGCGAGGGCGAGGGCGTAGCGGTTGATGGCGTTGTGGAAGGCGAGGAGGGAGGCGATGACGCTGGTGACGATGAAGAGGTGCATCAGGTCGGCCGCCCAGGGGCCGACGTAGGTGGTGATCGCGGTGAAGAACAGCCCGCCGGGGTCGGCCGTGGCGGCGGCGATGACTTCCGCGTCGCCGAAGGCCTGGATGACCGTCCAGACGATGAAGGCGTAGAAGAGGCCGAGGAAGGCGACGGCGATGTAGGTGGCGCGCGGGATGGTCCGGTCGGGGTCGCGGGCCTCGCGGCGGTAGATGACGGTGGACTCGAAACCGGTGAAGGCGGCGAAGGCGAAGGCCAGTACGGCGGCGGTTCCGGGTACGAGGACGGCGCCGGGGGCGAAACCGGCCGGGGACAGCCCGTGCGCCCCGCCCTTGAGCAGCACCCCTCCCGCCAGCAGGACGAGTATCCCGGTCTCGGCGACGAGCAGGATACCGAGCAGCTTCGCGCCGAAGTCGATGGAGCGGAAGCCGCCGTACCAGATGAGCACGAGCCCGGCGAGGGACACGGGCAGCCAGGGGACGTCGAGGCCGAACAGGGCGCGGCCGGTGTCGGCGGTGGTCGTGCCGAGGAGGCCGTAGACGCCGATCTCCATGCCGTTGTAGCCGATGAGCGCGAGCAGGGCGGCGCCGATGCCGACGCGTTTGCCGAGGCCGCGGGTGATGTACGCGTAGAAGGCGCCGCCGCTGCGGACGTGGCGGCTCATGGTGGTGAACCCGACGGCGAAGACGGCGAGGGTGATCCCGGCCAGGAGGTAGCCGGCGGGGGCGCCGATGCCGCCGAGGAGGATCGCGACGGGGGCCACGCCGGCCATGACGGTGAGGGGGGCGGCGGCGGAGACGACGAAGAAGGAGATGTCGGCGGTGCCGAGCGCTGCGCGGCGCAGTTCGGGGGGTTTGGGGTGGGTGGGTGGTGTGGTGCTTTCGGGCATGACGGCGGGGCCCTTCTGCTGGGGAGGCAGAAACCTAAAGGCTTTCGGTTTGCGGCAATGTAGCCTCCGTTTCCTGAGTACGGGAAGACCTGACGACCTCACGGTGGGAGAAAACCGATGGCACGGCCGCGCACCCCCCTGCTCGACCGGCGGCGGATCGCCACGACGGCCCTGCAACTGGTCGCGGAACAGGGCGAGTTCAGCGTTCCGCAGATCGCGCGGGCGCTCGGCGTGCAGACGGGTTCGGTGTACCACCACGTTGACGGCCGGGCGGGGGTGATCGAGCTGATACGGGAGCTGGTGTGCGACCGGATCACCGACGACGCGCTGACGACCGCGACCGGGGCCCCCTGGGACCGCGCCCTGGAGGACTGGGCGCGCTCCTACCGGGCCGCCTTCGCCGCCTATCCCCGGGCCATCCCGCTGCTGATGACCAACCCGGTACGGGCCCCGAAGGTCCTCGCCCACTACGAGCGCGCGGTGGCCCTCCTCCTGGAGGCGGGTTTCGCCGAGCCGGACGTGATGCCGCTGCTGACCGCCCTGGAGAACCTGATCCTGGGCTCGGCGCTCGACCTGGCGGCCCCCGAGGCCATGTGGGAGCCGACGCCCGAGACCCCGCTGCTGGCCGGGGCCCTGGCGGCGGTGGGCCCGGGACGGCGGGCGGACGCGGCCTTCGACGTCGCCCTGGCGGCGTTCCTTTCGTACGTGCGAACCCTGCGGGGCCCGGCGGAGTCGTAGGCTGCCCGGAAACGATCTTCAACGGTCCTTCAGGGAGGCTCGTCCGATGGCTGTCGTCCACCGCACCACCATGAACCCCGGCAAGCTGGAGCTCGTCTCGTCCTGGCTCCCGGCGCAGCCCTGGTACGAGGGGCGGCCGGGCCGGGCCCCGGAGCTTGCGAAGGCGGGCGGCTTCCGGCTGGACGACCCGGAGGGCGAGGTGGGCATCGAGTTCATGGTCCTCACCGACACGGCGGACGGGGTGACCTACCACGTGCCCCTGACCTACCGCGGCGCCCCGCTGCCCGGCGGCGAGGCGGCTCTCGTCGGCACGTCCGAGCACGGGGTGCTGGGCACCCGCTGGATCTACGACGGCACCCGGGACCCGGTCCTGCGGGGCCGGCTCCACGCGCTGCTGCGGGGCGAGGCGGTCGCCCAGGACCAGAACGCGAGCGACGCCCCCGACCCGACGGTCCTGGTGGTCCCGGGCGAGGAGGCCCCCGACCTCGCCGTCATCCGCGTCCTGCACCCGCACGCCCCGGCGACCCCGGTCACCACCCACCTCACGGCCACGTGGCGGGACTCCGCCGGCAACCCGACCCGGGCCGTCTTCGCGGCACTGCGTACGGAATAGAACGTGTCGGGATCTCCGGGGCGGGGCAAGGTGCTGGGTACCCCGAACCCGCCCTGGAGGTCGGCATGACCCTGCGGAAGAAGACCGT
Organism: Streptomyces sp. NPDC096339; assembly: GCF_044762985.1. Lineage (NCBI taxonomy): Bacteria > Bacillati > Actinomycetota > Actinomycetes > Kitasatosporales > Streptomycetaceae > Streptomyces > Streptomyces sp. NPDC096339. The sequence goes on along the minus strand of NZ_JBIWFI010000017.1, from coordinate 103,691 downwards.
CGCGTTGACCGTCGTCGGCGTGGCCGCGGGGGTCGCGGCCTTCGTCGCCGCGTCCGAAAGGGACCGCGCCGCCGCCGAGCGCCACCTCGGCTGGGGCAGCTCCGACAGCAACACCTGCGACAGCAGCGGAAGTTGCGGCACCGAGAGCAGCTGCGGCACCGCCGCCCGCGGCAACGGCCTCTGAGCCGTCAGCCCGCAGCGGCGTACCGCACGAACTCGGGTCCGGGTGTCGCGATCGGCGGGCGGACCCCTACAGGGTCATCGTGCCGAGTTCACGCGCGATGCGTACGAGGGACCGGATCATCGGGTTGTCGTTGGCCGACCGCCAGACCAGCCCCCAGCGCAGCAGCGGGGCGTCATGGAGGTGCAGATAGGTGATGTCGGGACGGGCGTGGAAGCGGGTGCACTGGGCACCCAGGTTGTGGATGGCATCGCCCGAGGAAATGATCGCGAATATTCCGACCAGATCCGTGACGGCGAAGTCTGCCCGTTCGATCGCGCGGCCGCTGGGCGTGTAGAAGGGCATGAGCGCGTCCTGAAAGTAATCGGGCAGCAGCGACTCCCCGCCGATCACCCCGAAGTCGGCGAACACCTCCGCGGAAACCGAGCCCCGGTCCGCCAGTCTGTGGTCGGACGCCACCGCCGCGACCCGGCTCTCCTGGAACAGCACCGGGCCCACGCTGAGATCCGGTTCCTCGACGGGAAGCCACGTGAGCAGCATGTCTATCTCGCCGCGGCGCAGCGGACCGAACGGATCGATGAAGCCGTGGTACCGCAGCCGTAGCCCCCACTGCGGGTTCAGAGACCGGAAGGCGTCCCAGAAGGGCCGCAGCTCGTACGTGTTGGACACCATCAGGCCGATCCGCAGGACGTCCGTCTTGCCCTGGGCACTGAGCCGCGCCCGCTCCACGCTCGCTTTCAGCCCCTGGTAGACGGGGCGCAGGTCGTCGCGCAGCTGCTGACCGACCGGCGTGAGCCGCACCTGGCGACTGGTCCGCTCGAACAGCTCCGCCCCGATGGAACGCTCCTGCTTCTTGATCGCCTGGCTGACCCTCGCCGACGACACATGCAACCGCTCGGCGGTCCTGCCGAAGTGCAGCTCCTCCGACAACGTCAGGAAGATCTCCATATCGCGCAGCTCCACGCGCCCCCACGCCCCCGTTCGTTCGTTAACTCCCGCCTTAACCGGCCTTGCATGATCGGCTGTTGATCATCAACTTGTCCAGACGGGACGCTGGCTGCGTGAACGTCGTCACCACCAACGCGTCGTTGACCGTGGCGGACGTGGACACCTCCAGCCGGTTCTACCCGAAAGGTCCATCCTTCCCCGTGGACGAGATACGAGAGTCCCAGCGGGCCGATCCGCGCCGCCGGCCCATCCTGGTCGCACTGTGTCCGAGCACGCCGGTGCCGGTCATCGACGACATGGTGCTCACGGCGGCCATTCCGCCGCCGGCCGAGAGCGGAGAGTGGGGAGTGCTGACCACCTCCATGGTCCTGATCGGCGCGGGCGCGGGCACGGGACCTACGATGCCCGCGGCCACCACTGCGCTGATCGGGGCCGTACAGGACCGGTTCGCCCTGGTCAACGGAGCCTGACGGACGCACCGCCCCTGTGCGCCCCGGCGACCGGCCTCCGGTCTCCGGGGCGCACGGGCCTTCCCCTGCGGTGTGACGCAGGCCACTCGCGGGGGTCGATGAGTTCGGTGGGGACTCCCGGTCATACATGCGACGAGACTCCAGCGCCGCCGGCCCGGCCCCCGGGTGGGAGCGGCGAACGAGGAAGGCATGCCATGACCTACACGATCAGCCCCTCCGCCGCCACGTCCGCCACGTCCGCCAGGTCTGCCGGGTCCGCCGGGTCCGCCGGGTCCGTCCCCTCCGCTCGTGGGCTGCTGAAGGCCTCCGTCGTGGCCGGCCCGCTGTTCCTGGCCGTGGGGATCAGCCAGGGCCTGACGCGCGAGGGCTTCGACTTCACCCGCAACGCCATCAGCCAGCTGAGCCTCGGCGACCCGGGCTGGATCCAGATCACCAACTTCTTCGTCGCGGGCGCCCTGCTGATGGCCGGCGCCATCGGGATCCGGCACACACTGACCGAGGGCCCCGGCCATCGCGCGGCGCCCTGGCTGGTCGGGGTGTTCGGCGCGTCGTTCCTGGTCAGCGGGGCGTTCCCGGCCGACGCCGGAGCCGGCTTCCCGGTCGGTACGCCGGACTCCGCGACGCCCGCCCTGAGCGCGCACGGTGCGGTGCACATGTTCGGCGGCATGATCGGCTACCTCGCGCTGTGCGCCGCCTTCCTCGTCCTGGCCCGCCGCTTCGCCGCCGAGCGGCGGCGGGGCTGGGCCATCGCCTGCCGCGTGCTCCCGGTGGTCGTCCTCGCCGGGTTCGCCGGGTCGGCCGCCTCCGTACTGTGCTTCACCGCGGGAGCGGCGCTCGGCCTCGTAGGACTGGCCGCGGTGACGGCACGCCTGACCCGCCGCCGGCAGCACTGACACACATTCCGAATCGAACGAAAGGCACGGACGACATGTCGGACTCACTGCAGGGCGCCGCGTACTTCCCCGCCATCGAGAAGAAGTACGGCCGTCCGATCTCGGAATGGAAGGAGCTCATCCGCTCCTCCCCCCTGACCAAGCACATGGAGCTCGTCAACTGGCTCAAGTCCGAGCACGGCCTGGGCCACGGCCACGCCAACGCCCTGGTCGCCCACACCCGGGCCGAGGACAACGCCAAGTAGGGCACCGGACGAAGACGGTCCACTGGCTCACACCGGGTCCATTGACCGCCGTGCGGTGAATGCCTGCCGCCAGTGTCCCGCCGACTTCGCCAAGTCCTCCCCTACGTGGCCGAGGAACCGGCCCATGCAGTCCAGCCTGGCGCCGGCCGGGGTGCCCGCCCCGAGCAGAGCTGCTCCGTCCCGGGCCGCATCGGCGAGTGCGGAGTTCAAGCGGGCACTCGCCTCCATCGCCCGGAACCAGACGTCCTCGTCGATGACGTACCGGTCGCGCCGTCCTCCGGCATCGCGTTCGCGCCTGATCAGGCCCTGTGCCGCGAGGTAGCCGACGGCCTTGGAGACGGACGCGGGGCTGACGCGCAGCCGCTCGGCCAGTTCACCGGCGGTGAGGCTGCCGGTGTCGGTGGTGTAGAGGCAGCCGAGCACGCCGGCCATCATCCGCGGGAGCCCGGTGTCGACGAGCAGTTCCGTCAACCGCTGCTCGAACCCGCGCAGCGTTTCCGGGTCCCGCCCGTACGGATCGGGCGGGACGGCGGCCCGCGTCAGCTTGGACGGCGCCATCTGCTTTCGCCGGCGGGCCCGCCGCGCGGTCGCGTGCTGCGCGCGGTCGGCCTGGTAGCCGTTGGGGCCGCCGTTGCGCATCACCTCGCGGGTGACCGTCGACGCCGGCCGGTCGAGCCGCTTGGCGATCTCGTTGTACGAGAGGTCGTCCGCCAGTCCGGCGGCGATCCGCCGCCGGTCCTCCTGGGTCAGCCTGCCTCCGGGCACGGGGGGCACCTCCTGCGACGCTCTGGAATCCGGCTGACAGCATGCGTTCAGGTCAGGTTCATTGCAAAGCCCCGGGCTCTGGTTTTGCATTCACCGGCAAGCCCATTGCAACAATCCCACGCAATCTACCTGCGCTGAGGCCAGCATTGGCCGCCGACTTGATTGCCCAAAAGATGAACGCAACATAGCTTTTCTCGTGTCGCGAACGACGGAGAAATCTTCAGGAAGCGAGACATCCCATGCGCGTGGCGATCGGTGAATTCATCAGCCTGGACGGCGTCGTTCAGGCCCCCGGCCACCCGGACGAGGACCGCGACGGCGGATTCGCCCACGGTGGCTGGACCCACCCGTTCTTCGACCCGGAGGTGATGGGCGGCGCCCTGACCGAGTGGTCGGCGCAGACCGACGCCCTGCTGTTCGGCCGCCGCACCTGGCAGGTCATGGCGGCGGCGTGGCCGGAGCGGGCCGGCGACCCGTTCGCCGACCACATGAACGGCGTCGCCAAGTACGTCGTGTCCGGCACCCTCGGCGAGGACGAGCTGACGTGGAACAACACCACGCTCATCCCCGGCGACCAGGCCCTCGACCAGATCAGGAAGCTCCGCGAGTCCGAGGGCCGCGACCTGGTGGTCATGGGCAGCGCGTCCCTCACCCGGACCCTGCTGGCCGAGGGACTGGTCGACGAACTCCGGCTGATGATCATGCCGGTGCTCCTCGGCGGCGGCAAGACGATCCACCCGGCCGACGGGGTGCTCCGTACGTTCGAGCTCGTGTCGACCGTCGTCACCGGCACCGGAGTTCACGTGTGCACGTACCGCCCGAAGGAAGCGGCGTAGTCGCCGGTCATCGGGCGTACGAGCCGATCCCGACGAGGCAGTACACGTACTGGTTGATGACGCTGCCGTTCAGGGTGTAGCGGTAGGAGAAGGCGTACTCCGTCTTCGGGTTGTCGTTGCAGCGGTCCAGGTCCGAGGTCATCGGGATGCTCTCGATGACCCGGTAGTGCGCGTCGGACGCCGAGCAGGAGACCTCTTCCACGCCGCTGACGCGCTGGGCCGTCGTCGAGTCCGGCAGCTCCCCGTTGAGGCAGGTTCCCCGGTCGAAGGGGCTGGGGGCCGCGGATGTCGGGGAGGCGGGGGCGGCGGAGTAGGTGGGGTAGGTCGGATCGGGACTCGCCGCGTACGAAGGCGAGTACGAGTACGAGGGCGAGTACGAGTCCGAGGGCGAGGAGGAGTACGAGGGCGAGTACGAGGACGAATACGTGGGCGTCCGGGTGCCGGAGGCCGTCTTCCCGTCGTCCCCGTCGCCGTCCCCGTTGTTCAGCAGTGCGAAGGCGATGAGCAGGACCGCGGCGACTCCCAACCCCACCAGGCACCCGCGGGCACCGGAGTTGGACGCCTGCCCGGGCGGCGGCGCGGCCGGCGCCCCGAACGCGTTCGGGGCGGCCGTCGTCGGTATCGGCTGCGTCGGGGCCGCGGCCGCCCCTGCCACTCGGATCCGCAGCAACACCTCCTCGGTCCCGACCCTGGCCCGGACGAGGTCGCCGTCCCGGCAGGGCGGAATGCGGAGGCGGGCCGGGCCACTTGGGAGGGTGTGTTGGAGGATCACGCCGAAGGCGGCCTGCTGCGCGGTGATCGTGATCTCGATTTCCTGCGACGACACCAACTGCTCCATGGGGTGAGGGTGGTGCGGAGGCTGTCCAGCGGTCAGCAGGAATTGTGCCCGTTACACGCAGCCTGACGCAGACGTTCCGCGAGAGCCGCGTCTCCTCGTCCCCGCCGGGCAACCGAATCCGATCGGGAGGTGGTCAAGAGGGCGAAGGGGGTGGCGATGCACGCCGAGCAAGAAGCTCATTTCCAATCGTTCGTGGCCGCGCGCTGGACTCACCTGGTGCGTACCGCGTACCTGCTGACCGGCGATCCGCACGACGCGGAAGACGTGACCCAGACCGCGCTCGCCAAGGCGTACCGGTCGTGGCGGCGGGTGTCGCGCATGGACAGTCCGGAAGCGTACGTGCGCCGGATGCTGGTCAGTTGCAACAGCGACAGGTTCCGCAAGCGCCGGGTGGCGGAACGGCTGACGGACAGCGTGCCGGACAGGTCGGTGCGGGACAACGCCGTGGCATGGGCGGACGAGCGCAGCGTACTGATGGACGCGCTGGCGGGGCTGCCCGCCCGGCAGCGGGCGGTCGTGGTGATGCGGTACTGGGAGGACCTCTCCGAGGCCGAGACCGCCGACGTGCTGGGGTGCTCCCCCGGCACCGTCAAGAGCCAGGCCTCCAAGGCGCTGGCCAAACTGCGCGCCTGTCCCGGACTGGGCCAGTTCGCGACGACCACGACGGCCACAACGCACACGACGCACACCACGACAAAAGAGAGGGCGGTCCTGTGAACGGCCAGGGTGACTTCGAACTGAACCTGCGAGACCGGATGACCCACGACGCGGCAGCCGTGCGCCCCGGCGCCGTGCCGTATCCGGAGATCGTCCGTCAGGGCCGCGCGGAGCAGCGGCGTCGCAGGATGACCGTCGCCGGCGCGGCGCTGGCCGTCCTGGCCCTCGTACCGGCGACTGCCATCGCCCTCGGGGGCGGCGATCCGTCGGACCGCGTCTCCGTGGCGGGCGGCGGCCCGACGCCGGCCACGCCGCCCCGGTCTCCGTCGCCGCCCACCGGGCCGGCCGCTCCCGCCACCCCCGGCCAACTCGCCGACGGCATCACCCTCCAGGTCGCGACCACCGGGCTGGAGCAGTGCCTCGCCATGAACGCGGAGCACCAAGGCCCGCCGGAGGGGGCCCCGAAGCGGCAGGACCTGGGCAAGGCCGCCGACTACCGGATCCTGCTGGCACACCGCAGTACCGGCAATGACAACAGCCCCGGGGACGGCCGCTTCATCGTCGCGGTCAAGGACACCCCGGTACCCATCCGCCTCATCTGCACCATCAAGAACAACCAGGCGAGCGGCCTGAACACCTCCGTCGGCAAGGACGACCTCCCCGGGGACCGGCCCGTCTCCCCCGACATCAACGGCGGCAAGCTCTACCTCCAGCGCCTGAGCACGGAGGGCCCCTGGAAGCTCCCCTACCGCTGGGGCAGCATCGGCACCGTCGACCCCCGCGTCACCCGGGTCACCGTCACCTACGGCAACGCCACGTCGGAAGCCGCCCTGGACCACGGCTGGTTCGCCGCGACCGGGCTCCTGGAGCAGCGCGTCACCCAGGCCCCCCGGATCAAGGGCTACGACGCCCAGGGCAAGGAGATCTACGACTCCAACGCGGACAAGTTCTACGACAAGCCCATCCCGTAGCCGGCCCCGACCGGGCTCGCCCCGGCCCCGGGCCCTCGCCGCCGCACAGGGGTCGGCGGCGGGGGCCCGCCCCCGACTACGCCCCGTAGAAGAATTCGTCCACCACCGCGCGGGCCCGGCGGGTGATGCGGCGGTAGTCGTCCAGCATTTCGCCCACCGTGCCCTCCGCGTAACCGAGGTAGCGGCCCACCGCCGACAGTTCGCGGGCTTCCGAGGGGAAGGTGTCCCCCGCTCGGCCGCGGACCAGCATCACCGCGTTGCGGACCCGGGTGGCCAGGACCCAGGCCTCGTCGAGGATCTGGGCCTCCTCGGTCGGGATCAGGCCGGCCGCGTGGGCGGCGGCCAGGGCCTGGCGGGTGCGGGTGGTGCGCAGGCCCGGTTCGGACCAGGCGTGCCGCATCTGGATGAGCTGGACGGTCCACTCGACGTCGCTGAGGCCGCCGCGGCCGAGTTTGGTGTGGAGGGTGGGGTCGGCCCCGCGGGGCAGGCGTTCGGATTCCATGCGGGCCTTGAGGCGGCGGATCTCGCGTACGGCGTCCTCGCCGAGGCCCTCCATCGGGTAGCGCAGCGGGTCGATGAGGTCGATGAAGCGGGCGCCCAGGTCGGCGTCGCCGGCCACCGGTTCGGCGCGGAGCAGGGCCTGGCTCTCCCAGGTCAGGGACCAGCGGCGGTAGTAGGCGGCGTAGGAGGGGAGGGTGCGGACCAGGGGGCCGGAGCGGCCCTCGGGGCGCAGGTCGGCGTCGATGAGCAGTGGCGGGTCGGCGGTGGGGAGTTGGAGCAGGCGGCGCATTTCGGCGATGACCGTCTGGGCGGCCTTGGCCGCTTCCTGTTCGTCGACGCCCTCGCGCGGTTCGTGGACGAACAGGACGTCGGCGTCGGAGCCGTAGCCCAGTTCGTGCCCGCCGAAGCGGCCGACGCCGATGACGGCGAAGCGGGTGGGCAGGGTGTCTCCCCACTGGTCCTGGACGGCGGCGCGCAGGGCGCCGGCGATGGTGGCCGCGGTGAGGTCGGAGACGGCTCCGCCGACCCGGTCGACGAGGGCTCCGTGGTCCTCCTCGGCCGGGCTTTCCTCCGTACCGTACGAGCCGACGATGTCGGCGGCGGCGGTCCGGAAGAGCTCGCGGCGGCGGACCCCGCGTACGGCGGTGACGGCGGCCTCGGCGCTGTCGGCGCGGCCCACGGCGGCCATGACCTCCTGTTCCAGGGCCTCGCGGGTACGGGGGAGGAGACCTTCGGGGTCGCCCAGCAGGGCCACGGCTTCGGGGGCGCGCATCAGCAGGTCGGGGGCGAGGCGTCCGGCGGACAGGACGCGGGCGAGGTTCTCGGCGGCGGCGCCCTCGTCGCGCAGGAGGCGCAGGTACCAGGGGGTCTTGCCGAGGGCGTCGGAGACCTTGCGGAAGCCGAGCAGGCCGGCGTCCGGGTCGGCGGAGTCGGCGAACCAGCCGAGGAGGACGGGCAGGAGGGTGCGCTGGATGGCGGCCTTGCGGGTGACTCCGGAGGCGAGGGCTTCGAGGTGGCGCAGGGCGGCGGCCGGATCCGCGTACCCGAGGGCTTCGAGGCGCTGGCCGGCGGCGAGCGGGGAGAGCCTGGTTTCGCCGGGGGTGAGCTGGGCGACGGCGTCGAGCAGCGGCCGGTAGAAGAGCTTCTCGTGCAGGCGGCGCACCACGGAGGCGTGCCGGCGCCAGGCCTTGTTGAGTTCGGCGACGGGTTCGGTGCGCAGGCCGAGCGAGCGGCCGAGGCGGCGCAGGTCGGCCTCGTCCTCGGGGACGAGGTGGGTGCGGCGCAGCCGGTAGAGCTGGATGCGGTGTTCCATGGCGCGCAGGAAGCGGTACGCGTCGTGCAGTTGGGCGGCGTCGGCGCGGCCGACGTAGCCGCCGGCGGCGAGGGCGTGGAGGGCGTCGAGGGTGGTGCCGGAGTGCAGGGTGGCGTCGTGGCGGCCGTGTACGAGTTGGAGGAGCTGGACGGCGAACTCGACGTCGCGCAGGCCGCCGGGGCCGAGTTTGAGCTCGCGGTCGACGTGGGCGGCGGGGATGTTGTCGACGACGCGGCGGCGCATCTTCTGGACGTCGGCGACGAAGTTCTCGCGTTCGGCGGCCTGCCAGACCAGGGGGCTTATGGCGTCGATGTACTCGGCGCCGAGTTCGGGGTCGCCGGCGACGGCGCGGGCTTTGAGGAGGGCCTGGAACTCCCAGGTCTTGGCCCAGCGCTGGTAGTAGGCCAGGTGGGAGGAGAGGGTGCGGACGAGGGGGCCGTTGCGGCCTTCGGGGCGGAGGTTGGCGTCGACGGGCCAGATGGTGCCCTCGACGGTGGTCTCGGAGCAGATCCGCATGAGGTGGGAGGCGAGGCGGGTGGCGGCCTGGAGGGCCTTGCCCTCGTCGGCGGCGGCGTTGGCCCCGCCGGCGCCGGTGGTGGGCCCCGCGTCCGCGACGAAGATCACATCCACGTCGGAGACGTAGTTGAGCTCGTTGCCGCCGCACTTGCCCATCGCGATGACGGCCAGGCGGCATCGGGCGGCGTCCTCGGGGGCGGCGGCGCTCGCGATGCGCAGGGCCGCGCGGAGGGTGGCGGTGGCGAGGTCGGCGAGCTCGGCGGCGGTCTCGGCGACGTCGATGGTGCCGCAGACGTCGCGGGCGGCGATGGAGAGCAGGCAGCGGCGGTAGGCCACGCGCAGGCCGACGGGGTCGTGGGCGTCGGCCAGCCCGCGTTCGAAGTCGGCGAGGCCGGGGTGCAGGTCGGCGGCCTCGTAGGTGACCAGGGCCTGCCAGTCGCGGGGGTGGCGGGCGAGGTGGTCGCCGAGCGCCTCGGAGGCGCCGAGCACGCCGAGGAGCCGGTCGCGCAGCGGCTTGGCGGCGACGAGGGTGTCGAGGAGGAGGGGCCGCTCTTCCGGGGTCTGCGCCTCGGCGAGCCGTACGAGCCCGAGGAGCGCGAGGTCGGGGTCGGCGGTCGCTCCCAGGGCGTCGAGGAGCACCGGATCGGTGCGCACGGATGCCAGGGCGTCGTTCTCCAGCAGCCGGGCGGCGGTCTGCGGGTCGGTGAATCCGCTGCGGAGCAGCTGGATGAAGGTGCTGCTCCTGCGTCCCGGGACTGTCATCCCGCCGCCTCCTGGGTCGTCGCTGCCACTGCCGCTTGGCGCCGTCTGCCTGGAGCGAGCCTAGCCGGAGCGGCGTTCGAGGCACGGGATGATCAGCGACGTATCATGAGGCGACTTATCTGACTATCTGAATGTTTAGTTCCACCTGGGGCCCGCTCCCCGCCGCCCGGCCAGAAGGAGCCCCGTGTACGAGCGTTTGGCTGCCGGCCCCCACCCCGAATACGACACCGGGGCGGCGGGCGGTTCCCGCTCCCGGGAGGACGCGCCCGGCCGCGTGGCCCGCCCCCGGTCCCGCCGCACGGGAGCAGAGGCCGACCGGGGGCGCGGGCGTCGGGCCGAGCGCAGGGACACCACCGCCACCGAACCGGCCCCCCTCCGAGCCCGCCGGGGCCAGGACGAGCTCCCGTACGACAGGGACCGGGCGCACGCCGAAGTCCGCGGTGGCGGGCGGGCGACAGGCAGCAGGGCCGGGCACGTCCCCGGGGGCCGGCGCCGCGGCCGCGGCGGGCGCACCCCCGGACCCACCGCGGAGCGGGACCGGCACCACCGGGCCGCCCTCGTCAAAGTCGTCGCGTTCGTCGCCGCCACCCTCGCCGGCAGCATGCTCGTGCTCCGCGGCAACGACGCCCTCGACCGGCTCGGCCACCCCACCCCGTCCGACGGCAGGGCCGTCGCCCCCGCCGCGGCCGCCGACGCGCCCGATCCCGGACGGGTGCTCCAGATCGTCGCGCACCCCGACGACGACCTCTACTTCATGAACCCGGACCTGCGTTACTCCATAACCGCCGGCCACCCCGTGACCTCGGTCTACCTCACCTCCGGCGAAGCCGACGGCATAAACGCCGGCGCCGCCAAGGAGAAGAGCACCCGCCCCGACAAGCCCGCCTACGCCGAGGCCCGCCAGAACGGCATCCGCGCCGCCTACGCCCAGATGGCCACCGGCGACCGCACCAGTGCCTGGAAGCGCACCGTCGTCCCGACCAAGGGCGGCGGCCACGCCGAGGTCGACGTCCTCGTCGCCAAACCGCAGGTCAACCTCGTCTGGCTGCAGATGCGCGAGGCGGGCAACGGGTACGAGCCCGTCGCCGACAGCCTCCACGGCCTGTGGGACGGCAAGGTCCCCCGCCTGGAGTCGATGCTCGCTTCCGGCACCCCCGTCAAGCAGCGGTTCACGTACACGAAGGAGCAGGTCGTCCAGACCCTCGTCGGCGTACTGGAGCAGTACAAGCCGACGACCATCCGCTCCCAGGACCCCACCCCCGGCCGCTTCCCCGACACCAAGCGGTACACCGACCACCAGGACCACTTCTACGGCGCCCGCTTCGTGCAACTGGCCACCGCCGCGTACGCGAAGGACGTGAAGGACCGCCCGCACTTCGCGCTGCAGAACTACATCGGCTACTTCAACGGCTCCCTCCCCAGCGCCCTGGACCCGGGCGAGGCGAAGGAGAAGCTGGACATCCTCGACACGTACGCCTGGCTCGACAGGCAGAACCACTGCGGCAGCGCCGCCGGCTGCGGCGACCTCAAGGTCGCCGACCACCCGGCGGGCAACCGGTGGACGGACACCGTCAACTACGCCCGGGGCAACAGCACCTCCTGGCTGACCTCCGACAAGGACCACGGGCTGTGGGCCTTCAAGGTGCTCGACGGGCAGGTCGCCGTCTGGCACCGCGCCGGCCTCGTCGGCCCCTGGACCGGCCCCACCCTGCTGCCCGGCACCGGCATGGACCCGGGCATGTCCACCCTCACCCTCCCGGGCGGCCGGATAGCCGCCTTCGGCACCCGTACCTCCTTCGGCGCGAAGCCCGCCGACTACAAGCGCGAGGTCGTGTACGCCGTCCAGCGGGCGCCGGGCTCGGAGGAGTTCGGGGAGTGGCAGTCGCTGGGTACGCCCGAGACCGCCGACGAGACGTGGACCTCCGACATCAGTGCCCCGGCGGTCTCGCTCGACGGCACCGGGCAGCCGGCCGCGTACGTCCGCGACGGCGCGGGCACCCTGCGCGGCACGGTGCAGCGCCCGGACGGCAGCTGGGGCCCGTGGGAAAAGCACGGCGGCGCCGACCTGCACGGCACCCCGGCCACCGCGACCGACGGCGCCGGGCGGCGCATGGTGTTCTCCACCACCTCCAAGACGGTGCTGGGCTGGGCGCAGCCCAAGCCGGGCGCCCCACTGGGCCAACCCACGGCCACCGGCCTGCCCGACACCACGCTGCCGCTGACCGCGGCGGGCCGTGAGGGCGGGGTGCGGCTGTGGTTCCGCAAGCCCGGATCGGGCAACGTCCGCACCGCGCTCGTCACCGGGGACGACGGGCTGAAGGTGAACCACCTCACCGACCTCGGAGGCCTCCAGGGCTTCGGCGCGGTGACGGCGAGCGGGCACGTACTGGCGGGCCGCTCGGCGGGCGGGCAACTGGGCTCGGACGTCGGACAGGGCCGGCCGTGGGAGCGGTCGCCGCTGATGTTCGTGGGCGCGCCGTCCTCGACGATGACCGGCCGGAACATGGTCAGCCTGGCCGTGGTGGGGCTCGACGCGCGACTGTACGTGACCTCCTCGGCGGACGCCCCGGACGCACGGCTGGCGCCGTGGCAGCCGGTGGGCCCACGCAACACGGCTCCGTAGAACCCGGTCATGAGGGGGATACGCCCCAGCGAGAGACATACGTCACGAACTCCCCCCTCAACACCGCACATCGGGATCCCCGTTGGCCCACGGGTCCGAGCAACGATGCCCACATCTCGGTCACATATGGGCACCAAAACCTCCACAGGGGACAATCACGTCCGGTCGTTTTCGGAAAGTGGCAGTCATCGACGAATTCGGTGAACCAAGTCCGCCGATTTGACCTCTCTCTGACTGATCAGCGGTTTTTCCCGCCCGGACCTGACCCCCCAAGGCGTGACCCGATGCCACTCACCCGTCGCCGTTTCGCGGCCCTGCTCACGGTGCTCACCGCGGGCACCACCGGCGTGTTCGCCGTGGCCGCAGCCCAGCAGACGCCGGCCGAGGCCACCCCGGACAAGGGTCCTGCCGCCGCGGTACCCGCGAGCGTGACCGCCGGATCGGTCGTGCAGGTCGTCGCCCACCCCGACGACGACCTGTTCTTCATGAACCCCGACCTCGTCCGCTCCCTGCTCTCCGGCACCCCGGTCACCACCGCCTACCTGACCTCCGGCGAGGCCGACGGAGTCAACCGGGCCAACGGCGGCGCCGCCAAGGACCCGGACCAGCCCGCCGACCGCGCCCACTACGCGGAGGCCCGGCAGAACGGCATACGCTCCGCCTACGCGCAGATGGCCACCGGGGACCGCACCAGCGCGTGGCGCCGTACGGTCATCACCACGGCCGGCGGCGGACAGGCCGAACTCGACGTCCTCATAGCGAAGCCGCAGGTCAACCTGGTGTGGCTGCAGATGCGCGAGGCCCGCAGCACCGGCGGGGACAACCCGGACAGCCTGCGCGGCCTGTGGAACGGGCGGATACCGGCGCTCGCGTCCCAGCTGACCTCCGGCACCCCGGTCAAGCAGCAGTTCACGTACACCAAGGACCAGCTGATACAGGCGATAGCCGGGGTCCTGGAGCGGTACCGGCCGACGACGATACGGATGCAGGACCCGACGCCCGGACGGTACGGGGACGCCGGCAGGTACACCGACCACCAGGACCACATGTACGGCGCCCGCTTCGTACAGGCCGCCGCGGCCGCCTACGCCGAACGGGTCCCGGACCGTCCGCACTTCTCCGTGCAGAACTACCTCGGCTACCACAACGGCACCCTCCCGCACGCGCTGGACCCGCAGACCGCCGACGTGAAGACCGGCTTCCTGAAGACCTACGCCTGGCAGGACGGCGAGAACTACTGCGGCAGCCCCTCCGGCTGCGGCGACCGCAAGGTCGCGGGCAATCCGACCGGCAAGAACTGGGCGCAGTCGCTGCGCTACAGCCGTGGCGACCTGACCTCCTGGGTGACGGAGGGCACGCCCGGCCGGCTCTGGGCGTTCGCCACGCTCGACGGTCAGACCGCGTACTGGACCCGGACCCCGGCCGGCGCCTGGACGGGCCCCGCACTCCTCCCCGGCACGGGCATCGACCCGGGCGCCACCACCGTCCGCTTCCCCGACGGGCGCGTCGCGGTCCTGGCCACCCGCACCACACTGGGCCCCGCGCCCGCCGAATACCGGCGCGAGGTCGTGTACGCCGTCCAGTCCGCGCCCGACGGCCCGTTCGAGCCGTGGCAGTCGCTCGGCACCCCCGAGCGGGCCGACGAGGAGGGCACCTCCTCGATCAGCTCCCCCTCGGCCACCGTCGACGCGAACGGCCGCGTCACGGTCTACCTCCGCGACTCCCGCCGCACCCTGCGCGCCGCGACCCAGCGGCCGGACGGGGGCTTCTCCGAGTGGCACCGGCTGGGCGGCGAGGACCTGCAGAGCGACCCGGTGACGGCGGTCGACTCCACCGGGCGGCGCCACGTGTACGCCACCACCACGAACTCGGTCCTGGCCTGGACCCAGCCCACCCCGGCCGCCCCCCTGGTCGGCCCGTTCGAGACGGGCCTGCCCGCCACGACGGTCCCGCTGACGGCGGCCCCGGACGGCACGGGCGTCCGCTTGTACTTCCGCCGCCCGGACTCGGGCGTCGTACGCACGGCCCTGGTCACGGCCACCCCCGGCAAACCCCAGGTCTCCAGCGTCGCGGAGGCCGGCGGCCGGGCCGGCTACGGCGCGGTCAGCGTGGCGGGCCGCCTCGTCTCGGGCCGCGCGGACACCGGCACGATCAGCACGACGGGCCTCGGCGGCCCCCCGGCGTGGACGGAGTCCGCGATGCTCTACGCGGGCGCCCCGGGCGCGGTCCTGGAACTCTCCGGCACGACGACGGCGGTCCTGGGCCTGGACGCGAACCTCCACATCACCACCACCCCCAGAACCCAGACGACCCCCACCTGGCACCGCGCGGTCCGCTGAGACCGCGTCACAGCCGACGGGCCGTCTCACAGGGGTGCCTGTCCGTGAGCAGGTCCATGAACCACCGGAGCTGCTCACGGACGGTTCCGTGCCCGGTCACGGGCACGTCGTGGATGTAGGCATCCCAGTGGGACTCCGCGTCCCGGACCCGGCGGAAATGCACCTCCACCCGCGCGGGCCCACCGCGCCCCGGCGCGATGCCCAGCACAACGCAGCCCCAGCGCTCAAGGCACCCGCTCTTCGCGAGCTCCTCGGTCAGCAGCCGGGCAAGAGTGTCCACCGGCCGCTCCCAGCTCACATCGGCCACGGCACGTACCAACTCGGCGTCGTACTGGGTCGCGTCGAACCAGACGTCGGCGGGGACCGGGACCCGGTTGTCGTCCGTGTTCTCCCAGCCCGTCCACACCACGCGGTCGCCCGCGCGCCGGATGGTGACGAAGACGCCCCCGCAGCAGTCGGTGACACAGTCGTTGTTGGACAGCTCGACCCGCCGCGCTTCCTCCGCGGCCGCCAACGGCCACTTCTCTGCGGGCCCGAACCAATTCCGGCGCGAGCAGCTCCACGTGCCCTCGGGGTGGATCTCCTCCACCAGGTTCCGCCCGTCGATCAACGCCCGCACCTCGGCCCACTGCTCGATCGCGTTCGGATGCGGCAGGACGAACTCCAGTCGGAGCGTGCTCACGGGCGCGGGGGAATCCATACCGTCAATGGTCGCAGCCCCTACGGAAGACACGCCGCAGGGCCGGTGGTCGTCGACCACCGGCCCTGCGGTCCGGCCCGGGCTACAGCACCGGCAGGTTCTTGCGGAGTTCGAAGGCCGTGACCTCCGAGCGGTACTCCTCCCACTCCTGCTTCTTGTTGCGCAGGAAGAAGTCGAAGACGTGCTCGCCGAGGGTTTCGGCGACCAGTTCGCTGCGCTCCATCAGGGCGATGGCCTCGCCGAGGTTCTGCGGGAGGGGTTCGATGCCCATCGCGCGGCGTTCGGCGTCGGAGAGGGCCCAGACGTCGTCGTCGGCGCCCGCCGGGAGTTCGTAGCCCTCCTCGATGCCCTTGAGGCCCGCCGCGAGGAGGACGGCGTACGTGAGGTACGGGTTGGCGCCCGAGTCGATCGAGCGGACCTCGACGCGCGAGGAGCCCGTCTTGCCCGGCTTGTACATCGGGACGCGGATCAGGGCGGAACGGTTGTTGTGGCCCCAGCAGATGTACGACGGGGCCTCGCCGCCGGAGCCGGCGGTGCGCGAGGAGCCGCCCCAGATCCGCTTGTAGGAGTTGACCCACTGGTTGGTGACCGCCGCCGTCTCCGCCGCGTGGCGGAGGAGGCCCGCGATGAAGGAGCGGCCGACCTTCGAGAGCTGGTACTCGGCGCCCGACTCGTAGAAGGCGTTGCGGTCGCCCTCGAAGAGGGACAGGTGGGTGTGCATGCCCGAGCCGGGGTACTCCGAGAACGGCTTCGGCATGAAGGTGGCCTGGACGCCCTGTTCGAGGGCGACCTGCTTCATGACCAGGCGGAAGGTCATGATGTTGTCGGCCGTCGAGAGCGCGTCGGCGTAGCGGAGGTCGATCTCCTGCTGGCCGGGGGCGCCCTCGTGGTGGCTGAACTCCACCGAGATGCCCATGGATTCGAGCATCGTGATGGCCTGGCGGCGGAAGTCCATGCCGACGTTCTGCGGAGTGTGGTCGAAGTAGCCGGAGTTGTCGGCCGGCACCGGGCGGGTGCCGTCCAGGGGCTTGTCCTTCAGCAGGAAGAACTCGATCTCCGGGTGGGTGTAGAAGGTGAAGCCCAGGTCGGAGGTCTTGGCCAGGATGCGCTTGAGGACGAAACGCGGGTCCGCGAAGGACGGGGAGCCGTCCGGCATCAGGATGTCGCAGAACATCCGGGCGGTCCCGGGGGCCTCGGCGCGCCACGGCAGTATCTGGAAGGTGCTCGGGTCCGGCTTGGCGATCATGTCGGACTCGTAGACCCGCGCGAAGCCCTCGATGGCGGAGCCGTCGAAACCGATGCCCTCGTCGAAGGCCTGCTCCAGCTCGGCGGGGGCGACCGCGACGGACTTCAGGAAGCCCAGTACGTCGGTGAACCACAGGCGCACGAAGCGGATGTCGCGCTCCTCAAGCGTCCGGAGGACGAATTCCTGCTGCTTGTCCATGCCTTCATCCTCGCAGTTCAGACGGCCTGTGCACCACCTCCCCGAGGAGCGGGCCACAGTCGGGCCGGCCCAGTATCGCCGGCGGTGGTTTCCGCCACATTACGCACCCCCGAAAGGTCGTGACACCCCCGCACTGACCTCTGGCCGGTCATGAGCATTACCATCTGCGCCCATGGGGGGCCGGCAGTACACGCAGCGGGGGCGTCTGGGACGTCCCTCCCCTCGGCGTGCCGTGCTTCCGGCGGGGCCTTCGGCGCAGCCGGCGGGGCCTTCGGCCACGTTCCGGGCCGTGTCCGGGGCGCTGGTCGCGGTGCTGGTCGGTGTGGTGGTCGCCGTGCTGGTGGGGGGCCTCTTCCTCTGCTCGCGGCCCGGTGGGGCCGATCGTGTGGCCGAGGCGCGGACGCACGCCGTCTGCGTGTCCCCGTACGACCTGCCCGGCTGCTCCCCCCTCGCGCACGCGGTGGCGGGCGTGCTGCCCGCGCCGCCGCCCGCCGCGGTGCCGGCCGGCGGCGAGCCGCAGACCCCCGTCCGGGGCGTCGGGGCGGGGTGGACGCGGCCGCCCGAGCCGCTCGCGCGCGCCCCCGACCTGCATGTGCTCCAGGTGCTGC
Source organism: Streptomyces sp. NPDC096339 (assembly GCF_044762985.1). Lineage (NCBI taxonomy): Bacteria > Bacillati > Actinomycetota > Actinomycetes > Kitasatosporales > Streptomycetaceae > Streptomyces > Streptomyces sp. NPDC096339. Next base: position 86,082 of record NZ_JBIWFI010000017.1, on the reverse strand, counting down.
GGACCTGACGGGTCCGGTTTTTCGCGCTCACCCACCCCCCTCAGTCAAAGGAACCAGGGCACATGGCCAGCAGAACCACCAACAACAACACCGACCCGAACTCCCGCCAGGCTCGAATAGCCGAGATGCGCCGGGCCGACCAGGCGCGCGAGCGGCGCATGAAGGCCATCGCGATCACCGTCTCCACCGTCATCGTCGCCGGACTCGTCGGCTTCGGCGCCTGGGTGCTGATCGACCAGAAGCAGACCGAGAAGCGCAAGCAGCAGGCCTTGGAGAAGCTGCTCAAGGAGCAGCAGGAGATCCGCAAGCAGCCCGTCGAGGGCGAGCAGGTCTGGGACGCGAAGAAGCTGGGCCGCAACCACGTCGAGACCCCGGTGAAGTACGAGACGAACCCGCCGGTCGGCGGCGACCACCACCCCCGCTGGATGAACTGCAACGGCGACGTCTACAAGGCCGCCGTCCCCGAGGTGAACGCGGTGCACTCCATGGAGCACGGCGCCGTCTGGGTCACGTACAACGACAAGGCCGCCCAGGCCGACCTCGACAAGCTCGGCACCCGGGTGGAGAAGACCCCGTACTCGCTGATGAGCCCGGTCAAGGAGCAGGCCGGGGCGATCATGCTCAGCGCGTGGGGCAGGCAGCTGACCGTGGAGAACGCGGACGACCCCCGGGTGGCGCAGTTCTTCACCAAGTACGTGCAGGGCGAGCAGACCCCCGAGCCGGGCGCCGCCTGCACGAACGGCCTGACCAAGTGACCGGTACGGACACCGGTACCACGGCCCGCTCCGCCCGGATTCCCCGTACGTACTGGGTTTCGGGCACGGCCGTGCTGCTGGCGCTGCTGTTCGCGGCCGTGGCCACGATGGCCGCCGCCGCGAACGGCGACGACCGCCCCGCCGCGCGGGCCTCCGCCGTACCCGCGCTGCGCTCGCCCGACGCGGGCTTCGCCCGGGACATGGCGGTGCATCACCAGCAGGCGGTGGAGATGTCCTTCATCGTCCGCGACCGCACCCAGGACGAGCCGGTGCGCACCCTCGCGTACGACATCGCCAACACCCAGGCCAACCAGCGGGGCATGCTCCTCGGCTGGCTGGACCTGTGGGGGCTGCCGAAGGTGCTCGCCGACGAGCCCGCCATGTCCTGGATGGGTGACGGCGGTGACGGCGGTGACGGGCACAGCGGTCACGGCGGGCACTCCGGGCACGGGGCCGTGCAGCCCGGCGGGGCGCTCATGCCCGGGATGGCCACCAAGGAGGAGCTCGCGCGGCTGGGCACCGCCCAGGGCCGGGACGCCGAGGTGCTCTACCTCCAGCTGATGACCGACCACCACAAGGGCGGCGTCGCGATGGCCCGGGGCTGCGCGAAGCTGTGCACCACCCCCGCCGAGCGCGAGCTGGCCCAGGGCATGGTCGACGCGCAGCAGGCGGAGCTCACCCTGATGGCGGACATGCTGGCGAAGCGCGGGTCCGCGCCGCGCGGGTGACGGGGCACGCTCGTACGGTGGTGGGAGGTGTCCCGTCACCCGTACGGGCGTGTGCTCCCCCCTGTCGGGTCGCGTGGGCCGAATGGCCGAATGACGATGGGGACGCCGCGGCGGGGCACCCGCGCCCCTGCCGCACACGGCGCTTTGGAGGTTTACGCGATGACGACCGCCGGAGAGATCATGCACGCCGGGGCCCAGTGGATCCCCGCCACCGAGACCCTGGACCGGGCCGCTCAGCTGATGGCCCGCCTCAACGTGGGCGCGCTGCCCATCAGCGACAAGACGGAACGGCTCTGCGGCATCCTGACCGACCGCGACATCGTGGTCGGCTGCGTGGCCAAGGGACACGATCCCGCGAAGGTCACCGCAGGTGAGATGGCCCAGGGCACACCGCGCTGGATCGACGCGAACGCGGACGTCTCCCAGGTGCTGGAGGAGATGCAGAGCCACCAGATCCGCCGGCTCCCCGTGATCAGGAACAAGAGGCTGGTCGGCATGATCAGCGAGGCCGACCTGGCCAAGCACCTCTCGGACGAGCAGATAGCCGGCTGGGCGGAGGCGGTCTACGCCCGCGGCTGATCCCCGCGGGCGACCGTTCGGAGCCCCGGCCGCCGCGCCGGGGCTCCACCCCTGAGGACCGCCCGGGCCACCTGGTCCGGGCGGTCCAGCATGACCAGGTGCCCGGCGGGCCCGGCGACCTCGAAGCGGGCGCCGAGGAGGTCGGCGAGCTCCGCCTGACGGTCGAGCCAGCGCAGGGCGCCACGGCTCCCGGAGCCGTCGTGACCCATGAGGACGGTCGCGAGCGCGGCCAGCGGATGGGCGTCGCGCAGGCCCGGCAGTTCGGCGGCGACGTCGATGTAGCGGGAGTTCTCCAGCAGCGCCCCCTGCCAGACGCGGCCGGTGCGGTAGCAGCGCCGTACGAGGTCACGCGCGGCCGGATCGGCCCCGCCGGTCCGCGACGCCCGTACGACGGCCCGCCGGGCGGCGGGGCCGAGCGCGGCGGGCACCCCGGCGGCGGTCACGACCCGGCCGAGGGCCCGGGCGGCGCGGGTACGCAGCGCCGCGGGTAGCAGGGCGCGCGGAGCCTCCTCGACGCTGGAGTCGACCAGCACCAGGGCGGCGGTCCGCTCGGGGTACAGCCGGGCGAAGGCCTCGGCGTGGAACCCGGCGATGGAATGCCCTACGACGGTGACGGGGCCAGGGCCGGAGCCGGGGCCGGAGCCGGAGCCGGAGCCGGGGCCGGAGCCGGGGCCGGAGCCGGAGCCGGAGCCGGAGCCGGGGCCGGAGCCGGGGCCCAGGCCGAGGGCGTCCAGGAGGCCCGCGATGCGGCGGGCCTCGCCCACGGCGGTCGGCGGCTCGGCGGCCGGGGCGCTGAGGCCGTGGCCGGGGCGGTCGAAGCGGACGACGGTGCGGCCCGCGGCGACGAGCAGCGCGGCGACCGCGTCCCAGTCGAACCAGGCCATGGCCAGCCCGGCGCTGAGCACGCACACCGGCCCCCGCCCCTCGACCACCACGTGCAGCGGGACCCCGTCCACCCGCACGAAACGTCCCGGAGAGCGCGGAGTGCTCGGAGTGCCCGGGGTGCTCGGAGTGCCGGTCACGTGCGGCGCTCCCGGTGGACGGAGCGGGCGAGCAGGCCCAGCCAGAGCGCCACGAACAGCACCTGGAGCCGCTGCCCGGCGCCCAGGGCCCAGGTGCCGTGCCCGGCCGTGAACAGGGTGATGGCCGTCAGGGTCCACGCGGTGGCGAGGAGTTCCAGGACGACGAGCGCCGGACCGTAGCGGGCCAGCGGCGCGAGCCGCCCGTAGCGCCGGGCGGCGACGGTGAGGGCCACGATCCCGACGAGGGCGCCGGTCATGGCGAGGCTGCTGCTGACGGCGTGGGCCTGATGGGTGGCGGGGACGAGCCCTGCGGTCTCCCGGGCCGCGCACACCGGGTCCGCGGTGGGCGTGCAGCTCAGCGGCAGCCAGGCGTCGGCGGCGGTGGCCGCGCCGAAGAGGGTGACTCCGGCCCAGCCGGCGACGGCCCAGGGGCGGCGGGACTCGATGCCGCGCAGCAACCGCAGGAGCGCCAGCAGCCCGCCGGCGAAGGCGAGCAGGCCGGCGCAGAAGTCGGTGGCCCGGAAGAGACCGCCGAGCGGCTGGTCCTGCGCGGCGAGCTCGCTCACGTACGTCTCGATGGGGTTGAGGCCGGTGGAGAGGACGACCTCGAGGACCCACGCGGTGTAGGCGGCGGCGCCGAGCCCGACCAGCACCGCCACCAGTGAGGCCGACGGCCAGGTCCGCCGGGCCGTGCGGGGCGGGGGGTCCGGCGTGGGGCCCGGGGTGGGGCCGGGCCGGGGACGCAGAGGGGGGCCATTGGTGGACATAGTGTGACTAATCCTATGCAGATCCGGGGTTTGATCCGGGGATCGGATACCCACCCGGGGTAGGGTTCCCGGCATGACGAGCAGAGCCCAGCGAGCCGCCACGTGGCCCCGGCCGCTGCTGCTCGCCGCGCTCCTGCTGGGCATCGTGACCATGAACGCCCTGGGCCATCCGACTGAGTCCCACGCCTCGGAGGACGCACCCGCCGCCCACTCCGTTGCCTCGGCGGGCCCACCCGGCCCGCCCGGTCCGCCCGGTCCGCCCGGTCCGCCCGGTCCGCCCGGTCCGCCCACGGACGGTGAGCCCGACGGCGCCCGGACCGAGCCCGAGTCCGACTGCCCCGCCGTGCTCACCGGACCCGTCGTGTTGTCCCTCGGCGCCGGACCGGCCGGCTCCCGCGATACCGCGCCGCTCGGGGGCGCGGCCCGCGTGCCGGTCCGGTCCGGCGGAGGACCCGACCCGCCGTCCCCCCGCGAGCCCCGCTGACCCCGCGCACCCCCGACCGGCCGTCCGCCCACCCGTCCGTCCCGCACGTTCAGGACCGGACCCGCGCCGTCGCCCCGGCATGCCCTCGCATACCTGCGCCCGCCCGCCCGCGGGCCCGCAGGCCGGCAGGCCCGGGCGGCGGCCGACGTGCTCGCCCCTCCCCCACACGACACCCACGAGGTACTTCCGTGCGCTCTCTCCCCTCCCGTCGCGCCGTTCTCGGCGCCTCCGCCTCCGCCGCCGCCCTCGCCGGCTCCGGGCTGCTCTCCGCCTGCGCCCGCACCGCCACGGACCGCGGCGCCGGGACCGACGGCGCGAACCGCGCCGCCGCCGGGGCGGCCGCCCCCGCCGACTACGTCGACCCGGCCGGGCCCGAGGTGCAGGCCGCCGAGGCCGCCCGCAAGGCCACCGGCCCGCTCACCGAGGTCAGGATCACCGCCACCGCCGGCTCCGTGGACCTCGGCGGCGGGCACGTCTTCCGCTCCTGGGCGTACGACGGCGAGGTACCGGGCCGGGAGGTACGGGCCACCGCGGGCGGCACGCTCTCCCTCACCCTCGCCAACAACCTCCCCGAGGCCACCTCCCTGCACTGCCACGGCCTGGCCATGCGCAACGACATGGACGGGGTCCCCGGCGTGACCCAGCGGGACATCGCCCCGGGCGGCTCCTTCACCTACAAGTTCGCCGTACCGACCCCGGGGACGTACCTGTTCCACCCGCACACCGGGGTCCAGCAGGACCGCGGCCTGTACGCGCCGCTGATCGTCGAGGACCCGAAGGAGCCCCTCTCCTACGACAAGGAGTGGGTGGTGGTCCTGGACGACTGGCTCGACGGGGTGGACGGCTCCACCCCGGACGCCGTGCTCGCCCGACTGCGCGGCGCGAACGGCCAGTCCGCGGGCGGCCACTCGGGCCACGGCACGACGCCCGCGGCCTCGCCCGCCGCATCACCCGCCGCCTCGCCGTCCGGCGGCGCCGGCCCCTCGCGCGTCCGCCTGCTCGGGGAGAGCGACGTACTCGGCAAGGACGTCGGCAACGTCGAGTACCCGTACTACCTGATCAACGGCAGGGCCGCGGACGACCCGTCCGTGTTCACCGCCCGGCCCGGGGACCGGATCCGGCTGCGCATCGTCAACGCGGGCGGGGACACCCCCTTCCGGATCGCCCTCGGCGGCCACGAACTGACGGTCACCCACACCGACGGCTACCCGGTGGAGCCCGCGAAGACCGGCTGCCTGCTGCTGGGCATGGGCGAGCGGTACGACGTACTCGTCACCGCGCAGGACGGGGTGTTCCCGCTCACCGCGCTGGCCGAGGGCAAGGGACAGTCGGCGTCGGCGCTCGCCGTGCTGCGCACCGGGTCGGGGCCGGCGCCGACCGCCGCGACGAGGCCGGCCGAGCTGGCCACCGCTCCGCTGATGGCGGACCGGCTCAAGGCCGCCGCGTCGGCGGCACTGCCCGCGCGCACCCCGGACCGTACGCTCTCGCTCCGGCTGACCGGCTCGATGACCCGCTTCAACTGGGCCTTCGACGGAGCCCCGTTCACCCCCGACCAGCGGCATCCGGTGAAGGCGGGAGAACGGGTGCGGCTGGAGTTCAGGAACCAGACGGCGATGTGGCACCCGGTGCACCTGCACGGGCACACGTACGCCCTGGGCGGCGGGACGGGCGCCCGCAAGGACACCGCGATCATCCTGTCGGGCGGAAGGCTGACGGTGGACTTCGACGCCGACAATCCCGGGCTGTGGATGCTGCACTGCCACAACGTGTACCACTCGGAGTCCGGGATGATGACGGTCCTCGGCTACGAGCGCTGAGTTCCGCCCGCCGGGAAATGCCGGCGGGGTGCCACCGGGGCCGTGGCAGGCTTGTGGTGATCACGACACAAGCCGCGACGAGCAGGAAGGACGCCTCCGCCCGCATGAGCACCCCGCCGAACCCGTCCGCCACGCCGACCGAGCCGGCCGGGACGCCCATACCGGAGACGGCCCCGGCACCACAGCCGTCGCCGTCCCCCGAGAACACCCCCGAGGCGACCCCGCCGCCGCAGGACACCCCGGGCCCGTCGCTGGAGAAGACCGCTGCCCCGGGCCCGGCCGCGTCACCGTCCGCGGAGGAGACTCCGGCGGCGAATCCGGCCGCCCCGGCCCCGGGACCCGCCGCCCCCGCCGCTTCGCCGTTCGCCCCACCGACGCCCGCGCCCCCGGCCGGCCCCGGTTTCGGCGCCCCCACGGCCCCCGGCGCCCCCGGCCCCTCCGCCCCCGCTCCCTTCCCCGGCAACCCGTGGGCCCAGCCCGGCCCCGGATACGGCGGCCCCGGATACGGCGCGCCCGGCTACCCGACGTACGCGCAACCCGCCCCCGCCACCGGCAACGGCCTGGCCGTCTCCGCCGCGATCGTCGGCGGCCTCGGCATCCTCATCGGCCTCGTCCCGCTCCTCTTCTGGGCCGGTTTCCTCCTCGGCCTGGTCGCCATCGGCCTCGGTATCGGCGCCATCGTCCGCGCCTCCAAGGGCGCCCCGCAGAAGACCCTGTCCATCGTCGGCACCGTCCTCGGCGTGGTCGCCCTGGCCGCCTCCGTCGGAGGCCTCTTCCTCACCGCCCTCTTCTTCGAGAAGACCGCCGACCGCCGGGCGGACGAGCGGGCGCAGCAGCGCCGGGAGCTCGACAAGCTCTTCCCCGACGCGGGGCCGTCGAAGTCGCCGAAGCCCTCCCAGGTCCCCGGCCTGAGCAGCGCGCTGCCCTTCGGCGAGACCTTCAGCTACGACAGCGGCGTGCAGGTGAGCCTCTCGGTGCCGACGAAGTACGAGCCGAAGGACGAACTCGCCCGCAAGGAGGTCAAGAACGCGATCCAGATCACGGTCACCATCACCAACGGCTCGAAGGAGCCGTACGAGGTCGGCTACCCCATGCCCAACGTCCGCGACGAACAGGGCATGACCGCCGATGACGTCATCGACTTCGGCGGCAACGTGCCGAAGCGGATCAAGGGCGCCATCATGCCGGGCCAGTCCGCCAAGGGCGTCGTGGCGTTCGAGGTGCCCAAGGGCACCAAGAACATCACCGCGGACATCACCATCGGATTCGACGCGAAAACCGTGAAGTACGCGGGACCCATCGGCTGAGGCGGGGCGCGGAAACGCGCGGGACCCAGGACATCGCGTCAGAAAGACGATTAGAGTGGGTCCCGTGCCTCAACTTCGTCTCGCTCTGAATCAGATCGACTCGCACGTCGGCAACATCACCGCCAACGCCGACTCCGTCGTCCACTGGACCCGGCACTCCGCCGAGCAGGGCGCCCATCTGGTGGCGTTCCCGGAGATGGTGCTGACCGGGTACCCCGTCGAGGACCTCGCCCTGCGCGAGTCCTTCGTCGAGGCCTCCCGCACCGCCCTGCGCGATCTGGCGGCGCGCCTCGCGGACAAGGGCTTCGGCGAGCTCCCCGTCGTCGTCGGCTACCTCGACCGCACCGAGAAGGCCACACCCCGGCTCGGCCGCCCGGCCGGTTCCCCGGAGAACGCGGCGGCGGTCCTGCACCGGGGCGAGGTCGCCCTGCGCTTCGCCAAGCACCACCTGCCCAACTACGGCGTGTTCGACGAGTTCCGGTACTTCGTGCCGGGCGACACGCAGCCGGTGATCCGGGTGCACGGCGTCGACGTGGCCCTGGCCATCTGCGAGGACCTCTGGCAGGAGGGCGGCCGGGTGCCCGCCACCCGCTCCGCCGGGGCCGGGCTGCTGATCTCGATCAACGCCTCCCCGTACGAGCGCAACAAGGACGACCTCCGCCTCGAACTGGTCCGCAAGCGCGCCCAGGAGGCCGGCTGCACCCTCGCCTACCTGGCCATGATCGGCGGCCAGGACGAGCTGGTCTTCGACGGCGACTCGATCGTCGTCGGCGCCGACGGCGAGGTCATCGCGCGCGCCCCGCAGTTCTCCGAGGGCTGCGTCCTGCTCGACCTCGACCTGCCGGCGGCGCGGGCCGACGCCCCCGAGGGCGTGGTCGACGACGGGCTGCGCATCGACCGGGTGATCCTCTCCGAGGAGCCCGCCCAGGCGCCCGAGGCCGTCGTCACCGGCGGTTACGCCGACCGGCTCGACGACGACGAGGAGATCTACGACGCGCTGGTCGTGGGCCTGCGCGCGTACGTCAGGAAGAACGGCTTCCGCTCCGTCCTGATCGGGCTCTCCGGCGGCATCGACTCGGCGCTGGTCGCCGCCATCGCCTGCGACGCGATCGGCGCGCAGAACGTGTACGGCGTCTCGATGCCCTCGAAGTACTCCTCGGAGCACTCCAAGGGCGACGCGGCCGACCTGGCGACACGGACCGGCCTGAACTTCCGGACCGTGTCGATCGAGCCGATGTTCGACGCGTACATGGGCTCGCTGGGCCTGACCGGTCTGGCGGAGGAGAACCTCCAGTCCCGGCTGCGCGGCACGACGCTGATGGCGCTCTCCAACCAGGAGGGCCACATCGTGCTGGCCCCGGGCAACAAGTCGGAGCTGGCCGTCGGTTACTCCACCCTGTACGGGGACTCGGTGGGCGCGTACGGCCCGATCAAGGACGTCTACAAGACGGACGTCTTCCGCCTGGCGCGGTACCGCAACCGGGCCGCCGCCGAGCGCGGGGAGACCCCGCCGATCCCGGAGAACTCGATCGTGAAGCCGCCGAGCGCCGAACTGCGCCCCGGCCAGGTGGACACGGACTCGCTGCCTGACTACCCGGTGCTCGACGCGATCCTGGCGCTGTACGTGGACCGCGACCAGGGCATCGAGGCCATCGTGGCGGCCGGCTTCGACCGGGAACTCGTCGCCAGGACCCTGCGGATGGTGGACACGGCCGAGTACAAGCGCCGCCAGTACCCGCCGGGCACGAAGATCTCCGCGAAGGGCTTCGGCAAGGACCGCCGGCTGCCCATCACGAACGGCTGGCGCGAGCACGCCTGACCGCTGCGCTCTGCTCCGACGGGAAGGGGGCCCCGCCGCTCGATGCGGCGGGGCCCCCTTCGCCCGTTGACGCGGGCCCGGCGCCGGCCGTACGCGCGGGCCCCGGCCGTGCGGTGCGGGAGCCCGGCGGTCGCGGCGTGCCCGCATCCGTGTCCGCGTGTCTACACCGTCACCCGCGCCGCGACCGGCAGGTGGTCGCTGCCCGTGCGCGGCAGGGTCCAGGACGCCTCCGGTTCGATCCCGCGGACCATGATCTGGTCGATCCTGGCCATCGGGAACTGGGCCGGCCAGCTGAAGCCGAAGCCATCGCCCGCCGCGCCCTGCGTGGAGCGCATCTGCGAGGTGACCTCGGACAGCGCGCGGTCGTTCATGGTGCCGTTGAGGTCGCCGAGCAGGATGGCCTTCTTCAGCGGTTCCGCGGCGAGCGCGGCGCCGAGCGCGTCCGCGCTGTTGTCGCGCTGGTTGGCGGTGAAACCGGCGTTCAGCTTGACCCGTACGGAGGGCAGGTGGGCGACGAAGACGGCGACCTGGTTGCCCGGGGCGGTCTCGACGGTGACGCGCATGGCCCGGGTCCAGCCCAGCTTGATGTCCACCGGCCGGCTCGCGGACAGCGGGTACTTGCTCCACACCCCGACGGTGCCCTCGACCGAGTGGTACTTGTACGTGCTGGCCAGGGACTCCTCGTAGACGGGGACGACGCTCCCCTTGAGTTCGGTCAGGGCCAGTACGTCGGCCCCGGACTTCGCGATCGACTCGGCGGTGCCGCGCGGGTCGGGGTTGTCGGCGTCGACGTTGTGGGTGGCGACGACGAGGTTCCCGCCGGGGCCGGACTTGTCGGTGACCAGACCGCCGAAGACGTTCACCCAGACCGCGGCCGTCAGCAGTATCGCGATCAGCGCGGTCGCGGACTTCCGCAGGACCGCCCCGACCAGCAGCAGCGGGACGGCCAGCCCCAGCCAGGGCAGGAAGGTCTCGGTGAGGCTGCCGAGGTTGCCCACGTCGTTGGGCAGCTGCGCGTGGAACACCATGACCAGGCTGAGCAGCACCGCGATCAGGGCCAGCACCCAGCCTCGCCGCCAGATCCCGGGGTCTCTGCGCAGTTCGGCCAGCCGGCGCCGGAAGCGGGACGCGGAGGGCTCGGGCTCCGAGCCGCCGTTCCCCGACTCCGTCATGTACGCCTGTGCCATGCCACTGCCCTCACTGCCGTGCTCGCGCTCCGTCCCCGCCCCTTGACCCTAGGCGATGACCGGAGCCTTCCGTGCCCTACGTCACGACCGCCTGACGCGGCCGTACATCCCGGAGGACGAACGGCCGTGCGGCACGGGTTCCGCTTGTTTCCGCTTGTCACGAAACGCGCACATTGCATCCTCCGCGCCCGGCGCGCTCCGCGCAGCACTTCCGCCTTTGGGCACGCGGATGCCACCATGGTGGGTGAGTCCGGGGACGCCGTAAGGGCGCCTCGAGATGACACAAGGAGCAGTTGCAATGACGCACGCCGTTTCGCCTGCCCGCGAACCCGCATCCGCCGCCTCCCCCACCCTGTACGGAGGCACGGGCACCCGGCGCATCACCGTCCGCGACCTGACCCTCGCCAAGGAACGCGGCGAGAAGTGGCCCATGCTCACCGCCTACGACGCGATGACCGCCTCCGTCTTCGACGAGGCCGGGATCCCGGTGATCCTCGTCGGCGATTCCATGGGCAACTGCCACCTGGGCTACGACACCACCGTTCCGGTGACGATGGACCAGATGACCATGCTGTCGGCCGCCGTCGTACGCGGCACGAGCCGGTCGCTGGTCGTCGGCGACATGCCGTTCGGGTCGTACCAGGAGGGCCCCGTCCAGGCGCTGCGCAGCGCCACCCGCCTCGTGAAGGAGGCCGGAGTCGGAGCGGTGAAGCTGGAGGGCGGCGAGCGCTCGCTGGCCCAGACCGAGCTGATCGTGCAGGCCGGCATCCCCGTCATGTCCCACCTGGGCCTGACCCCGCAGTCCGTCAACGCCATGGGCTACCGGGTCCAGGGCCGCGGCGACGAGGCCGCGCACCGGCTGCTTCGCGACGCGAAGGCCGCTCAGGACGCGGGAGCGTTCGCGGTGGTGCTGGAGCTGGTCCCGGCCGAGCTGGCCGCCGAGGTCACCCGGTCCCTGCACATCCCGACGGTCGGCATCGGCGCGGGCGCCGAGTGCGACGCGCAGGTGCTGGTGTGGACCGACATGATGGGCCTGACCGGCGGGAAGATGCCGAAGTTCGTCAAGCAGTACGCGAACCTCCGGCAGACCATGAACGACGCGGCGAAGGCCTTCGCCGAGGACGTGGTCGGAGGAGCGTTCCCGCAGGCGGAGCACGCCTTCCACTGATCGGGCGGTGCCCGACCGACAGCCCGCCGACGTCCCGTCGGCGGGCTGTCGCCTTCGTGTCGGTCCGCTGTCGGTCGTCTGTCAGTGGCGCCTGGTCCCATGGTGGACATGACGCGAAACGACAAGAACACCAACGCCGTCGAAGTGCGGGGGCTGGTGAAGCACTACGGCGACACCAAGGCGCTCGACGGGGTCGACCTGGACGTCCGCGAGGGCACCGTCCTCGGGGTCCTCGGGCCGAACGGCGCCGGCAAGACCACCCTGGTCCGCTGCCTGTCCACCCTGATCACCCCGGACGCCGGCACGGCGACGGTCGCGGGCTACGACGTGGTCCGCCAGCCGCGGCAGCTGCGCCGCACCATCGGCCTCACCGGCCAGTACGCCTCGGTCGACGAGAAGCTCTCCGGCTGGGAGAACCTCTACATGATCGGCCGGCTGCTGGACCTGTCCCGCAAGGACGCCCGGTCGCGCGCCGACGAGCTGCTGGAGCGCTTCTCGCTCACCGAGGCCGCCAAGAAGGCGGCCATGCACTACTCCGGCGGCATGCGGCGCCGGCTCGACCTGGCCGCCTCCATGATCGGCCGCCCGGCCGTGCTGTACCTGGACGAGCCGACCACCGGTCTGGACCCCCGCACCCGCAACGAGGTGTGGGACGAGGTGCAGCGGATGGTCGCCGAGGGGGCCACCGTCCTGCTCACCACCCAGTACATGGAGGAGGCCGAGCAGCTCGCGAGCGAGCTGACGGTCATCGACCGCGGCAAGGTCATCGCCAACGGCAAGGTCGACGAGCTGAAGGCCCGCGTCGGCGGCCGCACTCTGAGGATCCGTCCCGTGGACGCCTCCGACCTGCCGGGCATGGCGCGCTCGCTGGCCGAGGCCGGTCTCGACGGGGTGGCGGGCGCGCAGGCCGTCCCGGACGAGGGCGTGCTGCTGGTCCCGATCCTGAGCGACGAGCAGCTGACCGCCGTCGTCGGCCTGCTGGCCGCCCGCGGGTACGCGATCGCCGACCTCGGCACGTACCTGCCCAGCCTGGACGAGGTGTTCCTGTCGATCACCGGCCAGAAGCCCACCATCGAGACCCCTGAGGAGGTCGCGGCATGAGCACCGTAACCACGACGAAGCCCGCCGACACCGCGGCCGCCCCGGCGGCCGGTGCGGGCGCCCTGCCCGGCGAGGGCCGGATCGGCCTGCGGGCCAACCTGCGCCACATCGGCGCGCTCGTGCGCCGCAACGCGCTGCAGATCAAGCAGGACCCGGAGTCGATGTTCGACGCCGTGCTCATGCCGATCATCTTCACCCTGCTCTTCGTGTTCGTCTTCGGCGGCGCCATCTCCGGCAAGGGCAACCAGGAGGCGTACGTCAACTACGTCATCCCCGGCCTGATGGCCATGATGGGCATGAACATCTCGATGGCGGTCGGCACGGGCGTCAACGACGACTTCAAGAAGGGCGTCATGGACCGCTTCCGGTCCATGCCGATCGCCCGGTCCTCCGTGCTCCTCGCGAAGATCGTCGTCGAGGTCGGCCGGATGCTGGTCGCCATCGCGATCCTGCTCACCGTGGGCTTCATCCTGGGTCTGTCCATCAAGGGCTCGGTGCTGGACCTCTTCTACTCCATCGGCCTGTCCGCCGTCTTCGGCGCCTCGCTGATGTGGATCTTCATCCTGCTCGGTCTCACCATGAAGACGGCCCAGGCCGTCCAGGGCATGGCGATGCTGGTCCTGATGCCGCTGCAGTTCGGCAGCTCGATCTTCGCCCCGCCGACCACCATGCCGGGCTGGCTGCAGTCCTTCACCGACTACAACCCGCTGTCCAACCTCGCGGACGCGGCGCGCGCCCTGATCAACGGCACTCCGGTGGGCAACTCCGTGTGGATGACGCTGGGCTGGTCGCTCGCCATCACGGCGGTCACCATGCCCCTCGCGGTCCGCAAGTTCCGCCAGAAGACCTGATCCGGGTCGGCCGGTCCGTTCGGATCGCGTCCCGGACGGGCCCCTGACCGGGGGCCGGGTCAGACCAGGGCGGCGGCTTCCTCCAGGGTGAGGCCGCCGCCCTCGGCGTACGCGGCCTCGTAGGCGGCATCGCCCAGCGCCGCCCGTGCCAGCTCCTCGGCACGGGCGGCGTCCGCGCGTTCCGTGGTGACGGGGACGTGCGCGGGCGGCAGGTGCGTCCGGTACGCGCCGAGCAGCCGGGCCGCGTCGTACGTGCGCTCCGTACCGCCGAGGGAGGCCAGGGCGAGGGCCGCGGTCATCAGGTAGACGGCCCGCATGTGCGGGGCGACCATGGCGGCGAGCGGGTCCTGCATCTCGGCCAGGGCGTGCCGGAGCCGGCCGAGCGCCTCCTCGTGGCGGCCGTCCTCGTTGTCCAGCCACGCCATCGTGCCGAGCAGGAAGCCGTCGAAGAGGGCGTAGGCGCCGAAGGCGAACTCGTCGCGCAGCGTCTGGAGATGGGTGCGGGCCTCGTCCCTGCGGCCGGTGCGGCCGAGGACTCCGGCGAGGAACATCCGGGCGGCGGGCATGGCCTCGTTGCCGTAGTCCTGCGGGGCGGCGACGATCCCGGTGAGGATGGCCTCGGCCTCCTCCAGCCGGCCCATCTCGGCGAGGTTCCCCGCCATCCGCACCCGCAGCACCGTCACCTGCGCCTTGGCCCCGAGCCGCCCGGCGTGCTCGATCGCCGCCCGGTAGTCCTGGGTGGCCAGGTCGTACTGGCCGCGTTTCTCACGGGCCTCGGCCCGGGCGGAGAGTGCCTCGGCGCAGCCCCAGTCGTCGCCGAGCTCCCGGAAGACGGCCAGGCTCTCCTCCGCGTCGCGGGAGGCGTCGCCGGCCCAGTCGGCGCGGTTGGCGAGGATGTTGGCGCGCAGCTGGAGTGCGGAGCCGAGCTCCCAGCCGTAGCCGAGTGCGCGGGCGGCGTCGACGGTCTCGTCGATGACCCGTTTGAGCATCCCCGGGTCCCCCGCGATCATCACCGCGTAGATCCAGAGGGAGGCGGGGGTTCGGCAGGTCTGCGGGAGCCCGGGCCGGTAGACGGCGATCACCCCTTCGACCAGGGCCCGTACCTCCGGGGTGTTCCAGTTCTCGTTGGTCTGGTCGCGGGCCGCCAGCCGGACCAGGTGGACCGCGCGCCAGGCCTCGGCGAGCAGCTCGCCGCCGTACGGGGGCGGGTTGTCCACGAGCCGCTCGTACACGGGCTCGGCGGGTACGAAGGGCGGCGCGAAGGGGTCGGGGCCGAGGGCCGCGGCGGCCTCGGCCCAGTGCCGGGACTCGGCGCGCAGGTCGTGCATGTGCCAGTACCAGCCGAGGGAGTGGACGAGGCACAGCACCTCGTCGGCGTCGCGGGCGGCGACGGCGCGGCGCAGGGCGGTGCGCAGGTTCTCGTACTCGGAGGCGAGCCGGTCCGCGGCCGCGCGCTGGCCGCGTCCGCGGAGCAGCGGCTCGCAGGTGCGGGCCAGCTCGCGGTAGTGGACGAGGTGGCGGCGCTCGGTGTCCGCGCGGTCGGAGCCGGCCCCGGTGAGCTGCTCGGCGGCGTACTCCCCGACGGTCTCCAGCAGCCGGTAGCGCATGGCGGAGCCGTCGGGTCCGGGGGCCGCCACGACGAGGGACTTGTCGACGAGGGAGCCGAGCACGTCGGCGACGTCGTACGAGGGGTCCGCGCAGACGGCCTCGGCGGCGGCGAGGTCGCAGCCGCCGGCGAAGACGGAGAGCCTGCGCAGCACCGTGCGTTCGGGCTCGTCCAGCAGCTCCCAGGACCAGTCGACGACGGCCCGCAGGGTCTGCTGGCGGGGCAGCACGGTACGGGCGCCGCTGGTCAGGAGCCGGAAGCGGTCGTCGAGCCGGTCGGCGATCTGACGCGGCGTGAGCAACCGCAGCCGGGCGGCGGCGAGCTCGATGGCGAGGGGAAGGCCGTCGAGGCGACGGCAGATCTCCGCGGCGGCGGCCGGGTCGTCGTCGGCGCGGAACCCGGGCCGGGCGGCGGCGCCGCGGTCGCCGAGCAGCCGCAGGGCGACCGGGTCGGGCAGCGGCTCGACGGGCCGCAGGTTCTCCCCCGGCACACCGAGGGGTTCACGGCTGGTGGCGAGGATCTGCACGCCGGGGCAGCGGGCCAGGAGTTCCTCGGCGAGCCGGGCGGCGGCGTCGACGACGTGCTCGCAGTTGTCGAGCAGCAGCAGGAGCCGGCGCCGCGCGCAGTGCTCGGCGAGCCGGTCGAGGGGGTCGTCGCCGTGGCGGTCGGTCAGCACCCGCAGTTCCTCGGTGGCGGCGCCGCGCAGCTTGGTCTCGCGGGCGCCGAGCGCGGCGAGCGCGGCTTCGGCGACGTCCTCCGGGTCGTCCACCGGGGCCAGCTCCACGAGCCACACACCGTCGGGCCAGTGGCCCCGGACGGCGTGCGCCTCGGCGGCCTCCTGCGACAGCCGCGTCTTCCCGGCTCCGCCGGGCCCGAGCAGAGTGACGAGCCGGGCCCGCGCGAGGTCCTCCCCGATGACCCCGATGTCGTCCTCCCGCCCCACGAAGGTGGTCAGCCTGGCCCGCAGGTTGCCTCCGGCGGCGGGCGGGTGGGGGCGGTCCTGCCCGAGGCCGGCCGGGGCCCGCACCCCGGACCCGCCGACGGCATCCGCGGCGGCGGCATGCGCCCCGGACCGGGCGGGGTCCGGGTGCCCGGCGGCGCCGGGACCGGGGTACGGGGCCCGACCCGGGTGCCCGGCCGCGCCGGGGGCCGTGCCGGGTTCGGCGTACGGGTATCCGCCCTGCCCGGCCGCCGGCCAGGGCTCGGGCGGGGCGAGGAGTTCGGCGTGGAGGGCGCGCAGGGCCGGGCCGGGGTCCGCGCCCAGCCTGTCGGCAAGGTCGCGGCGTACGGCCTCGTACGCGGCCAGCGCCTCCGCCGGGCGGCCCGCGTCGCGCAGGGCGCGGATCCGCAGGGCCTGGAGCGGTTCGTCCAGCGGCTGCTGCGCGCACAGGGCGGTCAGCTCGGGCAGGACCTGCTCGGCCCGGCCCAGGGCGAGGGCCGCGGAGAGCCGGCCCCGGCGCGCGTCGGACCGTACGGCCTCCCAGCGCGCGGCCTCGGCGGCCGGGTCGGGCAGGTCCGCGAGCGCGGGCCCGCGCCACAGGGCGAGGGCCTCGTCGTACAAGGCGGCGGCCTTGGCGGCGTCCCCCGCGGCCAGCGCCGACTCCCCGCCCCGGGCGAGGCGTTCGAAGCGGTACAGGTCGACGTCCTCCCGGTCGGCGGCCAGCTGGTAGCCGCCGTCCGCGGAGCGCACGGCCCCGTGCCCGAGCGCCCGCCGCAGCCGCGCGACCAGGGCTTGCAGGGCGGCCACGGCGTCGGCCGGCGGGTCGCCGTCCCACACCTGGTCGACCAGGAGGTGCGCCGGCACCGCCCGGTCCGGCCGCAGCGCGAGCGCGGTCAGCAGCGCCCGCAGGCGCGCTCCGCCGACGGCGACGGGGGTCCCGTCGTCGCGGATGGCCTGGGTGGTGCCGAGGATCGCGTAATGCACCGGCCCATTGTCCCCGTACCGGCCCCCGGCCCCGACTCCATTTCCGTACGGGTGCCGGGATAGGTTTCGCCGCATGGGTCATCAGGGCAGCCGCGGCGAGCGGCGCATCAGTTCCGTGTTCCTCGGCATCGTCGCCGTCATGGCGGTCACCGGCTGGGCGGTGTGGACCCAGTACGCGACGAGCACCGGTCTCGCCGTCTTCCTCTTCGTGACCTCGGCGTGGGTCGTCTCCCTCTGCCTGCACGAGTACGCGCACGCCCGCACCGCCCTGCACGGCGGCGACCTGACGGTGGGGGCCAAGGGCTACCTGACGCTGAACCCGCTCAAGTACACGCACGCGCTGCTGAGCATCATCCTGCCGGTGCTGTTCGTGATCATGGGCGGGCTGGGCCTGCCCGGCGGCGCCGTGTACATCGAGCGCGGCCGGATCCGGGGCCGCTGGAAGCACAGCCTCATCTCGGCGGCGGGCCCGCTGACCAACGTGGCCTTCGCCGTCGTGTGCACGGCCCCGTTCTGGCTGGACGCCCTCGACGGCGTGCCGTGGCCCTTCCGCTTCGCGCTCGCCTTCCTCGCCCTGCTCCAGGTCTCGGCGGCGATCCTGAACTTCCTGCCGGTACCGGGCCTGGACGGCTACGGGATCATCGAGCCGTGGCTCTCGTACAACGTCCGCCGCCAGGTGGAGCCGCTGGCGCCGTTCGGCCTGATCGTCGTCTTCGCCCTGCTGTGGATCCCGGAGGTCAACGCCTTCTTCTTCGGCGCGGTGAGCGGCGTGCTGTCCGGGCTCGGCGTCTCGGAGCTGGAGACCTACTGCGGCCACGACCTCTACCGCTTCTGGCAGGACACCAACGGCCTGTGCGCGGTCCCGAGGTAGGGGCTACGAGCTGCGCGTGGCCTTCTCGGCCTTCGCCTTGCGCTGGTAGTACCAGGCCATGTTGGACGTGAGGCCCGCGAGCAGCACCCACACGATCCCGATGAAGTTGCCCTGGACGAAGGCGACGACGGCCGCGGCGGTCGCGAGGACGCAGACGACGACGGCGAAGACGGCAAGGCGGGGCATGGGGGGAACTCCTCGGAAACACTGAAGGGGGTCGAGCCCTCCCAGTGTCCCCCATGCCCCGCAGTGCTCCGGTAAAGACGGGGACGGATCGGGCGAGGGATCACATTCGGCCAATTTCGTCTTTACGCGATCTTCCACGCGGCTCGGCGTTTACGGTACGCCCGTACACGCTGAGCCGGGGGGAAACACATGCAAGAGATCGTCAAGGGCGCGAACGTCAGTCTGACCGCTCTGAGCGAGGACGCCGGTTCGGTCGTCGTGAGTCTGAGCTGGACCAGTGCCACCGGGGCCGGGGACGCCGACGTGTCGGTGCTGCTGGTGGACGAGAACGGCAAGGTCCGCAGCGAGAACGACTTCTACTTCTACAACAACCCCGCCGCGGCCGACGGGAGCGTACAGCTCCTGGGCAAGACGCCGACCGAGAACGGCGACGAGGACCGCATCGGCGTGGACCTGACGGCGGTACCGCTGGACGTCGCACGCATCGTGGTGGCGGCCAGCCAGTACGCGGGCGCGTCGTTCGGCGACCTCGACGACCTGCGGATGACCGTCGCGGACCGCTCCGGCGAGCCGCTGGTCGGGTTCTCCATCGAGGACGCGGGCGTGGAGACCGCCTTCATCTTCGGCGAGCTGTACCGGCGGGGCGAGGAGTGGAAGTTCCGCGCCGTGGGGCAGGGCTACGAGACGGGTCTGGCGGGTCTGGCCACCGACTTCGGCATCACCGTCCTGGAGGAGGCCGACGAGCCCGGGGCACTCGCGGAAGCGGGAGAGGCCGAAGGGGCCGAAGAGGTCGAAAAGACCGGAGAGGCCGCAGAGACCGCGGAGGCCGCACAGGTCACGGAGGCCGCCGCGGCCGCCGTACCCGAGACCGCTCCCGCCGCGCCGAGCGGGACGGACTCCCCCGCCGAGCCCCCCGCGACCCCCACCGCCACACCCACCGTGCCCGCCCAGACCCGTGGCCGTGGCCCGCGCACCACCAAGAAGAAGATCACCCTGCCCAAGGTGGCCAAGAAGTCCCTTGCGGAGAACGACACCTGGCGCACCGCCCGGCTGTTCCCGGTCCCGACCCTCAAGAGCGACAGGGAGCGCGAGGTACGGGCGACCTCCGTGCTGCTGTCCGTCATGGCGCAGGTCCCGGAGTTCGGCCGCCGCCTCACCGCCGCCTTCGGTGCGCCGGCCGGTCGGATGCAGACCTTCACCGAGGTGTCCCTTCCGCACGGCGACGCCCCGAAGCGGCCGGACGGCGTGATCCGCGTGGAGCGCGCGGGGAAGCTGTGGACGGCGCTCGTGGAGACGAAGACGAACGGCAACCCGCTCAAGGCCGAGCAGGTGCAGGCGTACATGGACATCGCCGCGCGCCGCGGCTACGAGGCCGTGATCACCCTGTCGAACGACGTGGCCCTCGAAGGGACCGCGATGGTCGACATCAAGGTCGACGGGCGGCGCAAGCACAAGGTGGGCCTCTGGCACCTGTCGTGGGCCGAGGTGGCCCACCAGGCGCAGATGCTGATCCGCCACGAGGGCGTGGGCAACGCCGCCCACGCCTGGCTCCTCCAGGAGCTCCTGGAGTACCTCCAGCACGAGAACTCGGGCTGCCACGGGTTCCAGAACATGGGCCCCGCCTGGGTACCGGTCCGCAACGGCATCGAGGACGAGACCCTCGCCCTCGGCGACGGCCGCGCGGTCGAGGTCGTGGAGAGCTGGGAGCGGCTCGTCCGCCAGGTCTGCCTGCGCCTTGGCGGGGAACTCGGCCAGAAGGCGCTGCCCGTCCAGCGCGCCCGCCGGGGCAGCGACGCGCGGGCCCGCCGGGTCGAGGCGGCCGAGCGGCTGTGCGCGGAGGGCCGGCTCTCCGCCGAGCTGCGCATCGAGGGCACCAGCAGCGTCATCGCCGTCGTCGCCGACCTGCGGACCGGGAAGGTGCGCACGTCCGTGGACGTCCCCGCGCCGGAGGGCTCGTACCCGCTGGTCATCGTCAAGCGGCTGCTGCGGCTCCTCGACGGGGCGCCGGCGGACCTGCACGTGCAGAGCCTCGTCGGCGAGGGGAACGGGCCGCGCGGCACGCTGGAGCGGTTGCGCCCGGAGCCGGGCGATCTGCTGCCGGTGAGCGGGGCCGCGCTCACCGGTTTCCGGCTGACGTTGGTCAAGGGGATGGGGGCCGGCCGGGGCAATACGGAGTCCGGGTTCATCCGCAGCGTCGACGAGGCCGTGGACCGCTTCTACCAGGGCGTGGTGGCGCACCTGGGCTCGGCCGAGGCACGCCCGGGCCGCCGGGGCTGAGCCCGGCGGCGGCGGGGCCGAGCCCGGCGGCGGGACCGCGCGGGTCAGACGTCCGTGATGCGCAGGCCCGCGTGGGCCTTGTAGCGGCGGTTCGTCGAGATCAGGTTCGCGACCAGGGATTCGACCTGGTGGGCGTTGCGCAGGCGGCCCGCGAAGACTCCGCGCATGCCCGGGATGCGGGCGGCGAGGGCCTGGACGAGGTCGGTGTCGGCGCGGGATTCGCCGAGGACCATCACGTCGGTGTCGATCTCTTCGATGGACTCGTCCTGGAGGAGGACCGCCGAGAGGTGGTGGAAGGCGGCGGTGACCCGGGAGTCCGGGAGCAGCGCCGCGGCCTGCTGGGCGGCGCTGCCTTCCTCGACCCGGAGGGCGTACGCGCCCTGCTTGTCGAAGCCGAGGGGGTTGACGCAGTCCACGACGAGCTTGCCCGCGAGGTCCTCGCGCAGGGCTTCGAGGGTCTTGGCGTGGCCCTCCCACGGCACGGCGATGATGACGATGTCGCTGCGGCGCGCGCACTCGGCGTTGTCGGCTCCCTCCACGCCGAGGCCCAGTTCCTCGGCGGCGGTCCGCGCGCGGTCGGCGGCGCGGGAGCCGATGATCACCTTCTGGCCGGCCCGGGCGAGCCGGTAGGCGAGGCCGCGGCCCTGGTCGCCGGTGCCGCCGAGGACGCCGACGACGAGGCCGGAGACGTCCGGGAGCTCCCAGGGGTCCTTGGCCGGCGGCTTCTGCGTGTTGTCCGATGAAGTCGAGGAAGTCATGGGGGCGAGGGTACTGCCGAGTAGGCGACAGTCGAAGGGTCGGCAAGGGGGAGGAACGGGTGGGAAGCGGTCACATTCACGCCATTCATACGGCAGGATGCCGCCTATGGATGCCGTGAGAGTCGCGCTGCTGCGGGAGGTGCTCGCCGGAACGCAGTGGCCGGGGGCCGCGCGGCGCTTCGCCGGGGTGCTGCGGCGTTCGGTCGTGCCCGCCGGAGGGAACCTGCTGCTGGTGGGGACCGAGAGCTACGAGCCCTGGCACCTGGCGGCGCACCTGGTGGACGAGGCCGCCTGGTCGGGTCTGCCGGAGCTGGCACCCACACTCGTGCGCCACCGGGTGCTGCCCGGGGAGCCGCCGCACCTGTCGGTGGGGCTGAGCAGGCTGGAGGCGGCCCGGCGCGGGCACACGCTGCTGGTGGTGGCTCCGCGGGAACCGGGCGAGGGGCTGCTGGAGCGGGTGCACGACGCCCGGCGCGCGGGGGCGACCGTACTGTCCCTGGACGGCGGGGACCCGGACCTGGGCACGCTGGCGCACGACGCGCTGTCCGTGCCGGACGGGGCCGCCGAGCTGGATCTGGACACCGTGCAGCACCTGGTCAGCGCGGCGGCCGGGGAGAACAGCCTGCCGGTGCAGCGCGGGCCGCGCCGGTTCCGGGACCGGCTGGCGCGGTTGGCGGACCAGCTGACCGCACCGCCGCCCAGCCGCTGGTAGCGGCCGCGTCCGGGGCCGTCCGCCGCCCGGCCCGACGGCACCGCCGGAGACCGGGCACCGCCCGAGACCGGCCGCGGCCCGGCGGGCCCTCCCCGTCCCGACCGGGCTCCGCCCGGGCGCCCGGGCCGCTACGGCGTCGCCGTGCCCTCGTCCTCTTCGCGGGACTTGTCGTTCCACTTGGGGTCGTTCTGCCATTCGAGGTTGCGTTCCTGCGCCGACTCCATGGCGTGGGCCGCTTCCTCCGGGCTCCCGTACGGACCGAAGCGGTCCTTGGCGGGGCACTCGGGGCCTTCCTCCACCTTCTTGTGGACCAGGCAGTAGTACCACTCGCCCGGTTTGCCCACCTGGCGCTTCTTGAACAGGGCCATCGCTTTCGGGCTCCTCTCGATACCGCCGTCAGGCGCTCTCTGCCGCCATGCTGCCCCATCCCCGCTGGATACACTCGCATGCATGTCTGGCCAGTCGCTGCTCGTACCAGGCGAGCTCTCTCCCGCCCGTTCCGTTCCCGGAAACATCCGCCGGCCCGAGTACGTGGGCAAGCCCATGCCCACGCCGTACACCGGACCGGAGGTGCAGTCGGCCGAGACCATCGAGGCCATGCGCATCGCCGGCCGGATCGCCGCCCAGGCGATGGAAGAGGCCGCCAAGCTGATCGCCCCGGGGGTGACCACCGACGAGCTGGACCGGGTCGCGCACGAGTACATGTGCGACCACGGCGCCTACCCGTCGACCCTCGGCTACCGGGGCTTCCCCAAGTCCCTGTGCTCCTCGGTCAACGAGGTCATCTGCCACGGGATCCCCGACTCCACCGTCCTGCGCGACGGCGACATCGTGAACCTCGACGTGACCGCGTACATCGGCGGGGTCCACGGCGACAACAACGCCACCTACCTGTGCGGGGAGGTGGACGAGGAGTCGCGGCTGCTGGTGGAGCGGACGCGCGAGGCGCTGAACCGGGCCATCAAGGCGGTCAAGCCCGGCCGCCAGATCAACATCATCGGCCGCGTCATCGAGTCGTACGCGAAGCGCTTCGGCTACGGCGTGGTCCGGGACTTCACCGGCCACGGCATCAACTCGTCCTTCCACTCCGGCCTGATCATCCCGCACTACGACAGCCCGCACGCCACCACCGTCATCGAGCCCGGGATGACCTTCACCATCGAGCCGATGCTGACGCTGGGCACCCACGAGTACGACATGTGGGCGGACGGCTGGACGGTCGTCACGAAGGACCGCAAGCGGACCGCGCAGTTCGAGCACACCCTGGTGGTGACGGACAGCGGGGCGGAGATCCTGACCCTGCCGTAGCGGCCCCGCCGCAGCGACGCGGCTTTTTACCGACAACGCGTCGGGAACCCATTGACTTAGGCAAACCTAAGCAGGAGGATCAGGCGTGGCGGCCCCGCCGTCACGCCTGATTCCTGTACCCGGAGGTCGGTCTTGGACGCTTTCTCTACGGTCATCCGCGTCGCCTCGCACGAGCAGCACACCGAAGCGGAGACGTCGACCTTCATGAGCGACCTGCTGGGCGGACGGCTCGGGGTCGACGCGTACACCCGCTACACCGAGCAGTTGTGGTTCGTGTACCGGGCGCTGGAGGACGCGGCCGAGTCCCTCCGGGACGACCCGGTCGCCGGCCCGTTCATCCGCCCCGAGCTGATGCGCGTCGCCGAGATCGAGCGCGACCTCGCCCACCTGCGGGGCCCCGACTGGCGCTCCTCGGTGTCGGCCCTGCCCGCGACCGAGGCGTACGCCGCCCGGGTGGCCGAGTGCGCGGCGCAGTGGCCGGGCGGGTACGTCGCCCACCACTACACGCGCTACCTGGGCGACCTCTCCGGCGGCCAGATCATCCGCGACAAGGCGGAACGCACCTGGGGCTTCGAGCGCAAGGGCGACGGCGTCCGCTTCTACGTCTTCGCGGACATCTCCAACCCGGCCGCCTTCAAGCGCGTCTACCGCGAACTGCTGGACGCGATCGCCGCGGACGACCTGGAGAAGCAGCGCATCATCGACGAGTGCAAGCGCGCCTTCGACTTCAACGGCGCCGTCTTCCGCGAGCTCGGCGAGCAGTTCCCGCTCAGCGCGTAGTACCTCCGGGGGACGTCCACGGAAGAAGCGGCCGGCCGGGTGCGCGGCGCACCGGGCCGGCCCGCGGCCGCTTCAGCCGGCCGTGAGCGCCCAGAGCACGAGCACGGTGACGACGTACGCGTGGGGGTACAGGAAGGCCAGGACGCAGCCGGCGCGCGCCCACGCGACGCGCCTTCGGCGCTGCGCCTGGGTCCGGGGCGGGATCCAGACGGCGGCCACCATCGCCAGCGGGAGCACGTAGGCCAGGATGAACCAGAGCGGCAACCGGGGCAGGTAGGAACTCGCCCGGCCCAGCCACACCGCCACCGGGGCCAACACGGTGAAGAGCGCCGCCACCGGCAGCCACCGCCGCTGCTCGTCGGGGTGTGCGGGCGCCGGAGTCTTCTTCATGGGGACAGCTCACCGCGACGGGCGCCGCCCGCGTCAGCGCTCTCGTACTCATGCCTCCGTGCGGGGTACTCAGTCCGCCGAGAGGTGTCCCGGGGCCGGAGCGAAGCGGACGCGGCCGCCGATCTCGATCGTGCCGTCCGGACCGGGCGCCGTGAGGATCTGGGAGCCCGCGCCCTGGGTGATGTTCAGGGCGCGGTTCAGTTCGGCCGTCAGCAGGATCGCGGCCGAGCCCGTGGCCTCGTCCTCGGTGATGATCCCGTCGGGGCGGCGGGGGAAGCCGCGGGCCCGTACCCGGCCCGCGGTCTCGTCCTCCCAGGCCCACGCGTACAGCCAGCCCTCGCCCGGCGGCGGGGCGGGCAGCGCCTCCACCTCGGCCACGGAGGCGAATTGCTCGGTGCGCTTGCCCTCGACCCACTCGGGGCGGGCCGTGATCCAGGTGAACTCCCCGTCGTCACGGGCCCATACGGAGCCGGCCGGCGGCTGGAGCTCCTCGATGTCCAGCAGCCACGCGGTTCCGACCAGCGGATGCCCGGCGAAGTTCATCTTCGTACCGGGGGTGCGGATGTCGACGATCCCGCGCTCGGGGTCGTCGACGAAGACCGTCTCGCTGTAGCCGAGTTCGGCGGCGAGGGCCTGCCGGGACGCGTCGTCGGGGCAACTCCGGCCGTCGCGTACGACACCGAGCAGGTTGCCGAAGCGGCCGTCGCCCGCACAGAAGACCTTCAACACGTCGAGATCGTTCACGCGGGCATTCAAGCACGGCCCGACCTGCGGCCGACCCGTCGCCGACCTGCCGCCGACCTGCCGCCGACCCGTCGCCGACCGCCTCCGACCGGCCGCCGGCCCCCGCCCCCGCGCCGCCAGGAGCGCGCACGGCGGGGGAATGGCGGATTCCGCAGTACGGAACGGTCATCACGACTTGACCTCCGCTTGACCCGTCCATGGGGCTGCCATGGATGGGCCGTGACGGCGTCGTGTCCGGGGCGAAAAGGTGAGAGCTGAATCACTGGACGAGTGGGTATGGGTCAGGTAAGCCTCGGTTAAGTTAGGTCCGCCTCACCGGCCTCCCCCCTTGGGGCGGCCCGATTCGTCCGACGCCCAGGAGCCCTCATGCGCCCCGCCCGCCTCACCGTCATCGCCGCCGCCTCCGTCGCGGCAGCCCTGACCGCCGTCACCGGCTGCTCCCAGAAGAGCGACGCGGGCGGCGACGGCGCGATCAAGGTGGCGGCCTCCGACACCGCGTGCGACGTGTCGAAGAAGGAGTTCCCGGCGGGCAAGGTCACCATCGACGTCGAGAACAAGGGCTCCAAGGTCACCGAGGTCTACGTCCTCTTCCCGGACGCCCGCATCGTGACCGAGCGCGAGAACATCGGCCCCGGCACCAAGGCCTCCATCACCGCCGAGATCAAGGCGGGCGAGTACGAGATCGTCTGCAAGCCCGGTATGAAGGGCGACGGCATCAGCCAGAAGGTCAAGGCCACCGGCAAGGGCGCCGCCGCCGAGAAGCGCAGCCCCGTGGCGGACGCCGCCGTCGCCGCGTACCGCGCGTACGTGGTCAAGCAGGCCGAGGAGACCCTCCCCAAGGCGCAGGCCTTCGCCGACGCCGTCAAGGCCGGCGACATCGAGACCGCGAAGAAGCTGTACGCCCCTTCCCGCATCGGCTGGGAGCGCACCGAGCCGGTCGCCGAGTCCTTCGGTGACATCGACCCCAAGGTCGACGTCCGCGAGGACGGCCTGGAGGCCGGCCAGGACCCGGCGAAGGACTGGACGGGCTGGCACCGCCTGGAGAAGTCCCTGTGGGCCGACAACAAGATCGACGACAACGACAAGAAGCTCGCCGACACCCTGATGGCGGACCTGACCGACTGGCAGAAGAAGGTCGGCGAGGCCGAGATCACCCCCAGCTCGATCGCCAACGGCGCCAAGGAGCTCCTCGACGAGGTCGCCACCGGCAAGGTCACGGGCGAGGAGGAGCGCTACTCCCGCACCGACCTGGTCGACTTCAAGGCGAACGTCGAGGGCGCCCAGGAGGCCTTCGAGGTCCTGAAGCCGATCGTCTCGAAGACCGACCCGGAGCTCGCCAAGCAGCTGGAGACCCAGTTCGCGGCGATGACGGTCCTGCTCGACAAGTACCGCGCCGACAAGGCCTCCTACGACTTCACCTCCTACGACAAGGTCGGCGACGCGGAGCGCAAGGAGCTCTCGGACGCCGTCTCCGCCCTCGGTGAGCCGCTGTCCAAGCTCGCCGCAGCGGTCACGAAGTAAGTCACGGCAGAGTCGAAGGAGGCGGGAGAACACCATGAGCGAGTCGGAGTCGGCGGCACAGCCGCAGCAGCCGGAGCAGCAGGAGCAGCCGGAAGCCGGTACGTCCGCGGCCGCGCCCTCGCGGCGCGCCGTCCTGGGCTGGGGCGGGGCCGGGCTCGCGCTCGGCGCGGCCGCGGCCGGCGGTGCGGCGGCCGCGTTCGGCGGCGGTTCGGACATGGTCTCGGCGGCCGCGGCCGGTGCGGCCGTGCCGTTCCACGGTGACCACCAGGCCGGTATCGCCAGCGCCGTCCAGGACCGTCTGCACTTCGCGGCCTTCGACGTGAAGACGAAGAGCCGCGAGGAGCTGATCAAGCTCCTCAAGGACTGGACCGAGGCGGCCCGCCGCATGACGGCCGGTCTGCCGGTCGGCGAGGGCGGCTTCGGCGGTCTCCCGGAGGCCCCGCCGGACGACACCGGCGAGGCCCTCGGCCTGAAGGCCTCCCGCCTCACCCTGACCATCGGTTTCGGACCGGGCCTGTTCGCCAAGGACCGGTTCGGCCTGGAGGGCAAGCGCCCCGACGCGCTCGTCGACCTGGAGCTGTTCCCCGGCGACAACCTCGACCCGGCCCGCTCCGGCGGCGACATCTGCGTCCAGGCCTGCGCCGACGACCCGCAGGTCGCCGTGCACGCGATCCGCCAGCTGGCCCGCATCGGCTTCGGCAAGACCGTGGTCCGCTGGTCGCAGCTGGGCTTCGGCAAGACCTCGTCGACCACGCCCGAAGAGCAGACCCCGCGCAACATGATGGGCTTCAAGGACGGCACCCGGAACATCTCGGGCACCGACAAGGCGGCCCTGGACAAGCACGTGTGGGTCGGCGCGGGCGACGGCAGCGAGTGGATGACCGGCGGCTCGTACCTGGTGGCCCGCCGCATCCGGATGAACATCGAGATCTGGGACCGCACCCCCCTGCAGGAGCAGGAGGACATCTTCGGCCGCGACAAGGGCGAGGGCGCCCCGGTCGGCAAGTCGAAGGAGCGCGACGAGCCGTTCCTGAAGGCGATGAAGCCGGAGGCCCACGTCCGCCTCGCGCACCCGGACACCAACAACGGCGCGACGATCCTGCGCCGCGGCTACTCCTTCACCGACGGCACGGACGGGCTGGGCCGCCTCGACGCCGGCCTGTTCTTCCTCGCCTACCAGCGGGACGTGCGCAAGGGCTTCATCCCGATCCAGCGCAACCTGGCGAAGTCCGATGTCCTCAACGAGTACATCCAGCACGTGAGCTCGGCGATCTTCGCCGTCCCGCCGGGCGTCCGTGACAAGGACGACTGGTGGGGCCGGACGCTGTTCGCGTAGCCCCCGTCGTCGTACCGCCCGTAGGACCCGGAGATCCCGGAGAGGAACAACCGGCGTGTTCGCCAACTATCTGATCGGCCTGCGCGAGGGGCTGGAGGCCAGCCTGGTCGTCTGCATCCTCGTCGCGTACCTGGTGAAGACCGAGCGCCGGGACGCCCTGCGTCCCGTGTGGCTCGGCATCGGGATCGCCTGCGCGCTCTCGCTCACCTTCGGCGCGGTGCTCACCTTCGGCACCCAGCAGCTGACCTTCGAGGCGCAGGAACTGCTCGGCGGCAGCCTCTCCATCATCTCGGTGGGCCTGGTGACGTGGATGGTCTTCTGGATGAAGCGCACCGCGCGGCACCTGAAGGCCGAGCTGCACGGCAAGCTGGACACGGCGCTCGCCATGGGCACCGGCGCGCTGGTCGCCACGGCCTTCCTGGCCGTGGGCCGCGAGGGCCTGGAGACCGCGCTGTTCGTGTGGGCGTCCGTACGGGCCAGCGGCGAGGGCTCCTCGGCCCCGCTGATCGGGGTGCTGCTCGGCATCGCGACGGCGATCGTGCTGGGCTGGCTCTTCTACCGGGGCGCCCTGAAGATCAACCTGGCGAAGTTCTTCAAGTGGACCGGCGCCATGCTGGTGGTCGTGGCCGCGGGCGTGCTCGCGTACGGCGTCCACGACCTCCAGGAGGCCCGCTTCCTGGGCGGCCTGGGCGACAAGGCCTTCGACATCAGCGCCACCATCCCGCCGGACAGCTGGTACGGGACCCTGCTCAAGGGCGTCTTCAACTTCCAGCCGGACCCCACGGTGATCCAGCTGTCGGTGTGGGCGCTGTACCTGGTG
Source organism: Streptomyces sp. NPDC096339 (assembly GCF_044762985.1). Classification (NCBI taxonomy): domain Bacteria; kingdom Bacillati; phylum Actinomycetota; class Actinomycetes; order Kitasatosporales; family Streptomycetaceae; genus Streptomyces; species Streptomyces sp. NPDC096339. The sequence goes on along the minus strand of NZ_JBIWFI010000017.1, from coordinate 57,264 downwards.
CCGGTGCTGGCGCTGTTCTTCTACGACTCCAGCCGCCCGGCCGCCCCGAAGGCGCAGCCCGCGGCAACGGAGGCCAAGCCGGCGGGCTGACGGATCAGAACGACGAAAGGGCCGTGCCGGCCGCCGGAAGGCGGTCGGCACGGCCCTTTTCGCAACCCCGTTCACCGCAGGCGGTCGATCAGCCCCGGGTACAGCGGGACGCGCACCCCGGTGAAGGCGGCCCGGTCGCGGTCCGGTCGCGGTCCGGGGCGTCCGTGAAGAAGGCGGCCGGGACCTCCTTGTCGAAGCCCGGCCCGTCGGTGCCGAGCGGCACCTCCGGGGTGCCGCCGACCAGGACGGTGCCGGGCAGCACCTCGAACCCGGCGGCCACCTCGCCCTCGGCGAACCCGAGCACCCTCACGCGATCGGCACGCCCTCGCCGCTGACCCTCACCCGGGGGTCACCCGCGCGCAGTTCCACCGTGAGCACTCCCGGGCGGCCCATGTCCGCGCCCTGGTGCAGGGTGAGGACGACCTCCTCCGGGACCAGCCCGAGCTCGCGCGCGTACGCCCCGAAGGCGGCCGCGGCGGCGCCCGTGGCCGGGTCCTCGACGACCCCGCCGACCGGGAAGGGGTTCCGTACGTGGAACTCCGCCGGGCCCGCGCGGTGCACCAGCTGGACCGTCGTGAGGTCGAGGCGCCGCATCAGGGCCTCCAGCCGGGCGAAGTCGTAGTCGAGGTCCGCGAGCCGGGCCCGGGTGGCCGCACCGATCACGAGGTGCCGCGCCCCCGCGTAGGCGATCCGGGCCGGGAACTCCGGATCGAGATCCGCGGCGGGCCAGTCCAGGGCGGCCAGCGCCTCGTCGAGATCCTCGGCGCCGATCCCCTCCACATGGGGCTCGACGCTGGTCAGCGTGGCCCGCAGCCCCCCGCCCGGCACCTCGGCCACGGACACCGGGACGGTCCCGGCACGGGTGGCGAACAGCAGCTCACCCGGGCCGATCCGCTCCCCGAGCGCCACGGCGGTGGCCACCGTGGCGTGCCCGCAGAACGGCACCTCCGCCTTCGGGCTGAAGTAGCGCGCGGTGAAGGCGCGCCCGGGTTCGCCGCCGAGCCCCTCGGGCGGGCCGGTGAGGAAGGCCGTCTCGCTGTAGCCCAGCTCGGCGGCGATCTCCAGCATCGCGCCCTCGTCGAGCCCGGCGGCGTCGAGGACGACCCCGGCGGGGTTGCCGCCTTCCGGGTCTCGGGAGAAGGCGGTGTAGCGCAGTACCTCGGTAGGGTTCATGCGGCCATGATCAACGCTGACCGCACGCCCCGGCAACGGAGTTGGCCGGGGCAGCCCGGCTCAGCCCCGCCCGATGTACGGCATCGTCGTCGCCATCACCGTCGCGAACTGCACGTTCGCCTCCAGCGGCAACTCCGCCATGTGCAGGACGGTGCGCGCCACGTCGGCGGCGTCCATCACCGGCTCGACGGCCAGCTGCCCGTTGGCCTGGAGGATGCCGGTCTGCATCCGCTCGGTCATCTCGGTGGCCGCGTTGCCGATGTCGATCTGCCCACAGGCGATCCGGTACGGCCGCCCGTCCAGCGACAGGGCCTTCGTCAGACCGGTCATGGCGTGCTTGGTCGCGGTGTAGGCGATGGAGTTCGGCCGGGGCACGTGCGCCGAGATCGAGCCGTTGTTGATGATCCGGCCGCCCTGCGGGTCCTGTTCCTTCATCTGGCGGAAGGCGGCCTGCGCGCACAGGAAGGATCCGGTCAGGTTGACATCGACGACCGAGCGCCACGCGTCGTAGGAGATGTCCTCCAGCGGCACCCCGCCCGGCCCGAAGGTACCGGCGTTGTTGAACAGCAGATCAAGCCGCCCGTACCGCTGCCGAACCGACTCGAACAGCGCATTCACGTCGTCCGGATCACTCACGTCCGTCGGTACGCACAGCACGTCGGCGTCCTCGCCGGCCGCCTTCGCGGTCTCCTCCAGCGGCTCGATCCGGCGGCCCGCGACGGCCACGGCCCAGCCGGCGGAGGCCAGGGTCAGGGCCACGGAACGGCCGATTCCGGAGCCGGCGCCGGTCACCACTGCGATCTTCTTGGCACTTGCGTTCATGGGGCCGCAGGTTACGTCACACCGCGCTCCGGCCCCGGGACGTTCCGATAGCTGAGAGCATGGGTCGGTCAGGGGTGCGAAGAACAGACAAAAGGACTGGAGTTCCCGTATGTCGGAGAGAGGCCCCTCGACGGCCCCCTCGGGCGCCGCGTCGCCCGAATCGTCCTCCGCTCCCACCCCCCGCACGACAGCACGCCGCACCGGCCTGCTGGTCACGTTCATACTCGGCGGGCTCACCGCCCTCCCCCCGCTGTCCATGGACATGTACCTCCCGGCCCTGCCGGAGGTCACCACCGCCCTGCACAGCCCCGCCGCGACCATCCAGCTCACCCTGACCGCCTGCCTCGCCGGCATGGCCCTGGGCCAGCTCGTCATCGGCCCGATGAGCGACAAGTGGGGCCGACGCCGCCCGCTGCTCACCGGCATGGCCGTCTACGTCCTCGCCACCGCCATCTGCGCCCTCGCCCCGTCCGCCGAACTCCTGATCGCCTTCCGGCTGCTCCAGGGACTGGCCGGCGCGGCCGCGATCGTCATCGCCCGGGCCGTCGTACGCGACCTGTACGACGGGGTCGAGATGGCCCGCTTCTTCTCCACCCTGATGCTCATATCCGGGGTGGCCCCGATCGTCGCCCCGCTGATCGGCGGCCAGGTCCTGCGCTTCTCCGACTGGCGCGGGGTGTTCGTCGTCCTCACCGCCATCGGCATCGCGCTCACCCTGACGGTCTGGCGCAGCCTCGGCGAAACCCTCCCCGCCGAACGCCGGCAGACCGGCGGCGTCGGCGCCGCCCTGCGGACCATGCGGGGGCTCCTGGCCGACCGCGTGTTCGCCGGCTACACCCTGACCGGCGGCTTCGCCTTCGCCGTCCTCTTCTCGTACATCTCCGCGTCCCCCTTCGTGGTGCAGGAGATCTACGGGGCTTCGCCGCAGGCCTTCAGCCTGCTCTTCGGCGTCAACTCGGTCGGGCTGATCGCCGTCGGCCAGATCAACGGCAAGCTGCTGGTCGGCCGGGTCAGCCTGGACAAGGTCCTGGCGGTGGGCCTGGCCATCGTCACGGCCGCGGCGCTCTCCCTCCTCCTGATGTCGACGGGCGTCTTCGGCGAGGTCGGACTCGTCCCGATCGCGGCGGCCCTCTTCATCCTGATGTCGGCGATGGGCGTGCTCCTGCCGAACACCAACGCCCAGGCCCTGATGCGGACCCCGCACGCGGCGGGCTCGGCCTCGGCGCTGATCGGCACCTGTTCCTTCCTCGTCGGCGCGATCGCCTCGCCCCTGGTCGGCATCGCGGGCGAGGACACGGCGGTCCCCATGGCCGTGGTCCAGCTGACCTGCGTCCTCCTGGCGACGGCCTGCTTCACCACCCTCTGCCGCCCCTGGCAACCCCGCCCCTGACCCCCACCGAGCCGGGCCCCCGCGGGGCGCGGTGCGTCGGCGCCACGAGACTGCCCCGCACCGTCCACACCCCCGCGCCGCCGGGGCCGGGCCCGCTCGCATGCCCCCGCGCCGGCGGGGTCGGGTGTGTGGTGGGGCGCCCCCGCAGGGCGTCGAACGCAACCACGCCGCGCATGTCCGCTGCCTGGAAAGGTTCGACGCCCGAGGAGGTGCCCCGGCGCGCGCCCGGCCCCGACGGCCCCTCGCGTGCGGGCCGCCCCCGGGGTGCCGCTGCGCGGAGCACTCCCCTACCCGCCCTTCCACCGTTCCCCGGGGCTCCGCCCCGGACCCCGCGCCTCAAACGCCGGCGAGGCTGGATGTGCCCGGTCCTCAAACGCCAGCCAAGCTGGAGGGGGACCGGAGCCACGAACGCCGGACGGGCTGAAAGGAACCGGGCCTCGGGCCCGGTGGCCGGACTTCAGCCCCGCCGGCGTTTGAGGCGCGGGGGCCCGGGGGCGGAGCCCCCGCGACGGTGCCGCACCCGGCCCGACCGCCACCGCCGGGGGCCCTCGGTCGGCGTAAGCTTCGCTGGTGAACGCCGCCTCCGCCCCCACCACCGCCGAAACCCTCCGCACCGCACTCGGCCGGCTGCTCGACGGGCTCCCGCCCAAGCAGGCCTCCGCCGCCGTCGAGCGGCTCATCGCCAGCTACCGCGGGCAGACCCCGACCGACGCACCCGTGCTGCGCGACCGCTCCGACGTCGCGGCGTACGCGGCGTACCGGATGCCGGCCACCTTCGAGGCCGTACGCTCCGCCCTCGACGGCCTCGCGGACGCCGCCCCGGACTGGGCCCCGGCCTCGCACGTGGACGTCGGCGGCGGCACGGGCTCGGCGACCTGGGCGGTGGACGCCACCTGGGACGGCCCCCGCGAGACCACCGTCCTGGACTGGGCGGAGCCGGCCCTGAAGCTCGGCAGGGAGCTCGCGCAGGCGGCCCCCTCCCCCGTGCTCCGCGCAGCGGACTGGCGGCGGGCCGTCATCGGCGCCGGGCTGACGATCCCCGAGGCCGACCTGGTCACGGTCTCGTACGTACTGGGCGAACTCACCCCGCAGGCCCGCACGGCGGTCGTCGCCGAGGCGGCCCGCGCCGGCCAGGCCGTGGTCCTGATCGAGCCGGGCACTCCGGAGGGCTACCTCCGCATCCGCGAGGCCCGCGACCAACTGATCGCGGCGGGGCTCCACGTCGCCGCCCCCTGCCCGCACGACGGCACCTGCCCGATCGAGGTCGGCCGGGACTGGTGCCACTTCTCGGCGCGGGTCAGCCGGTCCTCCCTGCACCGCCAGGTCAAGGGCGGCTCGCTCCCGTACGAGGACGAGAAGTTCAGCTACGTCGCCGCGACCCGCTTCCCCACCCGGCCGGCCACCTCCCGGATCACGCGGAAGCCGCAGATCCGGAAGGGGCTCGTACTGCTGGAGCTGTGCGGCCGGGAGAGCGAGGGCCTGACCAAGGTCAACGTGACCAAGCGCCACGGCGACCTGTACAAGGCCGCGCGGGACGCCGACTGGGGCAACGCCTGGCCCCCGGCCGACGAGACGGCCGAGTAGGCGGCGGCCGCGGTGGCCGGAGCAGGGCCGCCGCGGCCACATCCCACCGGGCCCCGCCCCACAGCACCGCAGCGCCACCGGGCCCCGCGCCACCGAGCCACCGGGCCCCGCGCCACCGCGCCACCGCGCCACCGCGCCACCAGCAGCCGACGGACGGGCCCGCCCACAGCCACCCGCCCGCCGGCCCGGAGGGCTACGGCCGCAGCTCCTGCGTGCAGCACTTCACGCTGCCGCCGCCCTTGAGCAGCTCCCCCAGATCCATCGGCACCGGCTCGAAGCCCCGGTCCCGCAGCGGCGCCAGCAGTCCGGTCGCCTCCTGCGGGAGCAGCACGTGCCGGCCGTCCGAGACCGCGTTCAGGCCGAGCGCCGCCGCGTCCGAGGCCTCGGCGATCAGCGCGTCCGGGAAGAGCCTGCGCAGTACGCCCTGGCTGCCCGGTGAGAAGGCCGCCGGGTAGTACATGATCTCGTCGCCGTCGAGGACGCTGAGCGCCGTGTCCAGGTGGTAGAAGCGCGGGTCCACCAGGTCGAGGCCGATGACCGGGCGCCCGAAGAACTCCTGCGCCTCGTCGTGGGAGAGCGGGCTGGAGCGGAAGCCCCGGCCGGCCAGGATGTAGGTGGCGGTGACGGCGAAGTCGCCCTCGCCCTCGTTGACGTGGGACGGCTCGTGGACGTTCCGGTAGCCGTGGTCGCGGAACCACGCGAGGTGGATCTCGGCCTCGGCGGCCCGTTCCGGGTAGGCGAACCGGGCGCCGAGCACCCGGCCGTCGACGACGAGGGCGCCGTTGGCCGCGAAGACCATGTCCGGCAGCCCGGGGTCCGGGACGAGGGTCTCGACGGTGTGCCCGAGGGCGCGGTAGCGGTCCCTCAGGTCCTCCCACTGGGCCATGGCGAGGGGCAGGTCCACCGGTTTCGTGGGATCCATCCACGGGTTGATGGAGTAGGTGACCTTGAAGTGTGCCGGTGGGCACATCAGGTAGCGCCGGGGTGTGGCGTCTCTGCGCAAAGAAGGCTCCTCACGACTTACGACGTCGACGTGCGACGAGTGTGGAGAGAATCGTCTCTCCTCAAGCGGCACACCGCAGTGAACTGATTGGGTGGTTTAGCCGGCAAGGAGGAGACGAGACGTCTCGGTTGGTAGTTTCGAGCCATGACCAGGACCCCTGACGCCTCCCGCCGCAGCGACCGCTCCCGGCGCGCGATCCTCGACGCCTCGCTCGCCCTCGTCGGGGAGGTCGGCTACAACAAGCTGACCATCGAGGCCATCGCCGCCCGCGCCGGGGTCGGCAAGCAGACCATCTACCGCTGGTGGCCGTCGAAGGCGGCCGTCCTCCTCGACGCCTCGCTGGCCCTCGCCGGGGAGGCCGAGGACGCGGCCGAGTGGACCGGCTTCCCGGACACCGGGGACCTCGCCGCCGACCTGAAGTCCGTCCTGCGGGCGACCGTGGACGAGTTCACCGACGAGAAGTACGAGGCCCCCGCGCGCGCCCTCACGGCGGCCGGAGCCACCGACCCGGAGCTCGGCGCACAGTTCACCGAGCGGCTGCTGGAGCCGCAGCTCGCCCTCTACGAGGCCCGGCTGCGCACGGCCCGCGACGCCGGACAGCTCGCCCCGGACACCGATCTGCGGCTGACGGTGGAAATGCTGCTGGGCCCGCTCACCTACCGCTGGCTGCTGCGCACGGCACCGCTGACGCACGCCTACACGGACGCGCTGGTGGACCGGGTGCTGGGCGGGGTGGCCAACGTCACCGCCGGTTGAATCGCGAACATCAGGCGGAGATATGCCCCCTTCACCCGCCTATACGTCGATTTTCGGCCACTCCATCCCGGCCCCCCGGTCGTCGAGACCGGTCACCCGGGGCTCAGGATGGTGGGACGATGTGAGGGTCTGCCAGGGTCTGCAGGGGCAAGGTTTGGTGAGGGGATAGATGGGGTCTGAGTCCGGCCGCGTCACGCGCGGCGCGCAGAGCAGGATTTCCCAGTGGCTGCTGCGGCGCCGGAAACCCGCGGCGGAGGACCCCGGGCGCGAGCGCGAGGCGCTGCTCCTGTCGGTCGCCACCGCCGGTCTGCCGATCGCCCCCGCCGCCCATCCGGCCGGCTATCGATGTTCGTGCGACCGCATCGGCTGTCCCACGCCGGCCCGGCACCCGCTCTCCTTCGCGTGGCAGACCCAGTCGACCACCGACCGCGCCCAGGTCGAGCGCTGGGCCCGCAACCAGCCCCAGGCCAACTTCGTCACCGCGACCGGCATGGTCCACGACGTGCTCGACGTCCCGCTGGAGGCCGGCGCCGACGCCCTCGCCCGCCTGCTGGAGGCCGGTGTCGAGGTCGGCCCCGTGGCCGAGTCGGGCGGCACCGGCGACCAGGCCCGCATGCTCTTCTTCACCGCCACCCGCGGCACCCCCGAGGACGAGGACGAGTGGTGGCCCTGCGAACTGGACTGCCACCCCGAGACGATGGACGAGCACCCGGGCCTGCGCTGGCACTGCCGCGGCAGCTACGTCCTGGTCCCCCCGGCGGCCCTGCCCGGTGACCACGCGGTGACCTGGATCCGCGGCATGGAACACCCCCTCCCGGACCCGCTCACCCTGCTGGAAACCCTGACCGACGCCTGCGCCCTGTACGCGGGCTCCACGGACCACACCCCGGCGACGGTCGCCTGGCCCCTGGGCCGCTAGCGCTCTGACCACCAGGACCCGGCCGTCCCCACCAGCGCGGGCCGGCGCCCGGGCCGGAGTGCGAGGAGCACCCCGAGGCCCCCGGCCGCCAGGACGGCCGCGCCCGCGCCCAGCGTCGTCGCGTCCGGCGAGGTCAGCGGCTGCCCGCGCAGCGCCTGCCAGGTCAGCAGTGCCAGCACCGCCGCGTAGACCCCGCCGGCCACCAGGGTCACCCGCAGCCGTACCCGCTCCTCGCGCAGCCGGGCGTACCGGGTGCCGAGGGCGGCCAGGACGAGCACGAACAGCGGCAGCAGTTGCAGCGCGTGCATGCCGACGAAGTGCGGGATCCGCAGGTCGCCCCCGGTGGTGGACCAGCCGGTGAGCGGCATGCCGGGCCCGCCGTCGGGCACCCCCACGCTGTGCGCGCCGACCAGCGGGGCCGCGTCGTCCCCGGCCGCCCGCTGCTCGGGCGTGGCCTGCGTCATCAGGTAGCCCAGTCCGGCACCGACCAGTGCGAGGACCGCGGAGATCCGGATCGCCCAGGTGGTGGCCCGGTCGGCGAGCGGGGCCCGGAAGAGCAGGACGGCGATCACGAGGGTGGCCGTCCACAGCACCACCACGGTCCCGGCCATGACGTCGTACACCTGCGAGTCGAAGGGCGTGGAGCGGTTGAAGTGGATCTGCCGGCCGCGGATCACCTGACCGGTGATCAGCACCATCTCCACGACGCTCGTGACGACCACCACCGTCCCGGCCCACCGGGCCGGGCGGCGCAGCCGCGGCCGGGCCCGTTCGAGCAGGGAGATCATCCAGGCCAGGCTCAGCGCGTATCCGACGAAGGACACCGCGAACTTGAAGGGCTTGGCCCAGATCGGCATGCCCACGAGCATCCGGTCGTCGAGGACGAGGCCGACCGCGGACCCCGCCGCCCAGACCGCCATCGCCCCGGCGAAGACCACCAGCGGGCGGTGCCAGGCGCGTAAGGACGAGAACTCCATCGGACCCCCAAGAATGAATGGATAGCGGCACTTACCGCTATCCGGTAGTGCCACTATCTATGATGAGAGGTTCGGAAGACAAGAGCGGCCGATGGCCGAACGGACGGACGGACGCGAACATGCGCATCGGAGAGCTGAGCGCGCGGACCGGGATCCCGGTACCGACGATCAAGTACTACGTCCGGGAGGGGTTGCTCCCGGCCGGCGAGCTCAGCAGTCCCAACCAGGCCCGCTACGAGGAGTCCCACGAGCGCCGACTGCGGCTGATCCGGGGTCTGCTGGAGGTCGGCGGGCTCTCCGTGGCCGCCATCCGCGAGGTGCTGGCCGCCGTCGACGACAAGGAGCAGCCCGTACACAAGATGCTCGGGACGGTGGCGGACCGGCTGGTGCCGGCCGTGGGCCGCGAGGAGCCGGACGCGGAGACGGCCCTGGCCCGGACGAAGGTCGCCCGCCTCGTCGCGGCCCGCGGCTGGAACGTGGAACCGGGCTGCCCGGCCGGGGAGGCCCTCGCCTCGACCCTGGCGGCGCTGTCCCGTGCGGGGCACGGCCGGTTCGAGGAGGTGCTCGACGCGTACGCCGAAGCGGCGGAACGGGTCGCCTCGGCGGACCTCGCGTACGTCGCCCAGACCGTCGCCCGCGAGGACCTGGTCGAGTCGGTCGCGGTGGGCACGGTCCTGGGCGACACGATGTTCGCGGCCCTCCGCCGACTGGCCCAGGAGTCCGGCTCCGCCCGCGCGCACGCCCTGCCGTAGCCACTCGGGACCACCCGGGCGCTGCCCGTGCCCTCCCCGGGCCACCCCTGGAAGGTGGCCCCTGCCTCAAACGTCGGCGCGGCCGGATGGGCCGGAGACCCGGCGCAAAGCCCTGGGGCTCCGCCCCGGGTCCTTGAGCCGCACCGGCGATCCGAGCGCGAGCCACCCGACCCCGTCCCGCCCGGTCCGGAGCCGCCAGGGCGCAGGGGTCCGGGGGCGGAGGCCCCGGGGGGTCAGTGGTGGATCTGCGTGACCACCACGTCGAGGGACCACGCCTTGCCGGACTTGGCGGGAGCCTCGGCCTCCACCACGTAGCCCAGGTCCCGCAGCGCCTCGACCAGCTCGCCCGGTCCGGCCGGCACGGCCCCGGCCAGCAGCAGGTCCCGGACCAGCCGGCCCTTCGTGGCCTTGTTGAAGTGGCTCACCACCGACCGCTTCTCCACGCCGTCCACCACCTGCGAGTGAAGCACCCGCACGGTCGCGGTCCGCCCCGCCACCTCGCCCTTCGGCTTCCACGCCGCCCCGTACGCCGCCGACCGCAGGTCCAGCACCAGCCCGTCCCCGGCCGCCTCCGGCATGACCTCCGCCATCGGCCCCCGCCAGTACGCGCCCAGCGCGCCCAGCCCCGGCAGCTTCACGCCCATCGAGCAGCGGTACGACGGGATCCGGTCGGTGATCCGGACCGCGCCCCACAGCCCGGAGAAGACCAGCAGCGAGTCCCCGGCGAGCTTCCGCGCCGGCTCCGGGAGGTCCGCCAGGCCCAGCGCGTCGTACAGCACACCCGTGTAGATCTCCCCCGCCGGGCGGGCGGCCGCCGAGCGCAGTTCCAGGTTCTTGGCCACCTCGCCCCGCAGGCCCTCGCTCAGCCCCAGCACCTCGCGCGCCTTCAGCTCGTCGGCCCCGCACAGCCCGACCAGCTCCTCCAGCACCTCCGCACGGGCCGCGGCCAGGCCGGGCAGCGACAGCGCCTCCGGCTGCAGGGGTGCGCCGGAGCCGCCGGCGGCCTTTCCTTCGGACGGCGGCAGCAGCACGAGCACGGTGGTTCTCCTTCGATGCGACACGACGCGGGGATGCGGCCCCTCGCCAGGGTAGACGGCCCGCCGCCCCTACCCCGACGCACAGACCGAACGGACAGAACCCCCTGAACCACGCAAACCACCCGGCCAGGGCCTACGCTCGACCCATGCCACGCCGTCAGATACACATGACCGGCGCAGACGGGGCCGCCCTGCGGGCCGCGCTGCGTGAACTGCGGACGAAGCTGGAGGTGCCCGGGGAGTTCCCGCCGGCGGCCCTCGCCGAGGCCGAGCATGCGGCCGGGCACCCCCGCCTCCCCGAGCAGGACGGCACCGACATCCCGTTCTTCACCATCGACCCCCCGGCCTCGGTCGACCTCGACCAGGCCATGCACCTGGCGAAACGATCCTCCGGCGGGTACCGCGTCCACTACGCCATCGCCGACGTAGCCGCGTTCGTCACCCCGGGCGGCGCCCTCGACGCCGAGGCGCACCGCCGGGTCACCACCCTCTACTTCCCCGACATGAAAGTCCCCCTGCACCCGGCCGTCCTCTCGGAGGGCGCGGCCAGCCTGCTGCCCGACCACACCCGCCCGGCCCTGGTGTGGCGGCTCGACCTGGACGCCGACGGCCGGGTCGAGACCACCGACGTGCGCCGCGCCCTGGTCCGCAGCCGGGCCAAGCTCGACTACGACGGCGTCCAGAAGGCCATCGACTCCGGCACCGCGGAGGAGCCCGTCGCCCTCCTCAAGGACATCGGCCGGCTCCGCGAGGCCCTGGAGCGGGAGCGCGGCGGCATCTCCCTGGGCGTGCCCGAGCAGGAGGTCGTCGCACAGGACGGCTCGTACGCCCTGGCCTACCGCGCCCCGCTGCCCGCGGACGGCTGGAACGCCCAGATCTCCCTCATGACGGGCATGGCCGCCGCCGACCTGATGCTCGCGACCGGAACCGGCATCCTGCGCACCCTGCCGAACGCCCCCGACGGCGCCGTCGGCAGGCTGCGGCGGGCGGCGAAGGCCCTGCGGATCGACTGGCCGCACCACGTCCCGTACGCGGAACTCGTCCGCTCCCTCGACCCGCACCGGCCCGCCCACGCGGCGTTCCTGCAGGAGTGCACCGCCCTGCTGCGCGGCGCGGGCTACACGGTGTTCAGCGGCGGCGAGACCCCCGACCCGGCGATCCACTCCGCGGTGGCGGCCCCGTACGCACACTGCACGGCGCCGCTGCGGCGACTCGCCGACCGGTACGCCGGCGAGCTGTGCGTGGCGGCGGTGGCCGGGGCCGAGCCCCCGCGGTGGGCGGTGGAGGGCCTCGCCGCGCTCCCCGAGCGGATGGCGGAGGGCTCCCGGCTGGCGAACGCCGTCGAGCGCGAGTCCGTGGACCTCGTCGAGGCCGCCGTGCTGAAGGACCGCGTCGGGGAGACCTTCGACGCCACGGTGATCGACGTCAAGGAGCGGGAGCCGCTGGTGGGAACGGTCCACCTGGAGGAGCCCGCGGTGGTCGGCCGCGTCGAGTCCCCGCGGGAGGAACTGCCGCTGGGCGAGCGCATCCGGGTCCGCCTCACTCATGCGGACCCGGGAACGGCGAAGATCCTCTTCGCCACGGCGTGAGTGCCCCTACGGCGTGAGGGCCCCCCGGAGGGCTCCCACGAGCGCCCGCGGGTCGTCGGCGTGGAAGCGGACGACGCGGGCCTCTCCCCGGGCTCCCAACGGGCGGGTGAAGGGGAGGGGCCGGGCCAGCTCCAGGGTCACCGTGGTCTGGCTGCCGACGATCAGGTCGAGCACCCCGTCCTCGGAGAGGGTGACGAGCCGTCCCTCGGGATAGCGGCGGTCCACCCGTACGGAGGCCACCGCGTCGGGCGGCACGACCAGGTCGAACAGCGCCCCGTAGCGGATCCGCAGGGATCCGTCGGGGCGGAGCACGTGCGGCCGGGTGACGCAGGCGGCGTGCAGGGCGAGCACGAGCAGGACCCCGTAGACATCGAGAACGAGCACCACCCGGTGCACCGCCGGCCAGGGGATGAGCAAGGACAGCGCGACGGTCTCCACGACCGACACGAAGAGCATCCCGTACATCATGGCCGTCTGCGGCCCCGTGTACGCGGCGGCCAGGTCCCCGGCCCGCACCCCGTGCCTGCGGCGCAGCACCCACCACCCGAGCGAGGCGCCGGCGCGCAGCTCGTGCCGCACCAGCCGCCGCACCCGGACGGGCACCACGGCCCGCCCCGCCGCCCGCCATGCCTCCCCGCGCCGGGCACCGCGCCGGCGCCCGGCCGCGTACAGCTGCCCCAGCACCCAGGCCTCCAGCAGCACCACCCCGAGCACCAGGCCCTCGGCGAGCGGGAGAGCCCACCCCGGGAGCCGAACCCCGGCGGCCAGACACACCACGAGCGCCAGCTCTGCCGGCACGACGGTGGCCGCGGCAACCCGCGCCACTCTCATCCCGCGCACCCCGGGCATCCCGTTCATCCCCTCCCCTTCTCCATGAACGCCTCCATCACCCGGCGGACGACCTCGGCCTGCGCGGGGGCGTACTCGGCGAGCAGTGCCTCCCGGAACCCGGACACGACGACCCCGTCGGCGGGGACGGCGGCGAACACCTCCTCGGGCACGGCCGCCACGAACTCCGCCGCCAGCCCCGGGATCCGCGGATCGTCGGCGGGCGCCCCGGCCAGGTCGTCCAGCCGCTCGTACAGGGCGAGCACCGCCGGATCCGCGGCGAGCGGGCCGAGCGCGGCGTACAGCTCCTCGCCGGCCGCGCCCGAGGCGTCGAGGAGCTCCAGGTGCTCGCGGTCCATCGCGGCGGAGCGCGAGGCGGTCTCCGGCGCCTTCGCCAGCAGCGCGGCGAGCGCGGGCGACAGCGGCTCGGCCTCCCCGGGCCCGGCCGCCAGCAGCACGGCGAGCCGGCGCCTGCGCTCGGCGAGTTCGGCCTGCTGCCGGGCCAGGTCGGCGTCCAGTTCCTCCAGTACGTCGGCCAGTTCGCGCCCGGCGTCGTCGGCGAGGACGTCCCGCACCTCGTCGAGGCTCAGCCCGAGCTCGGTGAGCCGGCGCACACGGGCCAGCAGGACGGCGTCGCGGACCCCGTAGGCCCGGTACCCGTTGAGTCGCCGCTCCGGTTCCGGGAGCAGCCCGACATGGTGGTAGTGCCGGATCGCCCGGGTGGTGACCCCGACGAGCGCGGCGATCTCTCCGATCCGCATGGGGCCCAGTAGAAACCCTGCCGCTGCGTCAAGGTCAAGCGCGACCTGCGCCCCGGGTAACATGGCTGGCACGGCAGACGAGTCGGCCGGGCGGCCGCGTCGGGATCCCCGGATCCCGCCGAGGAACGTCCGGGCTCCACAGGGCAGGGTGGTGGGTAACGCCCACCCGGGGTGACCCGCGGGACAGTGCCACAGAAAACAGACCGCCGGGGGCTTCGGCCCTCGGTAAGGGTGAAACGGTGGTGTAAGAGACCACCAGCGCCTGGGGTGACCCAGGCGGCTAGGTAAACCCCACCCGGAGCAAGGTCAAGAGGATCCGTCCCCGGACGGGTCTGCGCGAACGCTTGAGGGCTGCCCGCCCGAGTTCGCGGGTAGACCGCACGAGGCCGGTGGCAACACCGGTCCTAGATGGATGGCCGTCTCCCCGGCGACCGCGAGGTCACCGGGTGACAGAACCCGGCGTACAGGCCGGCTCGTCTGCCGCTCCCACTCCGTTCGGGGTGGGAGCGGCGATGCCCGCGCAGGTCCGGCGACCTCCCGCCACCGCGCCGGCCCCGGCCCCGCGTTCACGCCCGAGGACCGTCGGCGTCCGCACCTTCCTCCGAACGATGAGACACCTCTTCATCTGACGCCGGGTCACCCATATGATCCACCGGACCTGCCAGCGGTAACGCAGGGTGGGCGGACGGCGAATCGAGGAGGAAGACGCGTGACCACCCCCGAGAACCCGGCCCGGGTGCCCGGCCCCGCCACCGCGAGCGGTCACCCGATGGTCCGGACGGAACTCGCCTATGTACAGCGCCGGGCCCCGTTCGGACAGGCCGCCCCCTACGCGGGCGGCTGGCTGACCCTCGCCCTGATCGGCACCCTGATCTCCGTCATCGCGCTGACCGTGGTCGCCCACACCGAGATCCCGACCGACTGCGGGCGGTTCGGGTGCGGATCCGAGGTCGAGGACGCGGTGGGTACGCTCGCGAACGCCTGGACGTGGGCCACGATCGGCATCGTCGTCGCACTGCCCTCGTTCGCCCTCACCCTGTGGGCCTGGCCCACCGAGATCCGTCGCGTCCTCGACTGATCCCTCCGCGGTGGCCGCCCGGTTCGCGGCGGCGGGTGCAAGCGTCTTTCGGCGGGGCGCACCGTGGGGCACCCTCGAATCCATGACCGATCACCCCGCCGCCGCGGCTGCCGCCGCCGCGCTCATACGCGACCTCGCCGGAGCGACCCGCGACCCCCGCGACGCATACGGGAGTCCCGCCGACGTCGCCTCGGTGACCGAGAGCCTGCGCGAGCTGGCCCGCCACCTCGAAGACGCGCTGAAGCACTTGGCCCGGCACGTCGACCACCGTGACGACTGGGCCACGACGGACGCGGCTCAGCCCCCGCGGTACGCGAGCGGCAAGATCCGGTCCGCGAACGCCCAGGCCCGGAACACGGCCCGGGCGCTGGAACAGGCGGTGGAGGCCCTCGACCGCCTCAGGCCCGCACCCTGACCCGGGCCGGGCCGGGCCGGGCCGCGGAGAGTTCCATGCGGAACAGGGCCTCCGGCGGGGCGCCCGGGGCGAGGCGGACCAGGATCTCGACCGGAGCTTTCGCTACCGGTGGGAGCCGCCTTCGGGGAGTCCGGCCAGGCCTGGAGGTCGCCCGGGAAGCGCTCCTGCACCTCGGCGAAAGTCAGGCGCTCCCAAGCGCCGAAGTCCACCCCGCTCAGGCCGTCTTCGACGGTCCCGGTGAGGCCGAGGCGGGTGGCGACCGCCTGCGTTGCCGGCTCAGACCGCTTCGAGTTTCGTCGTGGTGGTCAGACGGTTGTTGTAGCGGGCGATGATGTCATTGGCGAGTGGCTTGGAGCGCGAGCTCGAACCTCCGCCGTTCATCGCCTTGACTATGGCCTGCGACTTCCACTGCTGGACCGTCTTCTCGCCCATCACCTTGACCAAGCGGTCACGGTTGATCACCTCGCCGTTCTTCTCGATGATCATCCCGAGGGCGCGCAGAACCGTGCCGTCCCAGGAGGAGGCGCGACGGCCCCAAGCCTCTTCCGCACAGGTCAGAACCGTCCTGATCATGCCTTCGGTCTTGGCGAGGTACTGAAGCGCCTGGACTGCCCCGACGCGGGTGGCGGTCGTTCCACTGTTCACGGTGAGCCCGCAACTCGTCACTTCTTCGTCGATGCGGACGGCGATCTCGTCCCGCGCGGTGAGGGCGACGTGATGAGTGTCGAGCGGGCGAACCGCCTTGCGGTCGCGGTTGGCCGCGAGGAACAGGCGGGCTTCCATGTCGAGGCTCAGGCCTTCATAGACCATGCAGTCACGCTTGAAGGACTCGCCCTCGCGGATCTTGGCCACGTGGGTGGAGTGCTGGCCGTCGATCAGGTAGTAGAAGCCGTCCTTACGCAAGGAGACCAGGGCCGGCAGGAGGTAGTCGGGGTTCCACTCCTTGTCCAACTTGTTCGCCCAGGCCTTCATGAACGGGCGCTGGGCGACGCCGAACACGCGCTCGACGTCCATGCGTTCGTCGACGCGCAAGTCCCCGACGGCTATGGCGGCATATCGCTTCTTGATCTTGGCCATGCGTGCTCCCTTGTGTGGACCCGACCTTTGCCGCGCCCTGAGGCCCGGCGGCCGCGGTCGGCCGGGCGCCGGCCTTCGCCTTCTCGCCGGAGGCGGGGCCTGTCGCCGAGATGGAGCAGGATGGGGGGAGTGACGGAAAACATCTGACACACCTGCTCAATACGAGCGCTCATATTACAAGAGAGTGATCGCGGCGTGCATCAAACCGACCCCCAGGTCAAGATCTCGACCAGTGTCGACGGTGTGACGATGACCGAGGTCCCCGGATACGACGAGTGCACCTTCATCGTCGGCTTTCCCCCGGGAGAGTCCCATCCGAACGGCTTCTTCATCCGAATGACGAGCCCTGAGAGCCCGCGGCTCACCCCGACCGTGCTCCGTCGGCTGCCCTACGACCGCCTGCTGAAGATCGCCGCAGAGGTCAGGGTGAAGCAGCTCGGTGCAGCCGTCGTGCCCCACGTCGCCGACAGGCGGTACGGAGGCGACACCGACCACGCGCGGGCCGTCGCCGAGGTGTACCTGTGGGCCGTGGATCACGGCATCGCACCCCGCAAAGCCATCGCTGCCCGGTGGGCGAAGTCGGAAGCGACGGCGGGCCGCTGGATCACCCAGGCCCGGAAGCTGGGACTGCTGGCCGCGTACAAGGAGAGGTAACCCGCACGGAAAGCGGGAACCCCCGCGCAAAGGGCGGGGGTTCCGGGTTTCGCGGCCGGGCCGGGCCGGGAGTGGCTATCGCAGGTGCGCCGTGTCGTTCAGGAGGCGGACCGAGGCGTTGCCGTCGGCGTAGTAGGCCACCGCCGAGAGGGAGGCCGCGGAGAGTTCCATGCGGAACAGGGCCTCCGGCGGGGCGCCCAGGGCGAGGCGGACCAGGATCTTGACCGGGGTCACGTGCGTGACCAGCAGCACCGTGCGGCCGGCGTGGGCGGCGAGCAGGCGGTCGCGGGTGGCGGAGATCCGCCGGGTGGCCGCCATGAAGCTTTCGCCGCCGCCGGTGGGGGCCGCCTTCGGGGAGTCCAGCCAGGCCTGGAGGTCGTCCGGGAAGCGCTCCTGCACCTCGGCGAAGGTCAGGCCCTCCCAGGCTCCGAAGTCCACCTCGCGCAGGCCGTCTTCGACGGTCACGGTGAGGCCGAGGCGGGTGGCGACCGCCTGCGCGGTCTCGCGGCAGCGGCGCAGCGGGGAGCTGATGACCGTCTGGATCGTGCCGCGGGCGGCCAGCGCCTCGGCCACGGCGGCGGCCTGGCGGCGGCCGGCCTCGGACAGCTCGGGGTCGCTGCCCCCGCTCCCGGAGAACCTCTTCTGCGGGGTGAGCGCGGTCTCGCCGTGGCGCAGGAGCACGAAGGTGGCCGGAGCCCCCATGTCCGGGCCCCAGCCGGGAGTTGCCGCGCCCGCTGACGGGGCCGCGGCCGTGGTCTCGGAGGCATCGGAGTCGAGGCAGGGTTCGAGCATGGCCTGGGCCTCGGGAAGGGCCCCGCCGTCCGTGAACAGCACGTCGGCCGCTTCCTGGACCCGGTCGGCCGCCGGGCCGCGCGCAGCGGCGGAGACGCCGGGGGCCGTCGCGTGGCCGCGCGCCCCCCTGCCGGAGTCGGCCGTCGTGCCCACCGCCCCGGTCGCGATGCCGCGCGCCGCCTCCGCGTCCGAACCGCCGGTCCACGCACCGCCGCCCGAGGCGACCGGCGTGTCCGCCCCGGCGGCGATGCCGCGGGCGGCCTCGGCCTCCGGGGTGCCGGTTCGGGTGCGGGCGGAGGCGAGGGCTGCTCGGGCCGCCGCCGCGCCGGCGGCCGCGTCACCCGGGGGCCCCGACGGAGTCGAGAAGGCCGCCGTCGAGGCCGACGGCTCCCACTGCCGGCCCCGCTTGCCCGCGTCCATCGCCTCGTTGGCGAGCCGGTCCGCGTGCTTGTTGCGCTCGCGCGGGATCCACTCGTACGACACCTGGGAGGCGGGCAGGATCTTCGCCGCCTCCGCCGCCAGCGGCCGCATGTCCGGGTGCTTGATCTTCCAGCGGCCCGACATCTGCTCGACGACGAGCTTGGAGTCCATCCGGACCTGCACCTGCACCTGCGCGTCCGGGGCGAGGTCCCGGACCGCCTTGAGGCCGGCGATCAGGCCCTTGTACTCCGCCACGTTGTTCGTCGCGACGCCGATGAACTCGGCGCGCTCGGCCAGCGTCTCCCCCGTCGCCGGGTCGAGGACGACCGCGCCGTAGCCGGCGGGCCCCGGGTTGCCCCGGGAGCCGCCGTCCGCCTCCACGACGAACCGGACCGGCCGCTGCATCAGATGCCCGAGTCCGCCGTACGGACCAGGATGCGGCCGCAGTTCTCGTGCCGGACGACCTGGTCGCGGGCCGCGGCCTTGATCTCGTTGACCTCGGCCGTGTCGAGCTCCAGCCGGCAGCCCTCGCAGCGGCGCTGGTACAGGCGCGCGGCGCCGACCCCGCCCTGCTTGAGGCGGATCTTCTCGTACAGGGCCATCAGGTCGGCCGGCATCGATCCGACGATGACCTCGCGGTCCTTGGTGACCTTGGCGGCCTCGGTGTCGAGCTCACCGGTCGCGGCGTCCCGGCGCGCGGTGGCGTCCGCCAGCTTGGCTTCGAGGGCGGAGACCCGCTCCGTCAGCTCGGTGACCCGCTCCTGCGCGCCCTCGAGACGCTCCATGACCTCCAGGACCACGTCCTCCAGGTCGGCCTGGCGCTTGGCGAGGGAGACGACCTCGCTCTGCAGGTTGGCCAGGTCCCGGGCCGAGACTCCGACGCCGGAGTCCAGTCGCGCCTGGTCGCGGGCGGCGCGCTGGCGCACCTGGTCCACGTCCTGCTCCGCCTTGGTCTGCTCGCGGGCCGCGTCGCTCGCCTGCGTCTGCGCGGCGACGAGCAGGTCGCGCTGCTGGGTGAGGTCCTTGGTCAGCGAGTCGACCTCGGTGTGCTCCGGCAGCGACTTGCGCTTGTGGGCGAGCTGAGACAGCCGGACGTCCAGGGCCTGGACGTCGAGAAGTCGGATCTGGTCGGCGGGCTCGGCGTTCAGTTGGGGGCTCCAGAGGTAGAAGGGGAGGTGAGGGACGGCGCGTGCGCCGTCCAGGGGTCGGTGACCGTGCGCGAGACGTGGGTCCGCAGGCCCCAGCCGTTGCGCTCGGAGATCGCGTCGAGTTGCGCGGCGGCCTGCTCGCACCAGGGCCACTCGGTGGCCCAGTGGGCGGCGTCGACGAGGGCGAGCGGGCTCTGCTCGCGGGCCTCGGACACCGGGTGGTGGCGCAGGTCGGCGGTGAGGTACGCGTCCACGCCGGCGGCGCGGACCTGTGCGAAGAGGCTGTCGCCGGAGCCGCCGCTGACGGCGACGGTACGGATGAGCATGTCCGGGTCGCCCGCGACGCGGATGCCCTGCGCGGTGTGCGGCAGCCAGGCGGCGGCGCGGGCGGCGAACTCGCGCAGGGTCTCGGGGTGGTCCAGTTCGCAGAGCCGGCCCAGGCCCCGGCGGCCGTTGGGGTCGGTCGGGTCGGGCACGAGCGGGCCGGTGATCCGCAGGTCCAGGGCGCCGGCGAGGGCGTCGGAGACTCCGGGGTCGGCGGTGTCGGCATTGGTGTGGGCGACGTGCAGCGCGATGTCGTTCTTGATCAGCGTGTGCACGACGCGGCCCTTGAAGGTGCCGGCTTCGACGGTGGTGGTGCCGCGCAGGTAGAGGGGGTGGTGGGTGACGACCAGGTCGGCGCCCAGCTTGACCGCCTCGTCGACGATTTCCTGTACGGGGTCCACGGCGAACAGCACCCGGGAGACCTCGGCATCGGGGTCGCCGCAGACGGTGCCGACGGCATCCCACTGCTCGGCCCGCGAGGGGGGCCAGAGAGCGTCCAGCGCGGCGATGACTTCAGAGAGACGGGGCACGGGCCAAGGCTACCGTCCGGGGCGACCGTCCCCGCCAGGCGAGGCTCCGCCGAGAGGGCCCTCGGTCCGCGCCCGGGCCCCCGGGGTTCCGCCCCGGGAGCCCGCGCCTCGAACGCCGGCGAGGCCGGGAGTGCACAACCACCACCTCCACCACAGGCGAATCGCCGACCGGACACCCGTATGTGTGAAGCGGAGTTGGCGGTGTTGTTCGGCAGGAAGTGCGAAAACTAGCTTCCTCTCGGAGGTGAGGGCCCAGATGACTGTCTGTGCCATCGATGTGACGACCACGACTCCGTTCACGATCACCGTGGACGGTTCGTACGCCGCCCGGCTCGCCGGAGAGGGCGAGGCGTACTACGCCGAGCGCTGGACCCTGTCCGGGTCCGAGGCGTACGCGGTACCGCTGCCGCTCGCGCAGCCCGAAGAGGCCGACAGCGAGGTGCTCCCGCTGACGGACGGGCGGGTGCTGATCCACCGCCGGGTCGCGCAGCGGCACGCCTTCGCGCTGCTGTACCCGACGGGCGCCGCGGCCGGGCCCCGGACCGGGGAGCTCCAGCTCGGGACGGTGGAGGCGGAGGAAGGGCTGCGGGTCCGACTGCTCGCCCCGTGCCCGGACGGGCTCGCCGCCTACGCCCTGGCCGTGACGGACACCGGGACGACGGTGTGGCAGGTGGCCGGCGGCGCCTTCGCCCGGGTGGCGAGCGTTCCCGGCAAGTGTTCCGGCGGGGTGTGGCTGGACCGGGCGGGCCGGATGCTGGCCCTGGACCGGGAGCTGGAGGGCACCGTCAAGGCCGTCGCGGTGGACCTGGGGCGGGGCGGCGAGGTCTCCCCGCTGCTCCAGATCGCCGATGCCAGCGAGGACCGGCTGCTGCTGGCCGACCCGGACAGCGGGCTGCTGCTGATCCGCTCCGACGCCCCGGGCGAACCGCGCCTGGGGTGGGGGGTGCTGGGCAGCACCCGGCCGGTGCGCTTCCCGGAGTGCCTGCGGCTGGACGAGGAGGCGACCCCGTTCGCGGTGCAGCCGGGCCAGGCCCTGATGCCGGAGAGCTGCGGGGTGGCGCTGCGGGTGGGAGACACCGGGCTCGCCCTGTGGCGCCCCGCCGACCGGCACGTCTTCCGGCTCGGCGGCCCGGCCGGCTGGCTCGGCGGCACGGGCCTGTGGACGACGGAGGGCCGCCTGCACCTCCCGTACGCGACGCCGGAGGCGCCCTGCGGGATCCTCGGGATGGCCCTGCCGCCCGCCCCTCCCCCGCCGGTCCGCCTGGACCCGCCACCGCCCGCGGCCGCCGCACCCCGGCCGGTCCCTCTGCAACAGGCGCCTCTGTAGCCCTTCGGGGCAGCCGCCGTGATAGGCAGGCCGGATGACGACCACCCGGGAATCCTCCGCGCCCAGGCCCTTCGACGCGGTGCTCTGCGACCTCGACAATGTGATCCGCTTCTACGACACGAGCGGCCTGGCGGAGCTGGAACGGGCCGCCGCGCTGCCCGTTGGCACCACCGCGGAGGTGGCCTTCCGTCCCGAGCTCGACGGACCGCTGCTGCTGGGCCGCACCACCGTCGCGCAATGGGTGGACTCCATCGCCCTCGCGCTGACGGACGGCAGCGGCATATCCGCGGTATCGGCACGGGAGTTGGCCACGGCGTTCGCGGACGCGCCGTTCGCTGCCGACGAGGCCGTGGTCTCCGTACTGCGCACCGCGCGCACGGCGGGGCAGGTGCTGGTCCTGGTGACGAACGCGACCCACCGGCTGGACGACGACCTGGCCTCGATGGGGCTGTCCGACCTCGCGGACCACGTCGTCAGCAGCGCCCGGGTGGGCGTGGCCAAGCCGGACCGCGGGATCTACGAGATCGCGGTCGAACGGGCAGGCGCCGCCCCGGAGCGGTGCCTCTTCGTCGACGACCGCCTGGAGAACGTCCGGGCGGCCGTGGCACTCGGAATGACCGGTGTGCACTACCGCGAACCCGCCGATCTGCGGGACGCTCTCGGCTTCCCGATCTGACCGCGGGCAGCGGGCTGCGGGCCACGGGCCGCGGGAAGACGCCCGGGCGGCGGGGGTCTTCCGCCGCCCGGAGCGCGAACACGCGGACTAGCCGTGCTTGAGGCCGAGGACCTCGGCGGCCGCGAAGGTCTCGTTCGCGGGGCGGGAGTCGTAGTGCGGGGTGAGCAGCTCGTCCAGCTCCTCGAAGGAGAAGGTCTCCTTCGAGGTGTCGAACTTGGCCGCCACCTTGGGGCGTTCCATCACGACTACGATCCCGCCGTGCACGACGAACAGCTGGCCGTTGGCCTTCGCCGAGGCCGGCGAGGCCAGGTAGCCGACGAGCGGGGAGACGTGCTCGGGGGCGAGGGCGTCGAGCTTGCCCTCCTCCGGGACCTGGAAGCCGGCGAAGACGTCCTCCGTCATACGGGTCCGGGCGCGCGGGCAGATGGCGTTGGCCGTCACCCCGTACTTCGCGAGGGCCAGGGCGGTGGAGGTGGTCAGGCCCACGATGCCGCCCTTGGCCGCCGCGTAGTTCGGCTGGCCGGCCGAGCCGCCGAGGAAGGCCTCGGAGGAGGTGTTGACGATCCGGCCGTAGACCGGCCCGCCCGCCGCCTTCGACCGCTCGCGCCAGTGCACGGACGCGAAGTGCGTGGTGTTGAAGTGGCCCTTGAGGTGGACCCGGATCACCGAGTCCCACTCGTCCTCCGACATCGAGAAGACCATCCGGTCACGCAGGATGCCCGCGTTGTTGACCAGGATGTCGAGCTTCCCGAAGCTGCTCACCGCCAGGTCGACCAGCTCGCGGGCCTGCTCGAAGTCGGCCACGTCGCCCAGGTGCGCCACCGCCCGGCCGCCCGCCGCACGGATCTCCTCGGCCACCTCCTCCGCCGGGGCGGCCGAGGCCTCCCCGGAGCCGTCACGGCCCGGCTGCCCGAAGTCGTTGACGACCACGCTCGCGCCGAGCCGCGCGAGCTCGATCGCCTCGGCCCGGCCGAGCCCGCGGCCCGCGCCCGTGACGATGGCGGAGAGTCCCTCAAGTGGCAGTGACATCCGTACGGTTCCTCTCAGAGCTGGTCGGCTGGGCGTCAGATTTCGATGCAGGTGCGCAGGGCCACGCCCGTGCGCATCTGGTCCAGGGCGTCGTTGATCTCGGCGAGCTGCACCCGGTGGGTGATCAGGCTCGCCAGGTCCACCCGGCCGGCCCGCCACAGGGCGATCGTGCGGTCGTAGGAGCGGAGCACGTCCCCGCCGCCGTACATCGACGGCAGGATCTTCTTCTCGTCGAAGAAGAGCGAGAACATGTCGACCTGGTAGTTGTCGTCGAGCGCGCCCGCGCCGACGATGACGACGCTGCCGCCGCGCCGGGTCATCTTGTACGCGGTCTGCGCGGTGGCGGACTTGCCGACGACCTCGAAGACGTAGTCGAAGCCCTCGCCGCCGGTGATGCGGTTCTTGGCGTCGTCGAAGGCGTCGGGTGCGACCGCCTCCGTCGCCCCGAACCTCAGGGCCGCCTCGCGCCGGGACTCCACCGGGTCGACGGCGACGATCTGCGCCGCGCCCTGCACCTTGGCGCCCTGGATGACGGAGATGCCGACTCCGCCGCAGCCGATGACGGCGACCGAGGCTCCGGCCTCCACCTTGGCGGTGTTGATGGCCGCGCCGAGGCCGGTGGTGACCCCGCAGCCGATGAGGGCGGCGATGTCGAAGGGCACGTCGTCGGGGATCGGGATGGCGCAGGCGGCCGGTACGACCATCTCCTCGGAGAAGGTGCCGGTGCCGGCGAAGCCGAAGATCGCGTTGTCGGCCCGCTTGAAGTTGGGGGTGGCGACGTTCCCGAAGGCTTCCAGACACAGGTGGCCCTGGCCCCGCTTGCAGGCGGGGCAGTGACCGCACGGCGGCAGCCAGCAGACGAGGACCCGGTCGCCGATGTGGTGGCCGGTCACCCCGTCGCCGACGTCCACGATCACACCGGAGCCCTCGTGGCCGGGGATGAAGGGGGCGGGCTGGGGCAGTACGCCGCTCATCGCGGACAGGTCCGAGTGGCACAGGCCGGTGGCCTTGATGCGGATCCTGACCTTGCCGGGGCCGAAGCCCACGGCCTCCATGTCGTCGACGACCTCGAGCTTGTCCTGGCCTATCTCGCTCTGCAGTGCTGCGCGCACGGTGCGGCTCCTTAAACAGGTCTGGATGACGCGTTCTGGATTACGCGTGTTCGACGACGGTGTCGGCGAGGACCGGCGCGTCGTCCCGTTCGACGGCGGTCACCGACACCAGCACCCGGCCGGGCTCCTGCCACATCCGCATGCGCAGCGTCTCGCCCGGGAAGACGATCCCGGCGAAGCGCGTGCGGTAGGCGCGGACGCGGGAGACGTCCCCGCCGAGCGCCGTGTCGACGACGGCCTTGAGGGTCATCCCGTACGAGCACAGGCCGTGCAGGATGGGCTTGTCGAAGCCGCCCAGCTTCGCGAACTCGGGGTCGGCGTGCAGGGGGTTCCAGTCGCCGGAGAGCCGGTAGAGCAGTGCCTGGTCGTCCCGGATGTGGCGCTCCTCGACGCGGTCGGGCGCGCGCTCGGGCAGCTCCTCCTTGGCGGAGGGCCCGCGCTCGCCGCCGAAGCCTCCTTCTCCCCGTACGAAGATCTGCGCGTCGCTCGTCCACAGCGGCCCGTCGGCGTCCTCGACCTCGGAGCGCAGCACGATGACGGCCGCCTTGCCCTTGTCGTAGACGGCGGCGACCTTGGAGCCGGCGGTGGCCTGCCCCTTGACGGGGATGGGCCGGTGCAGCGTGATGGAGTGGCCGCCGTGCAGGACCATGGCGAGGTTGACGTCGATGCCCGGGGCGGACAGGCCGCCCAGCATGGCCATCCCGGCGCCGGCGACGGTCGCGAAGCTGGGCAGCACGTGCAGCTTGGATTCGAGGGTGTAGCGCAGCTCGTCTGGGTCGGTCGCCAGGCTCTGCCCGCTGCGCGCGGCGCCCGCGCCGAGGCCGAGGTGGTAGAGCTGGATGTCCTTGTGGTCCCAGCCGATGTCCCCCTTGCGGGGGTCGGCGGCGAGGGCCTTGGCGGCATCGATCGGCATGAGGATGCTGCTCCCTGTTCTTGGTTCTTCTTGGAAGACCTCGGTGCGGCCGTCCGCACCGTCGGCCGCACCGAGGTCGCATGCGGACCGGTTTTAGAACGCGTTCTAGGACCGGTGAGGGAATGTATAACGCACGCCCCAGCAGTTGGGAAGAGCGCTGACCCCATGTGCTGACTCCACGTCAGTTACTCTTCGCACGTGAGCGAAATGCCCGTGAACCACCGCCCCACCCGGTCCCTGCGGGTCCTGCTGGACCCGCCCGATCCGGCCCTGGCGCTGCGGCTCGGCCTCCAGCCGGACATCGAGGTCGTACGGGATCTGACGGCGCGTCCGGCGGTGGCGCTGGTGGAGGAGGTCGCCGCCGCGTCGGCGATCCTCGCGGAGGACCCGGAGTGCCGGGTCCTGGTCACGACGGGCTCGGCCCACCCGGGACTGGCCGAAGCGGTGCTCGCCGCCGGCGCGGCGGGCCTGGTGCTGCGGGACGGCCCGCTGGAGGAGCTGGCCGACTCCATCCGGCGGGCCTCGATGGGCGAAACGGTGATCGACCCGGTCCTGGGGTGAATTCCCGGGTGGTTCCCCGGGTGAATCCTTTCCGAGCCCTCCCGCCTCTTGTGTACGTACCGACGACAAGGTCGGGACCGAAACACGAGACCTGGAGGTCGCAGTGACCTACGTCATCGCCGGAGCCGTCGCCCTCGTACTGCTGTGCACCTGCACGGCCGTCGTCCTGCGCAAGCGGAGCCGGGCCCGTGGCTGACCCGTCCTGGCCGGGCGCGACGCTGGTCGCGGCCGCGCAGCGCGGCGACGTCGAGTCGATCACCGCGCTGGTGTCCGGCTCGCACCCGCACGTACGCCGCTTCGCCCACTCGCTGTGCGCCTCGCCCGAGGACGCCGAGGACGCGGCCCAGGAAGCGCTGATCATCCTGTACCGCAAGATCGGCATGCTGCGGGCGTCCGGCGCACTGGCCTCGTGGATGTTCCGCATCGTCCGCAACGAGTGCATGCGGCGGGCCCGGGCCGCGATTCCCCGGGGGGCCGGGACGGTACCGGAGGAGCGGGCGATGTCCGCCGAGGAGGAAGTGGTGCTGCGCCTGGAGGCGGCCCGGGTGGCGGAGGCCGTGGCCGCGCTGCCCGAGGACCAGCGGAGGGTGCTGATCATGCGGGACGTCCAGGGCCTGAGCGGCCGCGTCACCGCCGATGCGCTGGGGATCGGCACCCCGGCGATGAAGTCCCGGCTGCACCGCGCCCGCGCGGCCGTGCAGCTCGCCCTGCGTACTGCCCCTGGAGGTGGCGATGCCCATGCCGACCACTGACCGCGCCGGCGGCGACTTCGCGAGCGCGTCCCTGCCGCGGCACCTGGCGCGGGGGGCGGTCGGCTTCGGCGCCCTGATCGGCGCCGTGGCCCTCCTCCCGTTCACGGGCCCGGCCTCCCTGCTGCTCGCGCCCGTGGGGTTGCTGGCGCTGCGGGGGTGCCCGATGTGCTGGGCGATCGGGCTGGCCCAGACGGTCTCGCGGGGGCGGCTGCGACGGGAGTGCGTGGACGGCCGCTGCGAACTGGTGAAGGCCGGCTAGCGAGGCCCACTGGGCCGCTGCCCCCGCACCCCCGCGCCTCAATCGCCGGCGGGGCTGAGCATGCCTCCGGCGGCGGGGGGGGGGGGCGCGGGGGGGGGGGGGGGGGGCCCCGGGCCCCCCCCCCCCCCCCCCCGCCGGCATTCGAGGCGCGGGCGCGGAGCGCCGTGTTCGCAGCGGCATCTGACGACTCAGCGCGGGCAAAAGCCAGCCCCGCCGGCGTTTGAGGCGCGGGGTCCGGGGCGGAGCCCCGGGTCCCCCGCCGGGGCGCTACTTGCGGAGCAGGGTCACCACCGCCGCGCCCCCCAGCCCGATGTTGTGGGCAAGGCCCACCCGCGCACCGGGGACCTGCCGCGCACCGGCCGCGCCACGAAGCTGCCAGACCAACTCCGCCGCCTGCGCCAGCCCCGTGGCTCCCAGGGGGTGCCCCTTGGAGATCAGTCCCCCGGACGGGTTGACCACCCACCGCCCGCCGTACGTCGTCGCGCCCGACTCCACCAGCTTCCCGGCGGCGCCCTCCTCGCACATGCCCAGCGCCTCGTACGTCAGCAGTTCGTTGATGGAGAAGCAGTCGTGCAGCTCGATCACGTCCACGTCCTCGATGCCCAGCCCCGACGCCTCGAAGACCTGCCGCCCCGCCGCCGCCGACATCGGCTTGCCGACGACGTCGATGCACGAGCCCGAGGCGAAGGACTCGTCCGTGTCCGTCGTCATCGACTGGGCGACGATCTCGACCGCCTTGTCGTGCAGCCCGTGCTGTACGACGAACCGCTCCGAGACCACGAGCGCCGCCGCCGCCCCGTCCGAGGTCGGCGAGCACTGGAGCTTGGTCAGCGGGGAGTGGATCTCCTTCGCCGCCAGGATCTCCTCGACCGAGTACACGTCCTGGAACTGCGCGTTCGGGTTGTTCGCCGAGTGCCTGTGGTTCTTGGCGCCGACCGCCGCCAGCTGCGCGGCCGTGGTCCCGTACCGCTCCATGTGCTCGCGCGCCGCGTTGCCGAAGATCTGCGCGGTGGGCGGGGACATCTCGAAGCCGTGCCCGGCCGCCATGATCCCGTAGTGGCGGGCCACCGGCGAGGTCTTGAAGTCGCCGCCGTCCGCGCCGCCGCCCAGCGCTCCGCGCTTCATCTTCTCGAAGCCGAGCGCGAGGACGCAGTCGTTGATCCCGCCCTCGACGAACTGCCGCGCCATCATCAGCGCCGTCGAACCGGTCGCGCAGTTGTTGTTCACGTTGTAGACCGGGACTCCGCTCAGCCCCAGCTCGTACGCCGCCCGCTGGCCGGCCGTGGAGGCCTGGAAGCAGTAGCCCACCGGCACCTGCTCGACCAGCCCGTAGTCCACCCCCGCGTCCGCGAGCGCCGCGCTCCCGGCCTCCTTCGCCATGTCCCAGTACTGCCAGTCCCGCGACTCCGGCTTCTCGAACTTCGTCATGCCGACGCCCACGATGTACGACTTCATGTCTGTGCTGCCCTTCAGTCCCTGGGAAGGCCGAGGATCCGCTCGGCGACGACGTTGAGCTGGACCTGCGTGGTGCCCCCGGCGATGGTCAGGCAGCGGGACATGAGCATCCCGTGCACCGCCCGCTCCCCGGCCCCCTCCCGTACGGCGCCCGCCGGGCCCAGCAGTTCGAGGGTGAGCTCGGCGGTCCGCTGCTGGTGCGGGGTCTGGACGAGCTTGCGTACCGACGCACCCGCGCCCGGCTCCAGCCCCGACACCTGCTGGAGGGTGGTGCGCAGCCCGATGCAGGCCAGCGCGTGCGCCTCGGCGGCCAGCGCGCCGATGCGGGCCCTGTAGGCACCGTCGAGCTCGGCGGAGCGGGCGATGAGGGCTTCGAGGCCGGTGTCGAAGCTCATCAGGCCGGCCATGTGGACGCGTTCGTTGCCGAGGGTGTTGCGGGCGACCTTCCAGCCTCCGTCGGCCGCCCCGACGAGCGCGTCCGCAGGGAGGACCGCGTCGTCGAAGTAGACCTCGTTGAAGAGGGCCTCGCCGGTGATCTCCTTGAGCGGGCGGACGTCGATGCCGGGGGTGTTCTTCATGTCGACGACGAAGTAGCCGAGCCCCTTGTGCTTGGGGGCGTCCGGGTCGGTGCGGGCCAGCAGGATGCCGTAGTCGGCGGTGTGCGCGGAACTCGTCCACACCTTCTGCCCGTTGATCTTCCAGCCGCCGTCCTCGGTGCGCTCGGCCTTGGTGCGCAGCGAGGCGAGGTCGGAGCCCGCCCCGGGTTCGGAGAAGAGCTGGCACCAGGTCAGCTCCCCGCGCAGGGTGGGCAGCGCGTACGTCTCCCGCTGCGCGTCGGTGCCGTAGGCGAGCAGCGACGGCACGACCCAGGTGGCGATGCCGAGGTCGGCGACCTTGACCCCGGCCGCCTGCATCTCCTGCTGGACGACGAGCTGCTCGACGGGGCCGGCGCCGAGCCCGTAGGGCGGCGGGAGGTAGGGGGCCGCGTAGCCGGTCGGGGCGAGGATCCGCCGCGCCGCGGCCGGGTCGAGGCCGCGCGCGTCCTCGATGACGGTGCGGGCCCGCGCCCGGTACTCCTCGGCCTCCGGGGGGAGTTCGAGGCGCAGCTCGCGCCGGGCGCCGCCTTCCGCGAGGCGCACGGCCCGGATGCGGTGGCCGTCGCCGGAGCCGAGCAGCTGGCGGGCGACGACCGCCCGCCTCAGGTGGACGTGGGCGTCGTGTTCCCAGGTGAAGCCGATGCCGCCGAGGATCTGGATGCAGTCCTTGGCGCAGGAGTAGGCGGCGTCCAGCGCCGTGCCCGCCGCGAGCGCGGCGACCATCGACCGCACGTCCGCGCTCGGCTCGTCCATCGCGTTCGCGGCGTCCCAGGCCAGGGCCCGGGCCTGCTCCAGCCGGACGAGCATGTCGGCGCACAGGTGCTTGACGCCCTGGAACTGCCCGATGGGCCGGCCGAACTGCTCGCGTATCTTGGCGTACGAGGCGGCCGTGTGCAGGGCCCAGGCGGCGATGCCGCAGGCATCGGCGGCGAAGAGGGTGCAGGCCAGGTCCCGTACGAGGGCCGCTTCCAGCTCCAGCACCCGGTCGGCGCCGACGGTGACCCCGCGCGCGTGCACCTCGGCGGTGGGGCGGGTGGGATCGGCGCTCTCCTGCGTACGGACGTCCAGCGCGGCGGCGTCCACGGCGAACCAGCGGGTGCCGTGCGCGGCCTCGGCGGCCAGCAGCACGAGGTCGGCCTCGCCGGCGCCGAGCACGGGCGGCGCGAGCCCGTCGAGCAGGTACCCGCCGCCCTCGACGGCGACGGCCGTCAGCGTCCCGGGCCCGAGCGCGACGGCCCCGACGCGCCCGGAGAGGGGCTCGGCCCCGGCCCGGTCCAGCAGTACGGACGCCAGCGCGCTCGGCAGGTACGCCCCGGGCAGCGCGCCCCGGGCGGCCTCCTCGACGACGACGGCGAGGTCGAGCAGGGTCCCGCCCTCCAGGTGCGGTTCCAGCAGGCCCTGCGCGCCCATCGCGTCCCAGTAGGTGGGCCGCGTCCCGGTCTGCGGCGGGGTGTCGAGCAGCTTGCGCACCTCTTCGGGAGGCATGGCCCGCGCCACCCAGCCGCGTACGGCTTCGGCCAACTCCCGCTGTTCCGCTGTGATTCCGATGCCCATGCGCGGCAGAGTAGAACACGTTCCATTCTGACGGAAGGTCAGAATGGAACGTGTTCCACGACGTGTGGCGGCTCGGCGTCAGCGGGATGCGGCCTGCACCGCCGAGCGGGCGATGTCCTTGACCTGCTGGAGGCGCGAGCCCGCGGGGTACATCTTGCTGCCGAGGTCCACGCGGACGACGAGGTTGCCCTCCCGGACGGCGAGGAAACACACCCTGAGGCATACGGACCGTCAACAACGGCTCGGGTCAGGAGCGTTCGTAGTAGTAGCCGTCGCCGTGCGCCGGTCCCACGTTGTGCTGGAGTCCGACCGGCTCGCTCTTCGTGAAGAACGACGCGTCCAGCGCGCCGCAGAAGCTGCTGGTCGACTTGCTCTTGTCCACCGCCGCCGAGCCGATGTTGATCCGGCTTCCGCCGCCGCCCACCGACGTCACCTTCGCGATGTTCTCGCAGTGGCCCAGCTGGGACTCGGTGATCAGGCGGACGGACCCGGACCGGGAGATGGTCACCGTCGCCGGCTGGTCGATGTTGAACTGGCCCTTGTACGTCCAGGTGCCGACGAAGTACGAGGGCACGGCGTCCCCGCCGGACGAACCGCCTCCGCTCGGCGAACCCCCGCCCCCCGGAGTGGAGCCGGGGGTGGTGCCGGACGCGTTGCCGCCGCCGGGAACGGTGCCGGTGCCGGTACTGGTACCGGTGCCCCCGGCGGCGGGGCCCCCGCCGCCACCCCCGGGGGTACCGGCGCCGCTCCCGGTTCCGCCCGGGGTGCCCCCACCGCCTCCCGGCGTACCCGCGCCCGCCGCGGCACCCTGCGCACCGCCACCGCCACCGCCCGGGTCCGCGGCGCCGCCGACCTGGCCGCCCTGCGCCGTGCCGTCGGGGTTCTGCGGGGTCGGGGTCTGGGGGGTCTGTGCGCCCGGAGCCGGTGAACCGTTCACCGCGGACGGGGCGCCCCCGGCGCCGGGTGTCACGGGCGCGCTGCTCGCCGGGGGCGCCGCCTGCGAGCCCTCACCGCCGAACGGCTGGATCAGGGCGACCGTGCCGCCGCCGATGGTGATCACGAAGACTGCCGGCACGGCGACGGTCCACCGCCGCTTGCGGCCGCGCCGCTCGGTCGCGGGGGTGCCGTCCACGGCCGCGGGACCGGGGGGCGGACCCGGGGCCGGCTCGCCCGACCCCGGTCCGGCGGGCCCGGACTCCGGGCGCAGCCCGAGCGTCGCCCGGTCGGTGGCCTCGGCAGCGGCCTCCGTCTCCGCCTCCCGTTGGGGCGCCGCCTCCGCGTCGAGCAGCCGCGCCGCCTGCCGGGCGAGCCGCGCGACGACCTCGGGCGGCAGCCACGCCCCTCCGGGCGCCGCCGGCCGGACCCGCTCGGGGTCCTCCAGCAGCTCTTCCACGCCGGGCCGTTCGTCGACGGCCTTGGCCAGGCAGCGGCGGATGAGCGCCCGCAGGGAGTCGTCCCGCACCCGCTCCAGCTCCGGCTCGCCCTCCACGATCTGGAACATCACCGCGTGCTGGTTGCTGGCACCGGCCCCGAACGGCAGCCGGCCCGTGGCCGCGTACGTCAGGACGCAGCCGAGGGTGAACACGTCGCTCTTCACCCCGGCGCGCTGCCCGCGGACCTGCTCGGGCGACATGAATCCGGGCGAGCCGACGACCATGCCGGTGCTGGTCAGCAGCGACTCGACGGAGGTCTCCAGGGCCCGCGAGATGCCGAAGTCGATGACGCGGGCGCCCTCGACGGTGAGCATCACGTTCGACGGTTTGAGGTCTCGGTGCACGATCCCGGCCGAGTGGATGTCGGCCAGCGCGTGCAACAGGCCCTCCGCGAGGGCGTGTACGGAGTCCACGGGCAGGGGGCCGTGCCGGCGCACGATCTGCTCCAGCGAGAGCCCGGGGACGTATCCCGTCGCCACCCAGGGCCGGTCGGCGTCGGGATCCGCGTCGATCACGGGCGCGGTGTACCGCTCGCCGACGCGCCGGGCGGCGTCGATCTCGCGGCGGAAGCGGGCCCGGAACTGCGCGTTCGAGACGTGCTCCTCGTGCACCACCTTCACGGCGACGGTCCGCCCTGCGTCCGACCGGGCCAGGTACACCCGCCCCATGCCGCCGGCGCCGAGGCGCCCGAGCAGCAGGTACGGCCCGATCCGGCTCGGATCGGTGGCCGCGAGCGGCTTTATGCCACCGTCGACGTTGTCGTCGTCCTGGTCGTCCCGGTCGTCACTGATCCCACTGCTCATGCTGCCCGTTCCCCCGGTGAGTCCGCTTGGTCGGCCGAACTTGCCTCAGGGTAAAGGCCGTTCGCGCCCACCCTGAAGGGCGGGGCGTCGAACCCGGGGTCCCCCGAGCGCCCGGCCCCGGCATGCACCGGGGCCCCGGCATGGACCGCTACCCGGCGGTAGGGCAGCATGGGCCGCCACCGTCACCGCCACGCACGCGCAACCCCGGAGGACCCATGGCCGCCACCCCCAAGCCGGAGACCCTCGCCGCCTTCGAGGCGGCCAAGGGGTTCATGCCCGCGGGCGAGGGCCTCGCCCTGTACGAGGCCGCGGCGGAGGCCGCCGCGCTCGGGCTGCCGCTACTGGAGGTCGGGACGTACTGCGGGCGCTCCACGATCCTGCTGGCCGACGCGGCCCGCGAGGCTGGGGTGGCGGCGTTCACCGTCGACCACCACCGGGGCAGCGAGGAGCAGCAGCCCGGCTGGGAGTACCACGACCCGACGGTCGTGGACCCGGAGATCGGGCTGATGGACACCCTGCCGACCTTCCGCCGCACCCTGCACAAGGCGGGGCTGGAGGAGCACGTCATCGCGATCGTGGGGCGCTCCCCGCAGGTCGCGGCGGCGTGGGGCGGCCCGCTCGGGTTCGTCTTCATCGACGGCGGCCACACCGACGAGCACGCCACCGGCGACTACGAGGGGTGGGCCCCGCACGTGGCCGCGGGCGGGACGCTCGTCATCCACGACGTCTTCCCCGACCCGGCCGACGGCGGCCAGGCCCCGTACCGGATCTACCTGCGCGCCCTCGCCTCGGGCGCCTTCGAGGAGGTCTCGGTGACGGACTCCCTGCGCGTCCTGCGTCGTGTCGGCGAGGGCATCTGACACCCTGGACCGTTCAGTTCGACTGAATGGTTTGATCGAAAACCTTCGATGGACCTGATCGTCCGCTGCCTGTGAGAGTCGGAACACCGCACCGTTCCACAGGCAACGACGGAAAGGTCCACCGATGCAGAAGCAGGACGCGCACAGCACGCGGAATCCGTACGCCGCCCCCTATGTCTCCGGCGATCCCTACGCCGACTACCGCACCGGCGATTTCCCCTTCACCCGGCTCACCGACCTCGCCGACCGCCGGCTCGGCGGGGGCGTGGTCGCCGCCAACGACGAGTTCTTCGCCGAACGGGAGAACCTGCTCGTGCGCACCCCGGCGGTCTTCGACGTCCACGACTACGGCCACAAGGGCAAGGTGATGGACGGCTGGGAAACCCGGCGCCGGCGGGGTGCGGACGCCGCACACCCCTTCCCCGCCGGGGACGACCACGACTGGGCCCTGATCCGCCTCGGCGCACCGGGGATCATCCGCGGGATCGTCGTGGACACCGCCCACTTCCGCGGCAACTTCCCGCAGCAGGTCAGCGTGGAGGCCGCCGCCTTCCCCGGCACGCCCTCCGCGGCCGAGCTGCTGCGCGACGCGGGCGCCTGGCAGGAGATCCTGCCGCGCACTCCCGTGCTGGGCCACGCCGCCAACGGTTTCGCGATCGACTCCGGGCGCCGCTGGACCCACCTGCGGATCAACCAGCATCCGGACGGCGGCATCGCGAGGCTCCGCGTCCACGGCGAAGTGCTGCCCGACCCCGCCTGGCTCGCGCTGCTCGGCAGCGTGGACGTGGCCTGCGTGACGAACGGCGGCAGCGTGGAGGACGCCTCGGACGGCTTCTACTCCTCGCCGGGCAACACGATCATGCCGGGGCTGTCGCAGAAGCAGGACGACGGCTGGGAGACCCGGCGCCGCCGCGACCGCGGCAACGACTGGATCAGCTACCGGCTCGCCGCGCAGAGCAGGATACGTGCGGTCGAGGTGGACACGGCCAACCTCAAGGGCAACGCGGCCGGCTGGATCTCGCTGTCGGTCAAGGACGGCGAGGCGGGCGCGTGGACCGAGGTGCTGCCGCGCACGCCGCTCCAGCCCGACAGCCTCCACCGGCTGCCGCTCGCGGCTCCGGCCACCGCGACCCACGCCCGGCTGGACGTCCACCCCGACGGCGGGCTGGCCAGGCTCCGCCTCCACGGGAACCTGACCCCGGCGGGTGCGGCGGCGCTGGCCGAGCGGGTCGCCCACACCGAATGGGGCTGAACAGGCCCGAATGCTCCATAACCGGGCATATAAGCACACCACGCCCTCGAATGGCCCAGAACACGGACCCGGTCGGACCCCCGGTCTAGCATCGCGGCGTGCGCTACGACGACAGCCCTCAGCCCTCCGAGTCCGCCGAGCCCCCCACCTCCGCCACCCCGGCCGACCCCGCGGGGCGGCCCTGGTACGCCCGACGGTCCACCCTGGTCGTGGGGATCGCCGCACTCGCCCCGGCCTGCCTGGCCGGGTGGGTGCTGGTCCAGGTCCTCACCGGAGCCGGCACGGGAGCCGGGTCCGCGTCCGGGTCCGCGTCCGGATCCGGGTCCGCGTCCGGGTCCGGGTCCGGTCACACGGCCCGCCACGACGCGAAGGCCGCCGCCGCGCCCACCGCCCCGGACGAGGATCCGGCGGAGAGCCCCGCCAAGACCCCCGCCAAGGGCCCGCTGACCGGGAAGACGGTCGTCGTCGACCCCGGACACAACACCGGCAACTTCAAGCACACCGACGAGATCGAACAGCAGGTGGACATCGGCACGAACCTCAAGGAGTGCGACACCACCGGCACCACCACGAACTCCGGCTACATGGAGGCCGAGTTCACCTTCGACGTCTCGCTGCGCCTGCGCGCGGCACTGGAGGCCCAGGGAGCGAAGGTGGTCCTCACCCACGAGGGCGACCGCCCCTGGGGCCCCTGCATCGACGAACGCGCCCGCATCGGCAACGAGGCGAAGGCCGACGCCGTCGTCTCCGTGCACGCCGACGGGGTCTCGGCCGGCAACCGCGGCTACCACGTGATCCTCCCCGCCCGGGTCAAGGGCGGCGACGCCGACACCTCGCCGATCGTCGGGCCCTCGCGGAACCTCGGCGAACGGATCGCCTCGAACTTCGCCCGGACCACCGGGTCGGACCCCGCGAACTACCTCGGCAGCGGGACCGGTTTGGTCGTCCGCGACGATCTCGGCGGACTGAACCTGTCAACCAGGCCCAAGGTGTTCATCGAATGCGGCAACATGCGTGACGCCAAGGACGCGGCGCAGCTGACGAGTCCGGAGTGGCGCCAGAAGGCGGCCCAGGGCATCGCGGACGGCATCGTGGCGTTCCTCGGCGGGTAGCCCTCTCGGGAGTCCCGCCGGGACTTGGTCACCGCCCCGATCCTGATCGCCGCGGGGAACCTCCGTACCATGGTGCCGCCCGCCCGCTCCAGACACGCACTGTGACCGTGGCACCACGAGACGACCGAGACCGAGAAGGACACCTGAGACGTGAACATCCGCTCCCTCACTCGAGGCGACGGCGTGGTGATCGGAGCAGCGGCGCTGCTGTTCATCGCCTCGTTGCTCGATTTCCACTCCGCCACCCTCGTCTCCGCGAACGCGTGGAACACCGACTTCAGCGGCCTGGCCCTGCCCTCCGTGTTCCTGCTCGGCTTCATCGCCGCCGGTCTGCTGGTCGCCACCCGCTTCGTGCCCGAAGGCCGCAAGATCGTCGGTCTGCCGCTGTCGGCGTGGGGCACCGTCCTCGCGGTCTCGGCCGCCTGGTCGGCGCTGTGGACGCTGATCCTCAGCGGGTCCAACGGCGCCGGCGCGATCCTCGGCTTCCTCGCCGTCGCGGTCCTGGCGGGCGTCGCCCTCGCCGGTGCGAAGATCCCCGCGCTCGCGGGGCCGCTCGTGCCCGAGCCGCGGCCCGCCGCCCCCGGCCCGTACGGCGGCCAGCCCCAGCCCGGCGTCGGGTACGGCTACCCGGGCGCGCCGGAGGGCCAGGGCCAGCAGGCCCAGCCCTACGGCAACACCCCGCAGCCGGTCCCGCCGTACGGCGGCACCCCGCAGGACGCGGGCCAGGCGGCGGCCACGCCCACCCCGCCCCCGGCGGGGGACTTCTCCCCGTTCTGGTTCGCGGTCCCGGTGGCCCGCCCCCTCTTCGCCGAGGACGGCTCCCCGAACCCGATCGCGGAACTCGCGCCGGGCACCTGGTACCTGGCCGTCGAGCAGCGCGGCCCCAACACGCTGATCGCCCAGACCCAGGACGGCCGCCGCGGCGTCCTGAACGACACCTCGGGCATCCAGCGCGGCTAGTTCGCCGAGCCCGCACCGACGGCCCCCCGCCCTTCCCGGCGGGGGGCCGTTGGCTTACAGTCGCCTGACGAACCGTCAGAAACGGCAGCGCGGAGGGGACCGTACATGCGCCTCGGACTCGCACTCGGCTACTGGGGCCGCGGCCCCAACCCGGACCACCTCGACCTCGCCACCGAGGCCGAGAACCTCGGCTACCACTCGGTGTGGACCGCCGAGGCCTGGGGCTCGGACGCCTTCACCCCGCTGACCTGGATCGCCGCGCACACCTCGCGGATCCGCCTCGGCACCGCCATCGCGCAGATGGCCGCCCGCACCCCGACCGCCACGGCCATGCACGCCCTCACCCTGGACCACCTCTCCGGCGGCCGGATGATGCTGGGCCTGGGCCTGTCCGGGCCGCAGGTCGTCGAGGGCTGGTACGGGCGCCCCTTCCCCGCGAGCCCGCTCACCGCGACCCGCGAGTACGTCGACGTGATCCGGCAGGTGCTGCGCCGGGAAGGCCCCGTCACGCTGGACGGCCGCTTCCACCACCACCCGTACCGCGGCGACGACGGCACCGGCATCGGCAAGCCCCTCAAGCCCATCACCCACCCGCTGCGCGCGGACCTGCCGCTGCTGCTGGGCGCGGAGGGGCCGAAGAACATCGAGCAGACCACCCGGATCGCGGACGGCTGGCTGCCGCTGTACTGGTCGCCGACCCGCACGGACGTCTACCAGGCCTCGCTGACCGACCTCCCCGACGGTTTCATGATCGCGCCGATGGCCCGCGCCAAGGTGTGCGACGACGTCGCCGAGGGGCTGCTGCCGGTGAAGGCGATGCTCGGCTTCTACATCGGCGGAATGGGGCACGCGGCCCGCAACTTCCACGCCGACCTCATGGCGCGCATGGGGTACGAGGAAGAGGCCCGCCGCATCCAGGAGCTGTTCCTGGCCGGGCGCAAGGAGGAGGCGGTACTGGCCGTCCCGGACGCCTTCGCCGACGAGATCTCGCTGATCGGCCCCCGGGAGCGGATCGCCGAACGCCTCGAACTGTGGCGCAAGGGCCCGGTCACCGACCTGCTCCTGACCGCCCCGGACCCCCATACCCTGCGGGTGCTCGCGGAGCTCAACAGCTAGCACCGGCTCGCCAAGTCCCTTACACCCGCGCCTCATTGCCCCATGAACCCATCGGGTAGATTCCTGGGGACTGATTCCGATCCTGACGGGGCGCTGACGTGTTTGAGCTGACCGGGAGCGGCGCCGAGCCTCTGGAACCGCAGGATCCGCGCCGAATCGGCCCGATCCCCCTCGCGGGCCGGCTGGGCGCCGGCGGCATGGGGCGGGTGTACCTCGGGGTCCAGGACGGCCGGTACGTCGCCGTCAAGCAACTGCTGGCCTCCGTCGTCGGCGAGGACGAGGACTTCGTGCGCCGTTTCGGGCACGAGCTGGACAACCTCGCCCGACTGCCCGAG
Organism: Streptomyces sp. NPDC096339; assembly: GCF_044762985.1. Classification (NCBI taxonomy): domain Bacteria; kingdom Bacillati; phylum Actinomycetota; class Actinomycetes; order Kitasatosporales; family Streptomycetaceae; genus Streptomyces; species Streptomyces sp. NPDC096339. The sequence goes on along the minus strand of NZ_JBIWFI010000017.1, from coordinate 19,040 downwards.
GGCGCCACCGCGCCACTGCTCGGCAGTGACCGCTCCGCGCGGCCCCCGTGGTTCGCCACCGCGTACGTCCCCGGGCTGACCCTGCGCGAAGCCCTCGAACTGAACGGCGGCCCCCTGCCCACCGACTCCCTGTGGCTGCTGCTGCGGGAGGCCGCGGCGGGCCTGGCGCAGGTGCACGCGCTGGACATGGTGCACAGGGACCTCAAGCCGTCCAACATCATGCTGACGGTCGACGGCCTCACCCTCATCGACTTCGGCGTCGCCCGGGCCGCGGAGCAGAGCCGACTGACCCTGACCGGCATGGTCGTGGGCACACCGGCCTACATGGCCCCCGAACAGGCGTCGGGGTCGCGGGGGGTGAGCGGGGCCACCGACGTGTTCGCGCTGGGCTCGGTCCTCGCGTACGCGGCGAGCGGCCGGCCGCCCTTCGGCGACGAGTCGGGGCACGGCGTGCTGTACCGCATCGTCCACGAGGAACCCGACCTGCAGCCGCTGCGGGCGGCGGCGCCGGACCTCGCCGACCTCGTCGCGAACTGCCTCGCCAAGGACCCGTCGGACCGCCCCACCGCCGCCGAGCTCCTCGAACTCGCGCAGCGGCAGGGCCCGTTCACGGCGCCGCTGTGGCCGGCGGCCGTCGGCGAGCGGCTGACGGAGCGGGCCGCCTTCGCCGCGGACGTGAAGGAGATCGAGGTACCGACGGCCGCGCTCACGGGTGCCGGTCCGCAAGCGCAGGAGGAACCGGGGAAGGCGCCGGAGGAAACCTCGGGGAAGGCCTCGCCGAAGGCCCCGGAGGCCGGACTCGCCAAGGAGCCCGGGAAGGCGCCCGACGAGGAACCGGGCAAGGAGTCGGAGAGGGCGCCCGGCAAGGAGCCCGAGAAGGCACCGGCCGCGGAGCCTGCGCTCGAACCGGACGTCGTGCCCCCGGGCGCGCCCGCGGCCCAGGGCTCCCCGCCCGCGCCGGCCGCTTCGGCCGCCCCAGCCGCTTCGGCCCCTTCGGCCCCTTCGGCCGTCCCGGCCCGCCCGGAACGGCGTCGCCGCGTCCGCGTCGCCCTCGCCGTGCTCCCCGTCGTCGTGGTCGCGGGCGGTACGACCCTCGCCATCCAGTACCTGCCGAACGTGTCCTCCCCGCAGGCCGGGGCGAACGGCGCCCCGCGCTCCTCCGCGTCGGCCCCCGCCGACCCCAACGGCGCCACGCCGTCCGGCACCTCGCCGGCTCCGGCCTCACCGCCCCAGTCCCCGGCCGAGGGCAAGACCGAGCAGGGCGGGGTGGGCGCCGGGGGCACCGACCCCGGCGCGGGATCCGCAAACGGCACCGGAAACGGAAACGGAAACGGCGCCGGACCGGGCGGCGGCGCGGGCCAGAGCAGCGGCTCCGCCGGCACCGGCAGCTCCGCGGGGGCCCACGTCCCGGTGCCCCCGACCAGCCCGAAGACCTCGGCCGCCCCGCAACCCGTCCCGGGCGCCTACCGCTACCGCAACGGCAGCAACGGCAAGTGCCTCAGCCAGGTGTACGGGGCTTCGAGCTTCGCCGAATGCGCCGACGCGAGCACCCAGTGGACCGTGGAGGCCCGCTCGGACGGCAGCTTCAAGATCGTCCACAGGCAGGGCGGCGGCTGCCTGTACTCCAACGGGCTGAACCAGGCCGTCTTCGTCGGCGACTGCTCCCAGGACATCGGCCGGATCTGGCACAGCGGCTCGGGCGGCAGCCTGGTGTCGGACTACGGCGGCGGCTGCCTCGACCTCGGCATGACCGGCACCAGCGGCCTGCTGACGGCGAGCTGCGACGGGGACGCCTCGCAGCGCTGGACGAAACAGAACTAGTCGGCGTCCTGGACGGGCACCGCCGCCAGGACCTCGCGCAGGTCCAACGGCATGACCGCGACGTCGATGGTGCCCCCGCCCTCGTAGGCGCAGGTCACGATCCGCGAGCCGGGGTTGATGGACATCCCCTCCCGCACGGAGGGGGCCCGCACCCCGGTGGCACGGGCACCGGGCAGCGGCACCGGTTCGCCCCGCCGAGGGACCCAGCGGGCCGCGCCCTGGTCGACGTACAGCAGGCCCATGCGCCAGCGGCCCTCACCGGCCGGCTGCCGTGCCATCCCGGGGATGCCCGCCACGTTCCCGGCGGCGACCCGCTGCCGGTGCCCCCGCCGCAGCAGCCAGCCGGTTCCGGCGGCCGCGCCCGCGATCACCACGTACTCGATCATGCGGCCCATTGAAACAGGCGGCCCGGCCGCGGGCGGGCAGGGCTACCCGCCGAGCTCGGACGTGCTCGGGACCTGGTCCGCGACCTCCGCACCCGCGCTCTTCCCGGCGTCCTTCACGTTGTCGATGACGCTCTCGAAGGCGCCGACGTCGGCTTCGCTCGCCTCGCCCTTGCGCAGCTTCGTACCGAGGTCCTTGAGCGAGTCGATGCCCGCCGACAGCGGGACCACCGCCTTCGAGAGCAGCTCGTCGCCCTTCGCGTTGTCCACGGCCGCCTTCAGCCGGTTGTACGTGAACGCGCCGGCGAGGCCCGCCTTGACGAGCGCGAACGTGCGGCCGTCCGCGCCCTCCTTGAACCTGCCCTCGCGGAACGGCTTGACGATCCACTGGTACGTCGCCCCGGCCGCCAGCCCGGCGTTGGCGACGAACCGCGTCTTGGCGAACTTCTGCGCCTCCTCCGCACCGGTCGGCGCGGCCGTCCCCGTCACGGTCGTACTCGCTGTCGCGGTCGTGCCCTTGTCCCCGCTGCCGCACGCGGTGGTCCCGACGAGCAGCGCGGTGGACAGGAGCACCGCGGCCGGGGCGCGGCGGAGTCGGACGGTACGGGATATCGACACAGGTGCCTCCGGGGGCTGAGGGATCTTCCGCAGCCTCGCCCGGGGCACCTGGATCCGCCACTCGGGGGCACCCGTTCGGGGGCCTTGGGCCCCCGGACACGGGCCGCGCCCGGCTACCCGCCCAGCTGGGAGAGGCTCGGCACCTGGTCCTTGACCTGGGCGCCCGCGCCCGCGCCCGCCGTCTTGATCCCGTCGATCACGTTCTGGAAGGAGCTGATGTCGGCGTCACCCGCCTGGCCCTTCCGCAGCTTGGTGGCCATGCCCTTGAGGGACTCGATGCCGGCCGTCAGCGGGGCCACCGCCTTCGACAGCAGGGGGTCGCCCTTGGCGTTGTCGGCTGCCGCCTTGAGCCGGTTGTACGCGAAGGCTCCGGCGAGGCCCGCCTTGATGAGGGCGAAGGTACGGCCCTTGGCGCCCTTCTTGAACTTGCCCGCGCGGTACGGCTTGATGATCCACTGGTAGGTCGCCCCGGCCGCCAGCCCGGCGTTGGCGACGAAGCGCGTCTTGGCGAACTTCTGCTTCTCGGCCGAGGTACTGGGCGAGGGCGTCGCCGCGGCCTGTTCATCGGCTTCGCCCGCGGCCGGGATGGCGGCCGCGAGGGCCGCCAGCTCGGCGGCCGAGGCCATCGAGATCGTCTCCTCGGACACCTGGTCCGCGGAGACCTGCTCTGCGGCGGCCTGACCGGCCTGGCCGCTGCTGCGGGCGCTGCCGCCGCCGCACGCGGTGGCGCCTGCGAGCAGCGCGCTGGACAGGAACACCGCCGTGAGGGCACGGCGCAGTCGGGCAGTACGGGGTACGGACACGGGTGCCTCCGGTGACTGAGCTGTCCCCCGCAGCCTCACCCGCCCCGCCCGCCCGCGCCCCTCGAAGGGACCCGTTCGGGTCTCACCCCGTAACCGGGGGGCCACTTCAGCCCCGCCGGCGGCCGCTTCAGCCCCGCCGGCGTTTGAGGCGCGGGGTCCGGGGCGGAGCCCCGGCAACGGCGCCGCACCCGCCCCCTGCCCGGAGCCCGGAGCCCGGAGCCCGCAGCCCGGAGCCCGCAGCCGCACCGATCAAGCGCAGCCGCCGCAGGCAACCGGCTCCAGCCCCGCCGGCAGCTCGTTCCCGCCGAACACCTGGGCCGTCGCCTCGTCCCCGCCCAGCGCCGCGACCGCGAGCAGCAGTGACCCGGCCGTCCAGGTGGTCTGCTCGACCGGCCAGACCGCGTCGTCCTGGAACACGTAGCCCGTCCAGTACATGCCGTTGTCGGCGCGCAGGTGGCCGATGGAGCGCAGGATCTCCAGCGCCCGGTCCGACTCCCCCGTCGCCCACAGCGCGAGCGCCAGCTCGCAGGACTCCCCGCCCGTCACCCACGGGTTCGGCAGCACGCAGCGCACGCCGAGGTCCGGGACGACGAACTCCTCCCACCGCTCCTCGATGCGCGCCTTCGCCTCGGCGCCGGTCAGGGCGCCGCCGAGGACCGGGTAGTACCAGTCCATCGAGTAGTGGTTCTTGTCGAGGAACCGCTCGGGGTGGCGGCGTATCGCGTGCCGCAGCGCGCCCACGGCGAGCTCCCAGTCCGGCTGGGGCTCCTCGCGGTGCTCGGCGACGGCCAGCGCGCAGCGCAGTGCCTGGTGGATGGAGGAGGAACCGGTCAGCAGGGCGTCGGTGACGGCCGCACCGTCCGCCTCCCGCTTCCAGCCGATCTCGCCGCCGGGCTGCTGGAGGGCGAGGACCCACTCGACGGCCGCGTAGACGGACGGCCACATCCGGTCGAGGAACGCGTCGTCGCCGGTGGCGAGGTAGTGGTGCCACACGCCGACGGCTATGTACGCCGTGAAGTTGGACTCCCGGCCGGCGTCCTGCGGCTGCGCGGTGTCCACGCCGTCCGCCCGGTCGGCGTAGGCCGCGTACCAGGAGCCGTCCTCGTTCTGGTGGCGGGCCAGCCACTCGTAGGCGCGCTCGGCGGCCTCGTGCTCGCCGGCCGCGTCCAGGGCCATCGCGGCCTCGGTGTGGTCCCACGGGTCGAGGTGGTGCCCGCGGAACCACGGGATGGCCCCGTCCGCGCGCTGCGCGGCGAGGATGCCCGCGACCGTCTCGGCGGCCTGACCTGCGGTCAGGACCCCGTCGAGGACCAGGTGTTCGGTGCGCTCGGGCGAGCTCACTTGTCCGCGCCCGCGGCGTCGACGGGGAGGTGCGGCTTGGTCGCGTACGCCACGAAGCTCTTGCCGATGACCGGGTTGAGGGCCTGCTCGGCGAGCCGCGTGACCAGCGGCTTCTTCATGATGTCCCAGACCAGCAGCTTGTGGTACGCCTTGACCGGCAGCGCCTTGTCGTTGTCGACGCCGAAGGCGCACTTGAGCCACCAGTACGGGGAGTGCAGGCCGTGCGCGTGGTGGGTGCCGTACGGCTTGAGGCCCGCGGCCTCCATCTTGCCGAGGAGCTCGTCCGCCTTGTAGATGCGGATGTGGCCGCCCTCGACCTCGTGGTAGGCGTCGGAGAGCGCCCAGCAGATCTTCTCGGGGCCGTAGCGGGGCACGGTGATGGCGATGCGGCCGCCCGGCTTGAGCACGCGCACCATCTCGGCGAGGACGCCCTTGTCGTCGGGGATGTGCTCCATGACCTCGGAGATGATGACGACGTCGAAGGAGTCGTCGGGGAAGGGCAGCGCGAGCGCGTCGCCCTCCATGGCGGTGGCGGTGGCGCCGGCCGGGGCCTCGCCGGCCTCCTTCATCGCCGCGAACCACTTGGCGACCTCGCGGATCTCCTCGCCGTTGCGGTCGAGGGCGACCACCTGGGCGCCTCGCCGGTAGCACTCGAAGGCGTGCCGGCCTGCGCCGCAGCCCAGATCGAGCACGCGGTCGCCTGCGGCGAGCGGGAACCGGGAGAAATCGACGGTCAGCACGGGGGCCTGCCTTCGCAGTCGCGGGGGTGTACGGAAGTGGTGTGGACGAGGAGGGAGGTGAAGGAAACGAAGAAGATGAAGGAGGTGAAGGAGGTCACCGCGAACGGCGGGTGCGGGCGGCGGCGGCCTGCTCGATGGCGGCGCGGTAGTGCGCGGCGGTGCCCTCGGCCGCCTTGGCCCAGGTGAATCTGGTCAGCACCCGTTCCCGCCCGGCCGCGCCCAGCCGGGCCCGCAGCTCGGAGTCGCCCAGCATCCGGCCCAGGGCGGCGGCCAGCGCCCCCGCGTCGCCCGGGGGCACCGCGAGGCAGGTCTCGCCGTCGGGACCGGCGACCTCGGGGATGGCCCCGCCGGTCGTGGCGACGAGCGGGGTGCCGGTGGCCATGGCCTCGGCGGCGGGGAGCGAGAAGCCCTCGTACAGCGACGGCACACAGGCGACCTGCGCGCTGCGCACGAGGTCCACGAGCTCGGCGTCGGTGATCCCCTTGACGAAGCGGACCGCGTCCTGGAGCCCGTACGTCTCGATCGCGCGGGCGACGGGACCCTGCTCGGCCCGCTTCCCGACGACGACGAGGTGCGCGTCGGGCTGCTCGGTGCGCAGCTTGGCGAGGGCTTCGACGAGGTGCACGAGGCCCTTGAGCGGAACGTCGGCGCTGGAGGTGGTCACGATCCGGCCGGGGACCTCGGCGACGGACGGATCCGGGGACCACAGGTCCGTGTCGGCGCCGATGTGCACGACGTGGATGCGGTCGTCACGCACGCCGAGGTGTTCGACGATCTCCTGCCGGGAGGACCCGGAGACGGTGAGCACCGAGGGGAGCCGTCGGGCGACCCGCTTCTGCATGCGCGTGAACCCGTACCAACGGCGCACGGAGAACCGCCCCATGCGGTCCTTGGCGGCAGCGAGGTCGAGTGCGCGGTCCACGGTGATGGGGTGGTGGATGGTGGTCACCATGGGCGCCCCGAGATCCCCCAACAGCCCGTACCCGAGGGTCTGGTTGTCATGGATGACGTCGAACTCGCCCGCGCGTGCCGCCAGATGGCGCCGGGCGCGCAGCGAGAAGGTCAGCGGCTCCGGGAAGCCGCCGGTCCACATGGTGGCGACCTCCAGCGCGTCGACCCAGTCCCGGTACTCGTCGCGCTTCGGCGTGCGGAAGGGGTCCGGCTGGCGGTAGAGGTCGAGGCTCGGGAGCTCGGTGAGCGTGGCACCCGTGTCGAGCACCGGGTACGGCTGCGCGCCGATGACCTCGACGGAGTGTCCGAGGCGTACGAGCTCGCGCGAGAGGTGGCGGACGTAGACGCCCTGGCCGCCGCAGAACGGGTTCCCCTTATAGGTGAGGAGTGCGATGCGTAGCGGGCGGTCGCCGTCGGTGGCGGAACCCGCGAAAGGGCTCGTCACCATGGCCTCAGCGGTCACTCTCGGCCCCCTTCTCCCTGCACTTTCGCCGGAGCGTAACCGCTCGGATAATGTAGAACAAGTTGCAGACTTGATCCGTTGAAGACCATTGAATCTACCGGCCGGAAACCACACCGTAAGAGGCGGAGCAGGTGATTCGCGCCACGGCTCCGGCGCCTGAGATGCTGGACTCGGAGCAGCCCGAACCACCCCACGCAGACGCCCCGCAACGACCAGGAACGCCACGGAACGGGACATATGACACCGGAAGCGAAGCACCTCGCCGCCACGGTCACCACGCCGGCGTCCCCGCCCCTGACGGAGCGCCAGGAGGCGCGCCGCCGCCGGATCCTGCACGCCAGCGCCCAGCTGGCCAGCCGGGGCGGGTTCGACGCGGTGCAGATGCGCGAGGTGGCGGAGTCCTCCAGCGTCGCCCTGGGCACCCTCTACCGGTACTTCCCGTCCAAGGTCCACCTGCTGGTCGCGACCATGCAGGACCAGCTCCAGCACATGCACACCACGCTCCGCAAACGCCCCCCGGCGGGCGAGGACCCGGCGGCCCGGGTCGCGGAAACCCTGATGCGCGCCTTCCGCGCCCTCCAGCGGGAACCCCAGCTGGCTGACGCCATGGTCCGCGCCCTGACCTTCGCGGACCGCAGCGTGAGCCCCGAGGTGGACACGGTGTCCCGGCTGACGACTGCGATCATCCTGGACGCCATGGGCCTGGAGGCCCCCCCGACGGCGGAACAGCTCTCGGCCGTCCGCGTCATCGAACACACCTGGCACTCGGCCCTGATCACCTGGCTCTCGGGCCGGGCCTCCATAGCCCAGGTCAAGATAGACATCGAAACGGTGTGCCGCCTGATCGACCTGACGGCGCCGGAGCAGGGCCGGTAAAAGGCGTGAAGTAGGGGTACGAGGTCCCCCGCGAGCGGGACTTCACCCCCTCGAGCCGCGCCCGCGTGCCGGCGGTTGCCCACCCGCCCCCCTGGGTGCGGGTCGGGTGTGGGGGTGGCGCCCTCCCGGGAGGGGACTGTGCCTGTTCGGGCCCGACTCCGGCGGTGTGCACGCACCCCGGGCCTGACGGCCGGCGGGGGCGGGGGCTCGGGTTTGGCGGTGCCCCGGCCGATCCGTGGTGAAGAGGGGTTGGGGGTTTCCCGTCAGTCCCATCGTCCTTCCGCGTCGGGCCGGCCTGTCAAGGGCGCTCCTCCTTCGTCGTCGCGTCGCTGCGCGATCGCCTTCGGCGACCCTTGACAGACCGTCCCGCCACGGAAAGACAAGGACTGCCGGGAACCCCCCAAACGAACGGGCCGGGCCAGAGATTCCACAACGGGCCAACAGCAATGCCCGACCAGGCTCCCGCCCAGCGGGCCCCACCTCGGGCCACCCACCTCGCCCTCCGGACCGCACAGGCGGCCACACCCCTCCAAAGGTCGACCACAAGAGCCTGAGCGGCAGGAAGGGCGCATCAAATCGCTACGCGCTCCTCACGTCTCGGCGTCCGGCCCCCGTCTGGGGCTGGTCACGCCCCAGATCGCTACGCGCTTCTCCCTGACGGCGTCCACGGTCTCTTCGGGCTGGTCATAAGCCGCCAACGATCGCTACGCGCTTCTCGACGACCGCGACTGACCCCCGTCCGGGGCTGATACTCGCGGTGACCCGAACGCAGCCGTCGGACGCCGTCATGGAAGACGATTCAAGGGTGTAGGCGGCTTATGTCCAGCCCACGGCAGCCGTCGGACGCCGTCAAAGAGGAGCGCGTAGCGATCTGGGGCGAGACCAGCCCCAGACGGTCTGAGGTTGTTCCTGTTTGGCGGACATCTGGAGATCTGGGCGTGTGCCCGGGAAGGGATGTCCATGATGGAGAGCATGGCGAACAGGAGGCCGCGGCGGCCGCGGCGGCAGTTCACGCCGGAGTTCAAGGCGGAGATCGTGGAGTTGTGCCGGCGTGGTGACAGGTCGGTGCCCGAGGTCGTCAAGGACTTCGATCTCACCGAGACAGCCGTGCGGCTGTGGGTGGCCCAAGCCCAGGGCCAGGGCCAGGAAAGCGAGCCCAAGGTCCAGGAGAGCGATCTGGAGCTGAACGAGCGGGCCGAGCTGGCCGCTCTGCGGCGGGAGAACCGCGGCCTGCGGGAAGACGTCGAGATCCTCAAGCGGGCCACGGCTTTCTTCGCGAGGGAGACCCGGTGACGGTCCATCCGTTCATCGAGGCGGAGAAGCGTGCAGGTCACAACGTGAAACGCGCGTGTGAGCTGATGAAGGTCTCCCGGTCCGCCTTCTACCAGCGGCTGAAGAACACGCCGGGGCCGCGGGCTGCCCGCGACCGGGAACTGGCCGAGCAGATCACCCAGGTGCACGCCCGCTCACGCGGAACATATGGCGCCCCACGCATCCATGCCGTCCTCAAAGGCCAGGGCCAGGCCTGCGGCCGGCGCAGGGTCGCACGCCTGATGAGGGCCGCCGGGCTGCAGGGCCTTCACCGCAGGCGCCACCGTTCCACCACCGTCGCCGACCCACGGGCAGGTGACCGCCCTGACCTTCTCCGACGTGACTTTGCTCCGGGCCGGGAGACCACCACGGCCCGCTGGTGCGGAGACATCACCTACATCCCCACCGGCCAGGGCTGGCTCTACCTCGCCACCGTCATCGACATCTCCACCCGCAAGGTCATCGGCTGGGCCACCGCCGACCACCTGGGCACCTCCCTGGCCGCCGACGCCCTCAAAGCCGCCTGCCACCAACGACGACCCCAAGACCCCGTGATCTTCCATTCCGACCGCGGAATGCAGTACACCAGCCGGGACTTCGCCCGCCTGGCCGCAGCCTGGAACATCCGCCTGTCCGTCGGCCGCACCGGCGTGTGCTGGGACAACGCCCTCGCCGAGTCCTTCTTCGCCACCCTGAAGAACGAACTGGTCAGCCGACATGCCTGGGAGACCCACGCGGCCGCCAGATCCGCGATCTTCGAGTACATCGAAGGCTGGTACAACACCCACCGACTCCACAGCAGCCTCGGCTACCAAAGCCCAGCCCAGTACGAAACAAGCGCAGCCTGACCAACACGACACACTTGTCCGCCAAAACGGCACAACCCCAGGTCGTCAGACGCCGAGACGCGAGGAGCGCGTAGCGATTTGACGCGCCCTTCCTCCCGGCGAGGGGCTTGTGGTGGGGGTTTCGGGGGGTGTGGCCGCCTGCCCGGCCCGGCCGGCGGACTTGGTGGCCCGAGGATGGGTCTGCCCCACCTCGACCGGGTCAAGCATTGCTGTCGGCCCGTTTTGGAATCTCTGGCCCGGCCCGTTCCTTTGGGGGGTTCCCGGCAGTCCTTGTCTTTCCGTGGCGGGACGGTCTGTCAAGGGTCGCCGCAGGCGATCGCGCAGCGACGCGACGACGAAGGAGGAGCGCCCTTGACAGGCCGGCCCGACGCGGAAGGACGATGGGACTGACGGGAAACCCCCAACCCTTCCTCGCTCCCGACCGGCCGGGGCACCGCCAAACCCGCCTCCCCACCCCCGACCCGCAGCCAGGTCGCGGACCGGCAGACGGCAGACGGCAGACGGCAGACGGCAGACGGCTAACCCTCGATGTCGAGTGCCGTTCCGTACAGCCGGTCCACCTTCAGTCGGATGACCACACGGCGCTCGGCGACCAACTGCTCCAGGAACGCCCGTTCGTCCTCCGGCTTCGCCGCCTGGGGGATCATCCCGAGGAGTTCCCGGCCGACCTCGTCACCGGGGACCGTCGTCACCTCGGAGACCTCGGCCTCGCCCTCCGCGACGGCGAACGACCACACGTCGCCTCCCTGCACGTGCACCGCCGCATGCGGGTCGCGGCGCAGGTGTGCGAGCTTGACGCGGTCGGCCGTGGTCGAGAACCGCACGATGCGGGCCTCGGGGTCCCAGCTGTACAACATGGTGGTCAGGTGGGGATGGCCGCTGCGCTTGACGGTGGCGAGCGTGCCGAACTGCTGCTTGCCGAGCAGGTCGGAGAGGGCTTCGTCCGACAGTACGCGGGGTGCTGGTCCTTGGGTCATGACATGGTCAACATCATTGCCCGCTCAACCATTTCGTGATTCGGCGCCCATTTTCTTGCCCCCTCCGGACCTGACATGCGGGCCCCCTCCCCCGAACCCTCGGCCGCAAGCCCCTCGGACCATGTCGGCCGCTTAGGATCGCTACTCGCTCCCCGACGACGGCGTCCATCACCCGTGTTGGGCCCTGCCCGGGGGGGGAGCTGGTGGTCGGCGAGAGAACCTTGGGGGCGGAGTGCATCCGGACAATGGACTAGGGGTGGGTCTCAGCCCGGCGGAGACGGCCGTTCTCCTGTTGGACAAGATCCGTGAGGGCAATGACTACGCCCGGAGCCGGAAGAAGCGATTCAGCCGAAGCGCCTCCCTCACCAAGGTGGCGACGCTGGTGCTGTCCGCCGCGTCCACCGTCATCCTGGGCCTGCAGAACCTCAACGCGTGGACCGGTCTGGCCTTGGCGTGCGTGGCGCTGGTGACTCTGCTGGGAGCCGTCGAGCCGTTCTTCAACTGGCGGTCCCGGTGGGTTCTGATGGAGCAGGCGCAGCACCGGTTCCGGCGCCTTGGCGACGACCTCGAGTACCTCGTGGCCTCGACCGCCGCCGACCGGCTCACGTTCGACCAGCTCGGCGAGGTCTTCGGCCGGTACCAGGCGATCTGGGACGACCTGAGCAACACCTGGTTGGAGCACCGCCGGGAACTCGCCTCGTCGAGCGGCGCCTGACGTTCGAGCGAACAAAGGGAGCGACACAGTGGACATCTTCGTGAACCGGGTGGGCGAGGAACGGCGCGTCGTGGCGTTTCGCTGCAATGCGGGTCATGGGGGGGCGGTGGCCCGCTGGATGGGTGATGAGCTTCCGGAACAGGGCAGCCGGGCCTTCGTGGAACTCACTGTCGCCGAGCCTGTTTCCGATTGGGGTCCTGTGGAGCCGGCAGTCGGCCGCGCCCTGGCCCACGGACCTGACGGCATCGCCGTCACAGGGGAGGTCCTGGCCATCGGCGGGCCCGGGGATCCGATCGTGGATCTCAGGGTCGGCACGGACGTGGTGCTGGTCGAGATCAGTTGCCACAAGGACTTGCTCAGGGTGGGCCAACGCATATCGTTCGTGACACTCGCCCTTGAGGCCTACCCGTACTCACTGTGATCCGCCTCGTATCAGGGCAGCCGGGCCAGCAAGTGGGCGTCCAGGAAGCCCCGTTCCGTGGCCGGGTCGTGGATCAGGCGGGCGAACGGGGTGAGGCCGGCGCCGGTCAGGAGTTCGGCGAAGTGGTCCACCGGCCAGCTGTAGGCGGGGGTGACCTTGTGGTCGAAGCGGATCGGCTCCGGTCCGTCGGTCGCGAAGAACGAAACCAGGAGCAGGCCCCCCGGCGCCAGGACGCGCACCTGCTCGGCGATGAGCGCGGGCAGTTCCGCCGGCGGGGTGTGGATCATCGAGTAGTGGGACATTACGCCGCCGAGCGAGCGGTCCTCGACCGGCAGGGCCTCCATCCGCGCCTCCTCGAACCGCAGCGTGGGGCGGGCCCGCCGGGCGTGGGCGACCATGCCCGGGGAGAGGTCGAGTCCGAAGGCGTCCAGCCCCAGGTCGTTCAGCATGGCCGTCAGATGCCCGGGACCGCACCCGACGTCGGCCGCCCGCGGGTTGCCCGTCTCGCGCACCAGCTCCGCGAAGGTGCCGATCACGGCCCGCGAGAACGGGTGGGTTTCCAGCCGGTTGTCGAACAGGGACGCGTACAGCTCGACGACACCGTCGTAGGCCGCCCTGGTCTCGTTCTGGTGTTCCACCACGAGGAGGAAACTAACATCCCTGCTGCGAGGGGGCCTTGGACGCCCGCCTCGGCGTCCCCTTCCACTGCGCGAGCCCGGACACCCCGGATGACGAAGCGCCGCGCCGGAAGCCGAACCAGCCGAACCAGCCGCCGAACCAGCGGCGGGCGCTACTTCCACTCGTAGGTCTTGGCTTCCACGTTGCCGTTCTCGTCGGTCTCGAATTCGAAGACCGCCGCGAGGGCGTTCAGCTGCGCGAAGCGGTCCGAGGTGGTCTCGTAGAAGATCGCGCCGCGCCAGCTCACGCCACCCGATCCGGTGAGCTGGCCGACTCCGGAGCCGTGCCAGGTGAGGGTCTCGCCGTCCGCGGTCATCGTGACGCCTTCGCCCTCGCCGAAGAGGGTGCCGTCCCCGCGGGTCGCCGAGTGGTACGTGCCCATGTCCTTGACGGGTGTGCCCAGGAGCGTGCCGGACGCCTGGTACGAGGCCTCCAGTACGGCGTGGCCGCCCTCCGCGGAGAGCACCCTGATGCCCGTGGTCTGTCCCGTTTCCTCGCCGATGAGTTCGCCCAGCATGGCAGGGGCTCCTCTCGTCCCCGAGATGTGGGTCGATGGCTCCTCTTCCGGAGTACGCCCGGTGGGCGGGGACGGCAAGTCGGGGGCGGGGGCGGGGCCCGCCCCCCGACCGCGCGCTAGTCCTCCGGCGGGAAGACCGGCTCTCCCGTTTCGGCCAGGGTGATCATGATGGCTTCCACCGGGCAGCCCTCCGCCGCCGTCAGGGTGGGCTCGTTGGCGTCCGTCTGCGGGGTGCGGGGGTGGGACTGGCGGGCCGAGTCGAGGGCGAAGGCGTCCGGGGCGTGGTTCACGCACATGCCCGAGCCGATGCAGACCCCGCGGTCCACCTCCACCTGCCAGCGGTCACCCATCAGGCACCCGCCCCGTAACCCGCGGGGAGGTGGATCATCTTGTGCTCCAGGTACTCGGACAGGCCCTCCGGGCCGAACTCGCGGCCGACGCCGCTGTTCTTGTAGCCGCCGAAGGGGCCCAGCATGTCCAGGCTGAAGGTGTTGACGTTGAAGGTGCCCGTGCGGACCCGGCGGGCGAAGTCGATGCCGTGCTCGACGTCGCCGGTCCAGACGCTGCCGCTCAGGCCGAAGTCGGAGTCGTTCGCGATGCGGGCGGCCTCCTCCTCGTCCCCGTACGGGATCAGGCAGACGACCGGGCCGAAGATCTCCTCGCGGGCGATCCGCATGGAGTTGTCGACGTCGCCGAAGAGGGTGGGCTCGACGTACCAGCCGCGGTCCTGGCCGGCGGGGCGGCCGCCGCCCGAGAGGACCTTGGCGCCCTCCTCCTGGCCGATGCGGATGTAGTCGAGGGAGCGCTGCTGCTGGCGCTGGGCGACGAGCGGGCCGAGCTGGGTCGCCGGGTCGAGCGGGTCGCCCACGACCAGGGCGCCTGCGGCGGCCGCGAAGGCGTCGGCGATCTCGTCGTAGCGGCTGCGCGGGGCGAGGATGCGGGTCTGGGCCACGCAGGCCTGGCCGTTGTTCATCCAGGCGGCCGGGACGACGCCGGCGACGGTGGTGTCCAGGTCGGCGTCCGGCAGGATCACGGCGGCGGACTTGCCGCCGAGTTCGAGGGTGACGCGGGTGAGGTTGCGGGCCGCGACCTCCATCACGCGCTTGCCGGCGGCGACGGAGCCGGTGAAGGCGATCTTGTCGACGCCGGGGTGGCCGACCAGGTACTCGCTGACCTCGCGGTCGGCGGGCAGGATCGACAGCACTCCCTCGGGCAGGCCCGCCTCGCGGGCGATGTCGGCCAGGATGAAGGAGTCGAGCGGGGCTTCCGGGGACGGCTTGAGGATGACCGCGGAGCCGGTCAGGAGGGCGGGGGCGAGCTTCGCCGCCGCCACGAACTGCGGGACGTTCCACGGGATGACGGCCGCGACGACCCCGACGGGCTCGCGGCGCACGAGGATCGGGCCGAGCACGCCCGCGCGGTGCTCCTCGTACGGGTAGTCGCGCGCGACGGTGATCGCGGCGTCGTAGACCATCATCGGGCCGAGCGCCTGCGCGAGGACGCTCCAGGAGTAGGGCGAGCCGTTCTGGGAGCTGATCGAGCGGGCGATCTCCTCGTGGCGGACGGCTATGGCGTCCTTGATCCGGGAGACGACGGCGATGCGCTCGTCCAGGGACATCCGCGGCCAGGGGCCCTCGTCGAAGGCCTTGCGGGCGGCGGCGACGGCGCGGTCCACGTCCGCCTTCGAGGCGTGCGGGACGGAGCCGATGACCTGCTCGGTGTGGGGGGAGACGATCCGGATCGTGTCGGTGCCCAGCGGATCCGTCCACTCCCCGCCGATGAACAGTTGTCCGTGTTCCACGAGCTCGGTCATGGCTGAGGCCTCCTGCGGCTTGCCCTGCGGCTTGGCGTTGCAGAACTGATACCAGTTCTAGTTCCAGGAGTCCACGGCCAGGACGGAAGAGTGGAGAAGATCCAACGACTAGTCAGAAGCCCGAGAAAGTGGTCGACTTGGGCAACTGGTGGAACACGTTCTTATAGAGGCAGGGGACGGCGAATGGACACGGCCAAGGACGCGCCGCAGGACGCGCCGCACGTCACCGATCACGGCGGCGGCGTGTGGGGGATCAAGGTCCCCATCCCCGACAACCCGCTCGGCCACACCCTCGTCCACGTCCTCGACACCGACCGCGGCCCGGTCCTCGTCGACACCGGCTGGGACGACCCCGAGTCCTGGGACACCCTCGTCGCCGGGCTCGGCGCGCTCGGCATCGCCGTCGCCGACGTCCACGGAGTCGTGATCACCCACCACCACCCCGACCACCACGGCCTGTCCGGGCGGGTACGGGAGGCCTCGGGCGCGTGGATCGCCATGCACGCCGCCGACACCGAGGTCGTCGTACGGACCCGGGCCTCCGAGCCGGGCGTCTGGTTCGACTACATGAGCGAGAAGCTCGCCGCCGCCGGAGCCCCCGAGGAGCACATCGCCCCGCTCCGCGCCGCCCGCAGCGGCGGCCGGATGCGGACCCTGCCCGGGCTGCGGGCCGCCGTCCCCGACCGGGAGATCGTCCCCGGCGAGCTGCTGCCGCTGGCCGGACGCCGACTGCGCGCGATCTGGACCCCGGGCCATACCCCCGGCCACGTCTGCCTCCACCTGGAGGAGACCCACCCGGCGAACCTCCCCGGCAACGGCCGCCTCTTCTCGGGAGACCACCTGCTGCCCGGCATCTCCCCGCACATCGGCCTGTACGAGGACCCGCAGAGCGACCGGGTCACCGACCCCCTCGGCGACTACCTCGACTCCCTCGAACGCATCGGCCGACTCGATCCGGCCGAGGTGCTCCCCGCCCACCAGCACGCCTTCACCGACGCGCCCGCCCGCGTACGGGAGCTGCTGGACCACCACGAGGAGCGGCTGACCGGCCTGTGGGAGCTGCTCGCCGAGCCGCTGACCCCGTGGGGGCTGGCGGAGCGGATGGAGTGGAACCGGCCCTGGGAGCAGATCCCGTACGGCTCCCGCAACATCGCCGTCTCGGAAGCGGAAGCGCACCTGCGGCGGCTGGTGAAGCAGGGCCGCGCGGAGGCGGTCCCGGGCAGCGACCCGGTCGCGTACCGGGCCCTGTAGGCGCCCGCCGGGGAGTTGGCCGGTAAGGGGCGCCCCCGACGGGCACCCCCGAACACGCTTGCTACGGGCCGGTACAGTGAGAGGGTCGTCCACACTTCCGTACGGGGGGAAGCCGGTGCGAATCCGGCGCTGACCCGCAACCGTGACCCGCCCCGGCCCACCGCCGGGCAGGGAGCCGGAATGCCCCGTTGCGGAGGTGCGCGGCTCGTGCCGCCGGGTCCTCCGGCGGCCGGCACCGTCGAGGTAAACGGAGCCGGAGCCGGTCCCCGTGCGTGCCCGCGCGTGTGCCTGCCTCCGGCTCCCCAGCAGGAGAGGCACCCCCCGCCCCCATGAACGTCCGCCGCAGCGCCGCCGCGCTCGCCGCCTCCGCCGTGCTCTGCGTGGGCGCCGCCCCCGCAGCCCTCGCCGACACCGCGCCGCCCTCCCCCTCCGCGCCGCCCGTGATCCCGTCGGGGCTGTACGGCAAGAACGACCCGACGTACGACGGCGTGTGGCGCCAGTCCTTCGCGCTGCTCGCCCAGCACACCGTCGGCGTCAAGCCCGCCAAGGCGGCCGTGGACTGGCTGGTGGGCCAGCAGTGCGCGAACGGCGGATTCGCCGCGTTCCGCGCGGACGCCTCCGCGGCGTGCGAGGCGACGACGATGTTCGACACGAACGCCACCGCGGCGGCCGTCCAGGCGCTGAAGGCTCTCGGCGGCCAGGACGCGGCGGTCAAGAAGGGCACGGACTGGCTGAAGTCCGTACAGAACGAGGACGGCGGCTGGTCCTACATACCCGGCTCCCCGAGCGACGCCAACTCCACCGCCGTGGTGATCAGCGCCCTCGCGGTGGCGGGCGACAAGCCCGCCGAGGTGAAGTCGAAGGCCGGCAAGTCCGCCTACCAGGGCCTGGCCGCCTTCCAGCTCGGCTGCGCCGCCGAGCCCGCCGCCGACCGGGGCGCTTTCGCCTACCAGCCCATGGACGGCAAGCTGACCGCCAACGCCGACGCCACCGCCGCCGCGGCCCTGGCCGGTCTCGGCCAGGGCTCGGCCGTGGCCCTGTCCGCCTCGGACACCCCCGCGACCCCGCTGACCTGCCCGGCGGCCTCCGCCGACGCGGCGGCCGACCCGGCGGCCCTCGCCCAGGGCGCGGTCGGCCACCTCGCCGAGGCCCTCAAGAAGGACGGCCACCTCACGGCGGTCACCCCGGGCGCGGACCAGCCGACCCCGGACACCGGCAACACCGCCGACGCGGTGATCGCCCTGGCCGCGGCCGGGCACAAGCAGTCGGCGGCGGGCGCGCTGGAGTGGCTCAAGGGCAACTCCGCGCAGTGGGCGCAGGGCAGCCCGGCGGGCCTGGGCACGCTGATCCTGGCCGCGCACGCCACGGGCGCGGACCCCAAGTCCTTCGGCGGCACCGACCTCGTCGCGGCACTGAACGCCACCGGCCCGGCCCCGCAGGGCGCGGACTCCTCGGCGACCTCGGTCGACGGCAAGAAGGAGAAGCCCTCGGGCGGCCAGAACATCTGGTGGATCATCCTGGCGGGCGCCGCGGCCGGCATGGGCATCGGCATCCTGCTGAGCGGCCGCCGCAAGAAGAACCAGCTCTGATGCGTCGCCGCCCGTCGCCCGTGCTCGCCGTGCTGCTCGGGTTCGCCCTGGCCGTACTGGCCGCCTCGCCGGCGCTGGCGTCGAGCTACCGGTACTGGTCGTTCTGGGACTCCGCGGCCGGCGGGCCCTGGTCGTACGCCACGGTGGGCCCCTCGATGGCCCGCCCGGCGGACGGTTCCGTGCAGGGCTTCCGCTTCGCGGTCAGCAAGGACGCCTCCGACGAGGCGGCCCGGCCGCGGGCCGCGGCCGACTTCTCGGCGATCTGTGGGGCGACCCCGGCGGCCGACGGGAAGAAGCGGGTGGCGCTGGTCGTCGACTTCGGCGTCCCCGCGGACGCCCCCTCGGGCGAGGCCCCGCCGCAGGAGGCCCCCCGCACGGCCTGCGCGCAGGTCGCCCCGGACGCCACGACGGCCGAGGCACTGGCGTCGGTCGCGAAGCCGCTGCGCTACAACGGCGCGGCGATGCTGTGCGCGATCTCCGGCTACCCGGCGCAGGGCTGCGGGGAGCCGATCGCCTCGACGGCGTCCGGAAGTCCGGAGTCCGCGGCCGCGCCGGGCTCGGACTCCGGCGGCAGCCCGTCCTCGGCCGCGGCCGCCCCGCGGGCCGAGGAGGGCGGCGGCCCGTCCGCAGGCCTGATCACCGGCCTCGCCGCGGTGGCCGCCCTGGCAGCGGCCGGCATCTGGCAGTCCCGCCGCCGCGCCCGATGACGGGCGACCGGCCGGGACCGGCCCCGCGCACCCCCGGGGCGGCCGGGCATCCACTGCCCGAGCCCGTCCGCGCCGCCGTTTCCCAGGGCTCCGCCCCGGACCCCGCGCCTCAAACGCCGGCGGGGCTGGGGATTTCAGCCTCGCCGGCCCTTGTGTCGCGGGGGGCTGGGGGCGGGGCCCCCCGGAGGCGCCCCCCACCCCGGGCCCCAACCCGCCC
>NZ_JBIWFI010000016.1:0-163849 GCF_044762985.1 Streptomyces sp. NPDC096339 | reverse complement strand
CACATGGGCATGGCGTTGTGGCTGGGCGGTGGGTCTAGGTTAGGGGGTTTGTACTGTTTCACCGCCCCCAGGTGGGCGGGTGGTGACCCCGGGGCGCGCCGGGTACGGGGGGCCGGGGCCCCCGCGGGGGGCGGCGGCGGCCGGCCGGGGGCCGTCCCCCCCGGCCGGACTCCGTGGGATCAGGCCTGCGCGGAAATCCGCGCGAGGCGCTGGGCCTCTTCCCGCGTGGACACCGCGATGGCGTCCTCGTCGACGAAGAGGAGTCGGTTGTTCTCCACGATCTGCTTCCCGTTGACGAACGAGGCCGTCACCGGGGCGGCCGCGCCGAAGACCAGCGCGGTCACCGGGTCGGCGATCGAGGAGTGCATGAACGTGCTCAGGTTCCACAGCACCAGGTCGGCGCACTTGCCGACCTCCAGCGAACCGATGTTGTCGGCGCGGCCGAGGACCTGGGCTCCACCGTACGTACCCAGGCGCAGGGCCTGGCGCGCGTTCAGGGCGCGCTCGCGGTGGATCGGGTTCAGGCGGTTGATCAGGAGCGCGTTGCGCAGCTCGGTGTGCAGCTCACCGGACTCGTTGGAGGCGGTGCCGTCCACGCCGAGGCCGACCGGGACACCGGCGGCGAGCATGTCCGGGACGCGGGCGATACCGGCGGCCAGACGGGCGTTGGAGGACGGGCAGTGCGCCACACCGGTCTTGGTCCGGGCGAACGCGTCGATGTCTGAGTCGTTCATGTGGACGCTGTGCGCCATCCACACGTCCTCGCCCAGCCAGCCGGTCGACTCGAAGTAGTCGGTGGGGCCCATGCCGAACAGTTCCTTGCAGAACTGCTCTTCCTCGACGGTCTCGGAACCGTGCGTGTGCATCCGCACACCCAGGCGACGGGCCAGCTCGGCACCCTGCTTCAGCAGCTCGGTGGAGACCGAGAAGGGGGAGCACGGAGCGACGGCGACCTGGGTCATCGAGTCGAAGGAGGCGTCGTGGTGCTTCTTGACCGTCGCCTCGGTGTCGGCGAGCGCACCCTCGAGGGTCTCGACGGCGTGGTCCGGGGGCAGGCCGCCGTCCTTCACGCTGCGGTCCATGGAACCGCGGGCGAGGGTGAAGCGGACGCCCATCTCGGACGCGGCTCGGATGATCGAGCCGGAGAGGTCACCGGAGCCCTTGGGGAAGACGTAGTGGTGGTCCATCGCAGTGGTGACGCCACCCTTGGCCATCGCGGCGAGGGAGCCCTGCGCGGCCGTGTACGTCATCTGCTCGTCGATGCGCGCCCATGTCGGGTACAGCGCGACGAGCCAGTTGAACAGGTTGTGGTCGGTGGCCAGGCCGCGGGTGATCCACTGGTAGAAGTGGTGGTGCGTGTTGACCAGACCGGGGGTCACGAGGTGCCCGGTGCCGTCGATCCGACGGACGACGTTGTCGAGGTTCTCGGGGGCAGCGCCCGCGCCGATGAACTCGATCTTGTTGCCTGCGACGACCACGTGACCCGAGGCGTACTCGGTGTCATTCGCGTCGACAGTTGCAATCGCACAGTTTTCGATGACGATCCGCTCTACCGAGCCGTCATGCGAGGACGAAGCTGCCATGAGACATCCTTGTGCTTTGGTGGCGATGCGGGCACGGCAAAACCCTGGGGATTTGAGTGCCGGAGCCGGGGGCCTTGGCAGCTGACAGTACTGCCGCCCCATATGATGCTGCCGGGTGCCGATTCATGATTTTGATCATGAAGTTGAAGAGTGTCGCGCTGTCCCGGGGCCACTGCGGAGCCCCGGGACGGCACGTGCCGAGCTTCGACCGGACCCTTAGAGGTTGGTCATGTCCACGGGAATGCGGGCATCCACGCCGTCGCGGAGGATCGTGGCCTCGATGAGACCGTACGGACGGTCCGCGGCGAAGTACACCTCATTGTCGTTCTTGAGGCCGAAGGGCTCAAGGTCGACCAGGAAGTGGTGCTTGTTCGGGAGCGAGAAGCGAACCTCGTCGATCTCCGAACGGTGGTTGATGATGCGCGAACCCATCTGGTACAGGGTCTGCTGCAGCGAGAGGGAGTAGGTCTCCGCGAAGGCCTGAAGCATGTGCTTCTTGACCTCGCCGTAGGACTTCTCCCAGTTGGGCATCCGCTGCTCGTCGTCCGACCAGTTGAAGCGCCAGCGACCCGACACCTGGGTGGCCAGGATGCGGTCGTACGCCTCCTGCAGGGTCGTGTACTTGTCCTTCACGTAACCCCAGAACTCGGAGTTCGTGGAGTTCATGACGATCAGGTCCTTGAGGCCGGAGATGACCTCCCAGTTCTGACCGTCGTACGTGATCTGGGTGACGCGGGTCTCCATGCCCTTGCGGACGAAGGAGTGGTTCACCTCATCGGCGCCGATGAACTTGGAGTTGGCGTCGGACGTGGCGATCCGGTCCCAGGCGTACTCCTCGATCCGGATGCGCGCGCGCTTGATCGGCTCCTGGCTGGTGACGAACCAGCGCGCCAGGTGGATGCCGAACTGCTCGGCGGACTCGATGCCGTATTCCTTGGCGAACGCGTACACCGTGTTCTTGGTGGTGTCGGTCGGAAGGCAGTTGGCGTTCGAACCGTTGTAGTGGACGTCGTCCATGTCGCCGGAGAGGGCGACCGAGACGTTCAGGTCCTTGATGTGGTGGGTGTCGCCGTCCCGCGTGATCTTGACTACGCGGTTCTCTGCTTTGCCGTACTGGTTCTGGCCCAGAATCGTGGCCATGCTAGCTCCCTCGGTAAACGGAGTAGCCGAACGGGTTGAGCAGCAGCGGTACGTGGTAGTGCTCGCCCGGGTTCACCGCGAAGGTGATGGTGACCTCGGGGAAAAACGTACTGCTGTCCCTTACGCGGGGGGCGTCCTGCTGCGCCTCGGCGGCTTGCTTCTTGGAAAAGTACGTCTCGGTCTCGAAGTCGAGACGCACGTGTGTGGTGCCCTCCGGCAGGGCCGGCAGGTCCTTGCAGCGCCCGTCCGCATCGGTGGCGGAGCCACCCAGGGCCGCCCACTCGCCGTCAAGACCCGTGCGGGCCGACAGGGAGATGGCGACGCCCTCGGCGGGCTTTCCGATGCTGGTGTCCAGGATGTGCGTGGACACCGACGCGGTGGTCTCGGTGCTCATGCTCACTCTCCTTCTTCTGCGGATTCGACGAGACGGGTCAGGCGGATGTTGTTGATCTTGACGAGCTCGCCGCGAGCGATCTCTCGCTCCTGCTCCGGCGAGTTGTCGATCCGGACCTTCACCGAGTCCCGCATGAACTCACCGGTCGCACCGGTGGCGCAGATGAGGAAGACGTGGCCGAACTTCTCCTGGTAGGCCAGGTTCAGTTCGAGGAGCTCGTTCTTGAGCTCCTCCGAGGCACCGGCCATGCCACGCTGCTCGCGGGCGGAGGTCGGGTCTCCCGGCTTCGGCCGGCCGATCGGCGCGTGGCCTCCCATGGCCTCGCCCAGGTCGTCCGCGGTGAGCTCCGCCATGGCGGCTGCGTTCGCGGCGAACAGGGACTCGGCAGTGGCGAAGGGGCGCTGGGCGAGCATCTTGCTCCCCCATGCCGAACTGGCGCACACCTCGTGCAGCTCGGCCGTGGCCGCGCTGTCATCCAAGGCGTTGAACCGGGTGAGACCCGGGGTCGGACTCGAAGTCACGGTAGGCCTCCGTGGCCTGTTGTTGCTTTGACGGGCTCCGCATAGCTAACGCCCTCGACAACACGGCGTCAACACTTTGTTGAAACTTCGCGTACACAAAAGCCGCCGCCCGGGTGAATTGGGCGGCGGCTCGTCACTGTGGGTGAGTTTACGTTCACGTTTGGCTGTTTTTGCCGGATCCCTTTTGAGCTCCGGCGTCCCGGTTCAGGTAGTTGTAGACCGTGAATCGGCTTACGCCCAGTGCGCCCGCGACCGTTTCCACACCGTGCCGCACCGAGAAGGCGCCACGCGCCTCCAGTACGCGTACGACGTCCTGCTTGGACTTCCGGTCGAGCTGTGACAACGGTACGCCGTGTCGGCGCTCCAGGGCGGCCAGGATGTGGTCCAGCGAGTCCGAGAGCTGGGGCAGGCGCACGGCGAGCAGCTCCTCGCCCTCCCACGTGAGCACGACGTCGTCGGGCTCGGCCCGGGCCGGATCCATCAGCTCGCCGCCCATGGCGTCGATCAGCGGCTTGACCGCGGTGATGAAGGGGTGGTCGCGGGGCTCGGTCATGGCTTCTCCTCCCCGATCACGTTGACCTGGAGCGAGACGCGCGTGGCGCCGGCCCTCAGGGAGTCGTGCAGCAGTGCGCGCACGGCGTCCAGCACGCGTTCGGCCTCGCCCTCGGCGGTGTTGCCGAACGGGCCGACATCCACCGCGTCCAGTTGGGCCTTCTGGATGACCTCACGGGCGGCCACGGCGTGGGCGGGGGCCTCTTCGAGGTCGAAGGGCTCGGTCGTGAACTCCACTCTCAATCGCACGCGGTCAAGCTACCTCTCGGTCGCGATTTTTCGAGAGTCCGTACTTGACATCCGCGCGCAAGCCCATGCAGTCTTCCATCAAGCAGAAACTAACTTCCGCAATACGGAAGGAGCGCACACCCCTCATGGGATACACGGACCAGCGCTTCGATGTGAACCTTTCGATCCTCTTCACGGAACTCCCGCTCCTGGAGCGCCCCGCGGCTGCCGCCGCGGCGGGCTTCACGGCGGTCGAGCTGTGGTGGCCCTGGATCGAGACCCCCACCCCCGCCCAGGAAGAGCTGGACGCCCTCAAGAAGGCTCTTGAGGACGCCGGCACGCAGCTGGTGGGCCTGAACTTCTACGCCGGCCAGCTGCCGGGCCCGGACCGCGGCGCGGTCTCGGTTCCCGGTGAGGAGTCGGAGCGCTTCAACGCCAACATCAACGTGGCGGCGGACTTCGCCGCCTCGGTCGGCTGCAAGGCGCTGAACGCCCTGTACGGCAACCGCGTCGAAGGCGTGGACCCGGCCGTCCAGGACGAGCTCGCGCTGAAGAACCTGGTCGTCGCGGCCCAGGCCGCGGACCGCGTCGGCGCGATCCTCCTGATCGAGACCCTCAACAAGCCCGAGTCGCCGCTCTACCCCCTGGTGAGCGCCCCGGCCGGCATCGAGGTAGTGGACAAGGTGAACGAGGCCACCGGCCTCGGCAACGCCAAGTTCCTGCTCGACCTGTACCACCTGGCGATGAACGATGAGGACCTCTCCGAGGTCATCGAAAAGTACGCCGCCAAGACCGGGCACGTCCAGATCGCGGACAAGCCCGGACGCGGTGCCCCCGGCACCGGAGAGCTGCCCCTGGAAGACCTGCTCGACCAGCTGAAGAAGGCCGGTTACCAGGGCTACGTGGGCCTGGAGTACAAGGCGGCCGACGCCGCCGCGTCCTTCGAATGGCTGCCGGCCGAGGCCCGCGCCGCCAAGTAAGAGGACAAAGTCCGGGCGATCGGCCAGGCACCTCTCGCACTTTTCGTACGAAGCATTAAGAGAAGGACCCTCATCATGAGCAACCTCCCCAAGATCGCGTGGATCGGTCTCGGCATCATGGGCTCCCCCATGTCCGAGAACCTCCTGAAGGCCGGCTACTCGGTCACCGGTTTCACCCTTGAGCAGGACAAGCTGGACCGTCTGGCCGCCGCCGGCGGTTCCGCGGCCGGCTCGATCGCCGAGGCCGTCGCCGACGCCGACGTCATCATCACGATGGTGCCCGCGTCCCCGCAGGTCGAGGCCATCAACTACGGCCCGAACGGCATCCTCGAGAACGCCAAGTCCGGCGCGCTGATCATCGACATGTCGTCGATCACCCCGCAGACCTCGGTCGACCTGGCGAAGAACGCTGCCGAGAAGGGCATCCGCGTCATCGACGCGCCCGTCTCCGGCGGCGAGGCCGGCGCCATCGAGGCCGTCCTGTCGATCATGGTGGGTGGCGAGCAGGCCGACTTCGACGCGGCCCTGCCGATCCTCGAGGCCCTCGGCAAGGTCATCGTCCTGTGCGGTCCGCACGGCTCCGGCCAGACGGTGAAGGCCGCCAACCAGCTCATCGTCGCGGTGAACATCCAGGCTTGCGCCGAGGCCGTCGTCTTCCTCGAGAAGTCCGGCGTGAACCTCGAGGCCGCCCTGGACGTCCTCAACGGTGGTCTGGCCGGCTCCACGGTCCTGACCCGCAAGAAGGACAACTTCCTGAACCGCGACTTCAAGCCCGGTTTCCGGATCGACCTGCACCACAAGGACATGGGCATCGTCACCGACGCCGCCCGCAACGTCGGTGCGGCCCTCCCGGTCGGCGCGGTCGTCGCCCAGCTGGTCGCCTCGCTGCGCGCCCAGGGTGACGGTGGCCTGGACCACTCGGCCCTGCTCCGTGCGGTCGAGCGCCTCTCCGGCGCCCAGCTCTGATCTTCCAGAGCACCCCTCCCCCTAGGGGGACCTGAGTTTCCGGATGGCGTCGGTGCTGACACCTGTCCTGTCGCGCCCAAGTGCCGACGCCGTCCGGATTACCTCTCCTCAACTTTGTTCAACAAACTGTTGACGTTTAGTTCATGCCGAAATTAGGCTCCGCATGGCGGAAGACACTTTCCGTCAGCAGTTACCCGTACGGAAGGTCACCATGTCGAAGCGCACGCTGACGACCGAGTCCGGCGCCCCGGTCGCCGACAACCAGAACTCCGCCACCGCCGGCGTCGGTGGCCCCCTGCTGGTCCAGGACCAGCAGCTGATCGAGAAGCTTGCCCGCTTCAACCGGGAGCGCATCCCGGAGCGCGTGGTGCACGCCCGCGGTTCCGCCGCGTACGGCTACTTCGAGGTGACCGACGACGTCACCGCGTACACCAGCGCCGCGTTCCTGAACACCGTCGGCAAGAAGACCGAGACCTTCCTGCGGTTCTCCACCGTGGCGGACTCGCTCGGTGGCGCGGACGCCGTCCGTGACCCGCGCGGCTTCGCGCTGAAGTTCTACACCGAAGAGGGCAACTACGACCTCGTCGGCAACAACACCCCGGTGTTCTTCATCAAGGACCCGATCAAGTTCCCCGACTTCATCCACTCCCAGAAGCGCGACCCCTTCACGGGCAAGCAGGAGCCGGACAACGTCTGGGACTTCTGGGCGCACGCCCCCGAGGCGACGCACCAGATCACCTGGCTCATGGGTGACCGCGGTATCCCGGCGTCGTACCGTCACATGAACGGCTACGGCTCCCACACGTACCAGTGGACCAACGAGTCCGGCGAGGCCTTCTTCGTCAAGTACCACTTCAAGACGAACCAGGGCATCCGCTCCCTCTCGGGCGAGCAGGCCGCCGAGATCGTCGGTTCCGACGCCAACTCGCACCAGACCGACCTGCTGCAGGCCATCGAGCGCGGTGTGAACCCCTCGTGGACCCTGTACGTGCAGATCATGCCCGCCGCCGAGGCCGCGGACTACCGCTTCAACCCGTTCGACCTCACCAAGGTGTGGCCGCACTCGGACTACCCGCTGCAGCGCGTCGGCCGCCTGGTCCTGGACCGGAACCCCGACAACGTCTTCGCCGAGGTCGAGCAGTCCGCCTTCTCGCCGAACAACTTCGTCCCGGGCATCACCGCTTCGCCGGACAAGATGCTCCAGGGCCGTCTGTTCGCGTACGCCGACGCCCAGCGCTACCGCCTCGGTGTGAACCACACCCTGCTGCCGGTCAACGCCCCGAAGGCGACGAAGGCCGAGAACTACGGCCGCGACGGCGTCATGGCGCTGCGCAACGGCTCGCGCCACGACAAGAACTACGAGCCCAACTCGTACCAGGGTCCGGCCGAGACCGGTCTCGCGCTCGGCGCCCCGAAGGCCGTCTCCGGCTACACGGGCACCCACGCCGCGCCGGCCCACACCAAGGACGACGACTTCTTCCAGGCCGGTGAGCTCTACCGCCTGATGTCGGAGGCCGAGAAGCAGCGTCTGGTGGCGAACATCGCCGGCGGCCTGTCTCAGGTCACCCTCGAGGACGTCATCGAGAAGAACCTGGCTCACTTCCACGCCGCCGACGCCGACTACGGCCGTCGCGTCGAGGAGGCCGTCCGCGCCCTGCGCGACGCCTGAGAGCCGCAAAGCTGTACCGGGGGCCTGACGGGAGGTCAGGTCCCGGGTACCGAGCCCGACCCGCTTACCCGGATGAGGGGTGGTACGCGGTGAGGGCAGGACGAGGACCGTGGCGAGCGTGCGAGCCAGTGCGGTGGTAATGGGTTCCGAGGCCCGTCTCTTGACCTGAGGGAGACGAAGCCGGAGTTCTCGTCGCCGTTCGCCACGGTCCCATCCAACTCCTTCTCTTCGTGCAGGGGCTACGCACAGAGTCCCCTGCACGAGGCGAAGGAGCCTCCTACTCCGCCCGGCGGTGCGAACGTCCTGTCGCGCCAGCCTCGCACCGTCGGGCGGTAACAACCAGAGCGCCGAGTCACGGACGGTCCCGTGACTCGGCGCTTTGTCGTTCCCGGCAAGATCCTGACCAAGATCCTGACCCGGGTCCTCGTGGTCACATAAGCTGACGGACGATGACACACCGACCTGATGCCGCTCCGCCCGGGACCGCCGGCACCTGGAACTCGGCACTGCCTCATGAGGAGTTCGCGGCGGTCAAGGGGGCCGGCTTTGAGCCGGTCGGGCAGGTGCTCGGCACGGCCGTCTTCAACATCGGGTACACCGGCCCCTGGAGCTGCCCGGACAGCTCGCCGTACGCCACCGACCTCAACGCCCTGTCCTCCTCCAAGTGGGCTGCTCCCGCACCGCAGTTGCTGCAAGCGGCG
This sequence comes from Streptomyces sp. NPDC096339, assembly GCF_044762985.1. Taxonomy (NCBI): domain Bacteria; kingdom Bacillati; phylum Actinomycetota; class Actinomycetes; order Kitasatosporales; family Streptomycetaceae; genus Streptomyces; species Streptomyces sp. NPDC096339. The sequence continues at coordinate 155,115 of NZ_JBIWFI010000016.1, read as the reverse complement.
TGGACTCCCTCCTTGTCCGGACTACAGCGGACCCTGTACACGGCCCGCAGGCAGGCACTGTCCCGCGCCGTGGCCGAATGCGTCGCGCTCGGCGGTGACGGGATCGTCGGGGTGGGCCTGCACACCGGCCGCTTCCCGGCAGGTGGCGTGGAGTTCACCGTACGCGCCACCGCGGTCCGCGCCCGGTCGCGCGTCCGGCCGGGCCGGCCCTTCACCTCGCACCTGAACGGCCAGGACTTCGCCAGGCTCATCCACTCCGGGTGGGTGCCCACCGGCCTCGCCTTCGGCATCTCCCTCGCCATCGGGCACGACGACTGGCGCGGCACCCGCCTGCTCCCCCGGTTCACCGGGAACCAGGAAGTCGACTGCTACACCCGGCTGATCAACCGGGTCCGCCGGAACGCCCGCCATCACCTCGCCTTCAACGCGGCCGAGCACGGCGGTGACGGGGTGGTGGTGGACGAGGTGGAACTGAAGGTGGACGAGAGCGAGTGCTCCTCCGTCGAAGGCTCTCGCGACCTCACCGCGGAGGCGGTCCTCATCGGCACCTCCATCGCCCGGTTCGGCCGCTCCGAACGGCCTGCCGGGCTGAGACCACTGACCATCATGAGACTGGGGGACGAGCGCTGACATGAACGGGATGACGGGACCGGAACCGGGTGGCGAAGGGCTGTCCGAGGACGCGATGCGGCGTCTGGCGCGCCTCGAACCGGGCGAGCAGAAGCGGATGTTCACCTCGGACCTGACGGTGAACGAGTTCCTACTGGTGCGCGAAGCGGGCTTCCGCCCCCTCGGCCTGGTCCTCGGCTGCTCCGTCTACCACGTCGGGATCCAGCTGGGCCGCTGGTCGAAGAACCAGGAGCTGACCAAGCTGTCGCAGGCCATGTACCACGCCCGCGAGCTGGCGATGAGCCGGATGGAGGCGGAGGCGAGCGCGCTCGGGGCGGACGGGATCGTCGGGGTTCGGCTGGACATCGAGTTCAAGGAGTTCGGCTCGGACATCGCCGAGTTCATCGCGGTCGGCACGGCCGTGAAGGCGGCCGGGGCGGACCCCGGGCCTGGCGGGACCTGGCTCAACAACAAGGGCAAGCCGTTCACCTCGGACCTGTCCGGCCAGGACTTCTGGACGCTGATCCGGGCCGGGTACGCCCCGCTGGACCTCGTCATGGGGTCGTGCGTCTACCACGTGGCGCACCAGCGCTTCTCCCAGGTCCTGAACAACGCCGGCCGCAACGTCGAGCTCGAACCCTTCACCCAGGCCCTCTACGAGGCCCGCGAGCTGGCCATGAGCCGCATGCAGGCGGAGGGGCGGGCCCTGGAGGCGGAGGGGATCGTCGCGGTGCAGCTGAGGCAGCACACGCATTCGTGGGGCAGCCACACCACCGAGTTCTTCGCCATCGGGACGGCGGTGCGCCCGCTCCGCGACGACCACGTCATCGACCGGCCGGCCATGGTGCTGAGCCTCGATGCCTGAGGAGGTGCCTGCCATGGAGGTGGAGCTGCTGGCGGCGGCGCTGCGCCGGGACAGCGCGGACCTGGACCTCTACACCGGGGTGCTGTCGGCGACGCTGGCGGAGTCCCTGCCGCCCGGCGCCGTGCGGGTCGGCCGCAGGCGGTCCCTCGCGCAGCGCCTGGCCGGGCGTGAGGGCGCCGTCGCCGAACTGGAGGTCGTACTCGGCGAGCAGCGGCTGTCACTGCGGGTGGACGGGGGGCGAACGACCGGGGAGATCCGCCACGAGGTGCGGGGCATCGTGCTGTCGCGGCGCCCGGTGGGCCTGGACGAGTGGATCGACGCCCTGGCCCGCGGCCTCGCCGAGGCCGCCGCCTCCAACGCCCGCGCCCGCGAGGCCCTGGAGCGCTTCCTGACCTGACCGGGGCCTGCGCACGCGCCCTACCGGAAGGAGTCCTCCCCCGGCTCGGTGTCCAGCGCCTCGCGGTCGAAGACCAGCATGCCGAGGAAGAACAGCCCTCCCAGCACGAGCAGGCCGCCCACGACCACGACGGGGACCACCGCCTCCTTCGGCGTCACGAGGACGAACAGTGCGAGCAGGGTCCAGAGCAGCGCGCAGACCGCCACCGGCAGTTCCAGGCGGCCGAGGTCGAAGGCGCCCTCCTGGCGGCCCAGGCGCCCGCGCACGGCCAGGTAGAGGACGATGATCGCGCCGTAGATCAGGGCCGGCAGGATCGTCGACGCGGTGATCAGCTCCAGCAGGGCCTGGCCGGGCAGTGCGACCATCAGGACGCACCCGAGCGCGAGGATCAGCAGCGTCGCCGGGACCGGCGTCCGGGTGCGGGGGTCGACCTTCCGCATCACCTGGTGCCCGGGGAAGCGTGCGTCGCGCGACATCGCGTAGATCAGCCGGGACCAGGAGACCATCGTGACGATCCCGGCGCCGAAGAACGCGAACGAGACCGCGACGAGGAGCACCTTCTCGGCGACCGGACCGAGCCGTTCGCGCATGATCGCCGCGACCGGCGACCCGTCGGCGCTGATACGCGCCACGTCTTCGATGGCGACGGTGAGCGCGATCAGGAAGAGCATCCCGAGGATCCCCGCGGCGACGACCGACCCCACGATCGCCCGCGGAACGACGCGGTGGGGGTCCTTGGCCTCCTCTGCCAGGTTGGCGGCGGAATCGAAGCCGACGAGCGTGGCGAGACCCATGATCATCGCCGCCATCAGCCCGCCGCCGACGGCGAAGTAGTCGGGCGCGTCCGCGGTGACGCCGCGCGAGGTGAGGTTGGCCGCCTCGCCGTCGCCCGTCACCAGCACGACGACGAGGAGGGCGATCGCCACCACTACGACGAGCGCCACCTCCAGCCCCACCGCCGCCGAGTTGATCCAGCCGACCAGGCGCGTCGAGGCGATGGCGACGACGGCCTGGACGAGCAGCACCACCAGCGTGATCACCCGCGCGGTGCCCTCGTCCTGCGCCATACCGACGAGCGGCATGAAGGCCTGGCTCGCCAGCGCGTTGTCGACCGCGAGGACGGCGATGGACAGGAAGCAGAAGGTCAGCCAGCCGAACCACCACCCGGTTCGCGGGTCGGCCAGCCGCGAGGCCCACTGGTAGGAGGAGCCGCTGAGCGCGATGCGGGCCGCGAACTGGGCCACCACCAGCGCCACCAGGGTCTGCCCCGCGGCGGCGATCAGCCACAGCCAGATCCCCACCGGTCCCGCGTTCCGGAGGACGTCGTCGTACGTCCCGAAGACACCGACCGCCACCGAGATGAAGGCGAACGAGATCGCGAACACCTGGAACGGACCCAGGGTGCGCTTCAGCTCCTGCCGGTAGCCCCCGCGCTCGACATCGCCCGCGGCGGCCTCGGTCCCGACGGACCGCCTGTCGCCGCCGTCGCCGCTGTCTCCGCCGTGTCCGTCCTGCCCGCCCGTAAGAGCCCGCGCCAACCCCGGCCACCCCGCTCTCGCCATCTGCCTGCCACGGCAGCGGCAGGACCCCGGCCAGTGTCCTCGGCAGGGCCACCCCGGCGCGGGCGGTGACGGCCGACGCACGTGACGGAGGCCCGAACGGACGAGCCGTACAGGACCAGGCGGCGGACCGGCGCCGGGACGACGTCTGTTTCGGCCCCGTTTCGGCGGCCCCCGTCGCGCGCCCGCTCTTCTTCGGCGTCGGCAAGTTCGCGGGGACGACGCGCAAACGCGCACCGCGTTCACGGGCACCGCTTCAGCGGCTCCCACCCCGCCCCGGCGCAGTTCAGCGAGGGCTCGGAGTCAGTTGTCACAAAGCAGGACCTGGCCGGCTCGGCAGTGGCCCCGGCCGCCGCCGACGCGGTCTACGGCCCCTACCAACTGAGGAACCTCAACAGCGGTAAGTGCCTCGTGCTGCAGGGCGGCGAGAACGGCACCATTCCGTTCCAGTACAACTGCGCGAACTTCGCCGACCAGAAGTGGTATACGGGCTGGTACGACAACGGCACGACATTCCGGCTGATGAACACCAACAACGGCAAGTGCCTCGTCTCTCAGGGCACGAACAACGGCACGAACCCCTTCCAGTACCACTGCAAGGACTTCGCCGACCAGGTGTGGTATCTGACCTACTGAACATGACGGGGGCCATGGCTCGGCCTTTCGACCGAGCCATGGCCCCCTTTTCCTGCCTGGGACACGGGCGTCCCGCCCCACGGAACGCAGAGCGGCCCCCGCCCCTCCCGGGAAGGAGGAGCGGGGGCCGCCGGCTACTGCTGGTGCTGCGGGGGGGGGGATCAGGCCTGGATGGGCTTGATCGCGGTCGGGGCGTGGCCCGGCTCGGTCGCGAGCTCTTCGAACTCGGTGACGTCGCTCATGTCGACCGTCTTGCTCATCGCGATGTTGGTGACGCGCTCGAGGATGGCCTCGACGACGACCGGAACCTGGAACTCCTGCGCCAGCTTCTTGGCCTCCTCGAAGGCCTCGCCCAGCTTGTCCGGGTCGGTGACGCGGATGGCCTTGACGCCCAGGCCCTCGGCGACCTTGACGTGGTCGACGCCGTAGACGCCGAGCTCCGGGGTGTTGATGTTCTCGAACTCGAGGTTGACCTCGAAGTTGATGCCGAGGCCGCCCTGCGCCTGGCGGATCAGACCCAGGTAGGCGTTGTTCACGAGGACGTGGACGTAGGGGACCTTGTGCTGGGCGGCGACCGCCAGCTCCTCGATCATGAACTGGAAGTCGTAGTCACCGGAGAGGGCGACGACGGGGGTCTCGGGCTGCGCGGTGGCGGCACCGATGGCGGCCGGGATGGTCCAGCCGAGCGGGCCGGCCTGGCCGCAGTTGACCCAGTGGCGCGGCTTGTAGACGTGCAGGAACTGCGCGGCCGCGATCTGGGAGAGACCGATGGTGGTGACGTAGCGGGTCTCCGGGCCGAACGCCTTGTTCATCTCCTCGTAGACGCGCTGCGGCTTCATGGGGATGTTCTCGAAGTGCGTACGGCGCTGCAGGGTGGCCTTGCGCTCCTGCGCGGAGGCGGCCCAGGCGGAGAAGTCCGGGAGCTTGCCCTCGGCCTTCCACTCCTTCGCGACCTCGATGAAGAGCTCCAGGGCGACCTTGGCGTCGGAGGCGATGCCGAAGTCCGGGGCGAAGATCTTGCCGAGCTGGGTGGGCTCGATGTCGACGTGGACGAACTTGCGGCCCTTGGTGTAGGCGTCCAGGTTGTAACCGGTGTGACGGTTTGCCCAGCGGTTACCGATACCGATGACGGTGTCCGACTCGAGGAAGGTCGCGTTACCGTAGCGGTGGGCGGTCTGCACACCGACCATGCCGGCGGCCAGCTCGTGGTCGTCCGGGATGGTGCCCCAGCCCATCAGGGTGGAGATGACCGGGATGCCGGTCAGCTCGGCGAACTCGACCAGCAGGTCGGAGGCGTCGGCGTTGATGATGCCGCCACCGGCGACGATCAGCGGACGCTCGGCCTCGAGGAGGAACCCGAGGGCCTTCTCGGCCTGGGCGCGGCTGGCCTGCGGCTTGTAGACCGGCAGCGGGGTGTAGGTCTCGGGGTCGAACTCGATCTCGGTCAGCTGGACGTCGATCGGCAGGTCGATGAGGACCGGGCCCGGACGGCCGGAGCGCATCAGGTGGAACGCCTGCTGGAAGACACCGGGGACCTGCGCGGCCTCGAGGACCGTCGTGGCGGCCTTGGTGACGGGCTTGGCGATCGACGCGATGTCGACGGCCTGGAAGTCCTCCTTGTGGAGCTTCGAGACCGGAGCCTGACCGGTGATGCAGAGGATCGGGATCGAGTCCGCGATGGCGGAGTACAGGCCGGTGATCATGTCGGTGCCGGCCGGGCCCGAGGTACCGATGCAGACGCCGATGTTGCCGGCCTTGGCGCGGGTGTAACCCTCGGCCATGTGCGAGGCACCCTCGACGTGACGGGCCAGGGTGTGGGCGATCCCGCCCACGTTCTTCAGCTCGCGGTAGAACGGGTTGATCGCAGCACCGGGCACGCCGAACGCTTGTTCGACACCCTCAAGCTTGAGGATCTCAACTGCAGCAGCGGCGGCTGTCATACGAGGCATCAGGTTCTCCTGCGGGTGTGGCGGTCAGGCTTTTCCGTCATCCGGAAGTTTTGTTCTGCTATACGGAACAAGCTAAGCGGCGGGTCCTCCCACGTCAAGGCGGCGGGGCGGCACGGATGCCACCAAAAGCCGCGTCTCGCTCGGTGACTTACACAAATGACCGAGCCGTCGACCGGAAATGGCCCGTCACTCGCCCCGGCGGTCGCCGGTGGTGGAGCATGGACCTACGCACAGCGACGGAGGGGGTCCAGGTCTCATGGCGGAAGCGGTACCGGTGCGCTGCCCGGCGTGCCTGCGCGAGAACGGCTACACCGCCCCGGTCTTCCCCTGCGCCTGCGGGAGCCCGGTCCACCCGCCGCTGGACCTGTCGGCGCCACCGCTGCCGCTGACGCACCGCACCTGGTCGGACAGCTGGGTGGCGGTGCGGTGCGAGTCCTGCGGCAGGGAGAGCGAGTGGCCGCATCCGGAGCTGGGGTGCGGTTCGTGCGGCACGGTGGTGCGGCTGCCGGTGCACCCGGTGGGCGGCGTGGCACCGGCCCGGCGGCCGGACGCGCGCGGCGGGAGTGCGGAGGGCGGGGCGGGGGCGGCGCCCTCGGACGCATCCTCGGACGCGTCCACGGACCCGGGCGCGGGCCCGGTAGGCGGCGGAGCCGCCGCCGGGCAGCGGCCGTCGGCCCCGGACGCGCCACCGTCGTCGGAGCAGGCATCGGATCAGGCATCGCCGCCGCCCCACACCGTCCCCCAGCCGGTGCCGGTGCCGGTGCCGCGCCCCGCTTTCCGCCCGGTGACCATCCGTACGGCCCGGGACGCGGTGGCCACGGCCGCGCTGTACCTGCGCTGGCTGGGCTTCCAGGACGTACGACAGCCCGACGGGCGCCCGATTCCCTCGGCGGCCGTGGACCTGCGGGCTCCGGGCCTGGTCGCCCAGGTGGACCCGACCACCGCTCCGGCCGGGCTGCGAGCGGTGGAGTGCGTATGGCTGAACGGACTCACGGCGTCCGCGACCAGCGTCTACTTCGCGCTCGCCGGCTATACGGAGGCGGCCCGGGCCCGGGCCGACGATCTGGGGATACCGCTGTTCGTGATGGACCTCACGGGCATGCCGCAGCCGGTGAACGACCCGGCGGACGAGCTGATCGGCGCGGGAGCTTAGCCTTTCCCCTTGATCACGTCGATCACGTCGATCACGTCGATCACCTTGATCACCTTGATCACGTCGATCGCGTCGATCCCTTTGAGTCGTTCCTTCCTGCCGAGGAGAACCCGATGAGCCTGTACGACATCCCGCTGACCACCCTGAGCGACGAGCCCACCACCCTGGGGGCCCACAAGGGCAAGGCGATCCTGCTGGTGAACACCGCCTCGCAGTGCGGGCTCACCCCGCAGTACTCCGGACTGGCCCGCCTGCAGTTCAAGTACGAGGCGAAGGGCTTCACCGTCATCGGCGTGCCCTGCAACCAGTTCAACGAGCAGGAGCCCGGCAACGCGGAGGACATCCAGACGTTCTGCGCGGCCGGCTTCGGCGTCACCTTCCCGATGCTGGAGAAGTCCGAGGTCAACGGTGAGAACCGGCACCCCCTCTACCAGGAGCTCGTGAAGGTCGCGGACGCGGACGGCGAGGCGGGCGACATCCAGTGGAACTTCGAGAAGTTCCTGATCTCCCCCGCCGGTGAGGTCGTGGCTCGCTTCCGCCCGCGCACCGAGCCCGAGGCCCCCGAGGTCATCGCCGCGATCGAGGCTCACCTGCCGGCCTGACCCGCCCTGCCCGTGGCGCATCACCGCAGGCCGACCGGGTCGGCCGCGGTGAGCTCCACGCGGCGAAGCGACGGCCGAGAGCCGGCCGGGCGGCCGACGGGGACCGTCCGAGGGCCGACAACGGCTCCCGACCCACGGCCCGGCTCCCGACCCACGCCCGACTCGCGACCCGCCCCTCAGTTGATCCCGCGGTCGAGGCCGGCCCAGTACGGCTCCCGAAGCTTGAACTTCTGGATCTTTCCGGTGGCCGTGCGCGGGATGGCGGCGCGGAACTCGACCGAGGTCGGCGCCTTGTAGCCGGCCATCCGCTGCTTGCAGTGCGCGATGATCTCGGCCTCGTCCGCCGTCGCGCCCTCGGCGAGGACCACCAGGGCCTTGATCGTCTCGCCCCACTTCTCGTGCGGCACCCCGATGACGGCGACCTCGGCTACCGCCGGGTGGCTGAAGATCGTGTCCTCCACCTCGATCGACGAGACGTTCTCGCCACCGGTGATGATCACGTCCTTCTTCCGGTCGGAGATCGTCAGGTGCCCGTCCTCGTCGTCGACCGTGCCGCCGTCGCCCGTGTGGAACCAGCCTCCCTCCAGGGCCGCCGAGGTCTCCTCGGGCTTGTCCCAGTACCCGTCGAGCACGACGTTCGAGCGGGCCAGGACCTCGCCGCCTTCCGACACCTTCAGCTTGACCCCGAGCGCGGGCAGTCCCGCGCGGGACAGCTTGTGCGCCCGCTCCTCCGCCGGCAGGTCCGCGTCGGACGGCCGGGCGCGGTTGAAGGTGAGCAGCGGGGAGGTCTCGGTCAGCCCGTAGATCTGCGTGAACTCCCAGCCCAGCACCTCGTCCACCCGCTGGATCATCTTGCTCGGCGGCGGTGCCCCCGCACAGACGATCCGTACGCGGTCACGGCCCGGGATCTCGCCCTCCCAGCCGGCCGCCGCGTCGAGCACCGCGTTCCAGACCGCCGGTGCGCCGCACATGAGCGTGACGCCGTGCTCCTCCACCCGACGGAGGATTTCGGCGCCGTCGACCTTGCGCAGCACGACCTGCTTCACGCCGAGGCCGGCCATCACGTACGGCATTCCCCAGCCGTTGCAGTGGAACATCGGCAGCGTGTGCATGTACACGTCGCGCTCCCACACGCGGGTGTGCAGCCCGAAGGTCAGACCGTTGACCCAGATGTTGCGGTGGGTGAGCTGTACGCCCTTGGGTCGGGCGGTGGTGCCCGAGGTGTAGTTGATCGTCGCGGTGGCGTCCTCGTCCGGCCTCGACCAGGGGCGCGGTTCGACGCCGAAGCGCATCAGCTCGCTCTCGGTCTGCGCGCCGAGTACGAACCGGTGGCGCGCCGTGACGCCGGCGAGCGCCTCGTCCAACTCCGGGTCGACCAGCAGTACGGAGGCCCCGCTCTGCCGCACCACGTACTCGATCTCTTCGGGCTTGAGGCGGAAGTTGACCGGCACGCAGATCCGGCCGCTCATCGGCACCGCGAACAGCAGCTCCAGCAGCCGTGACGAGTTGTGGCTGACCACGGCCACCCGCTCGCCCTCCCCGACACCGAGCCGGTCGAACCCCGCCTGCCAGGCCCGGACCCGGTCACCCAGCTGCCCGTACGTCGACACGGGCACCGGCGGGGCGGGCTGGTCGGGCTCGTCGACCACGCCCGGGCTGGAGGAGAACCCCAGTTCGGCCCGGTCGAGGAAGTCCGCGACGGTCATCGGAATCCGCATTGCTCTCTCCTGCGTATACGGGACAACGACATGAACCACTCAGCTGCCATTGATAACGAATGACGGCCGTCATGGCAGGCATCGTGCCGCGTACGGGGGAATCGCCACCAGGCCCCCGTCAGCCCCGGATTGACGCGAACCGCACGCCGGACCCACTCCCGTCGACCATCTCCTCGATCACGGACTCCCCCTCGGCGACGATCTCCGCCCGCCGCGCCTTGGACGGCTTCTCGTCGAACAGCTCGACGGTGAGCAGCCCCTCGTCCAGCTTCCAGAGTCCGGCGAGGAACCCGTCGACGAGCAGCACGCAGTGGGCCTGATTGCCGGTCCAGGAGCGCCCCTTCCCCTCAGGGGTGATCACTCGACCGCGGTCGGCGTGCGAGAGGAGCAGGTTGTCGAACTCGGGGAGGAAGCGGGGCGGAGCCGGCGTGTCCTCATCGGGCCGGGGCGCGTCGGGCAGATCGAACAACTCGACGCCGTTCTCGTCCCGGAACACGACCAGTCCGTCCCGCAACCGCTCGAAGGCCTCGCGCAGCCGGGTCAGCCCGGCCCAGGTCTGCATGTCCTTGACGGAGGCCGGCCCGAAGGCGGCGAGGTAGCGCAGCACGACGTCGTCCACGGCCTGCGACGCGGAGGACGCGGAGGCGGGCCGCCCGAGCCAGTTCTCCACCGTGGTCAGCCGGACCTGTCCCGCGCGTCCCCACACCCCCCGCGGCGTGACCTGGACCAGCGGCAGCCTGCAGCGGGCGGCGACGGACAGGGACTGCGGGTCGGCGTCCGGCCACTCCTTGAGCAGCTCCTCCCGGATCTCGGCCATGGTGCGGGGCTCGCTCTCGACGAACGCACGGGCCCGTGCCGCCAGCCGGTCCAGGTCCACCCCCACCAACCCCTTCCGGAAGTAGTTGACCTCCCGGTCCCGGGCGGGCTGGACCAGTGGGCGCAGGGTCAGGGCATCGTCCGCCGTGTGGGTGTGGATGGTGGAGCGCATGGTGACCATGCGGACCACTTCGCGGGACTCCATGAGCCCGGCCAGCTCGGCGGGCCGGAACCCGGCGAGGCGGGCATGGAGCTGGAAGTACGGGGGCTTCACGTTCTGCGCCTGCAACCCGACGAGGTGCGCGACGGCGTCACGCGCGGACATCTCGGCGCGGCTCAGCAGCAACTGGCGGGCGAGCGTGGCACGGTTCAGAGCGCGGGTGCCGAGTACGGGAAGTGCTGTCCTGGAGGCCATGACTGCAAACTAACCCCCCTTGCGGACACCCACTGTCCGCAACTCCCCACCCCACCCCCACCCCCTCCCCCTTTCACCCGATATCCTGCCCATTGCCCTCAAACCCAGAACCACACACGTCCGCCCGGGAGCAGAACTGCGATGTCGGAGCGCCCAGACCGTCGCCCCTCGCCGTCCGCCGCGAAGCGGACGGGCCGGCGCCGCCCCGCCTCCCCGCCCGCGCCCCCACCGGGGGCGCCCGCGTCCGCTCCCCCGAACCACCGCAGCGTGATCGATTCGGCCGTCTACCGCGACGGCCTCCGCATCGCCTCCCCCACCACCCTGGCCGACACCTTCCGCCGGCTGCGCGAGGAACCCGACGGCATGGCCTGGATCGGCCTGCACCGTCCGACCGAACCCGAACTCCACTCCCTTGCCGCCGAGTTCAACCTCCACGAACTCGCCGTCGAGGACGCGCTGGAAGCCCACCAGCGCCCCAAGCTGGAGCGCTACGGCGACACCCTCTTCGTCGTGTTGCGCGCAGCCCGCTACCTCGACGCCCAGGAGGAGGTCGAATTCGGCGAACTTCACGTCTTCGTCGGCCCGGACTTCCTGATCACGGTCCGCCACGGCGGCGCCCCGGACCTCTCCACCGTCCGCCACCGCATGGAGGAGACCCCGGAACTCCTCTCCCTGGGCCCCGAGGCCGCCCTGTACGCGATCCTCGACGCGGTGGTCGACGGCTACGCCCCCGTCGTCGAGGGCGTCCAGACCGACATCGACGAGATCGAAACGGAAGTCTTCCGCGGCGACCCGGCGGTATCCCGCCGCATCTACGAACTCTCCCGCGAAATGGTCGAGTTCCAGCGCGCCACCCGCCCCCTGGTCGGCATGCTCCACGGCCTGATGGCCGGCTTCGCGAAGTACGGCACGGACGAGGAACTCCAGCGCTACCTCCGCGACGTGGCGGACCACGTCACGCACACCAGCGAACGCGTCGACGGCTTCCGCCAGGCCCTCACGGAAATCCTGACGGTGAACGCCACCCTGGTCTCCCAGCAACAGAACGCGGAAATGCGTGCCCTGGCGGAGGCCGGCTTCGAACAGAACGAGGAGATCAAGAAGATCTCCTCGTGGGCCGCCATCCTGTTCGCACCCACCCTCGTCGGCACGATCTACGGCATGAACTTCGAGGTGATGCCAGAACTGCACTGGGTGGGCGGCTACCCCTTCGCGATCCTGCTGATGGCGGTGGTCTGCACGAGCCTGTACCTCATCTTCAAGAAGCGCGACTGGCTGTAGCCAGCAGATCCACATCCTTGATCAGCTAGGCACCGGCGAACGCCGCAGGTCATCCATCGGAAGAAGCAGTACAACTGCGTGGACGTTGCGGTGTGCCGGCTCCCCAGCAGTCGGTCACAGATGTCGGCGGAGCCCGGCTTGGGCGGCTGATCCGGAGGCTGGCCGAGCCACGGCTGCATAGGCTGATCGTTGTGACTGATTCCCCCGACGTGCGCTCGAACTCCGACGCGCATACTGCCCTCATCCCCACCTTGGTGCCGGTGGCGGGTGCTGATGCTGAGCTTGTTTCCATTGGAGAGCGCTACTGGGCCCTGGCCGGGTTCCACCCTGAGCTCGGGACGGCGGTGTGGTGTGAGAAGACGGCTCAGATCGACACATGTGGTTGGGGTCGGCAGATCTATGCCGTCGCCGCCGCCGGGGTGCGGGCCGTGGTGGAGGGAGTGGCCTGCGTGAAGTGTGGAGGGCCGCTGAGCCTTACTTCGCGCACTGCTTTTCAGCAGTTGTGCGACGGCGAGGAGCAGGACTGCGTCGACTGCAAGGAGTCTTTGCTGGCGGCAGTGCAGGTGGTGCTGAATCCGGCGCGCAAGGCCAGGCGGGAGAAGCAAAAGGAGGCGGAGACGGCTAAACGGGTCATTGCTGAGGCTCGGTCCCGGTGGCATCAGCAGCAGTTGGACGAGATGGTCGCCGAGTATCCCGTCGTGTTTCCTTCCGTTTCGCAGGAGCTGCCGACGGCCGGGATCCGGGAGATGATCGGGGCTTTCGCGCTCCTGCGATACGCGCCCGCATCGGATCCGTTCAGGAGTGTGGGCTCTTGGCCAGTACCGCTGCACCCAAACAGCGAAGAGATCTCCGAGCTCCTCGGGTCGTTGGTGCGAGCATCCGTCATCGCTATCCATCCGTCGACCCCCGCAAGTGCGGTGGTGTGGGAGCCGGCTTCCTTCGAGGATGCTGTGCGTGAGGCTGGGGGTGACGTCGGCGGCGCAATTCCCCAGCCCAAGCTGACGCACGAGTTCTATCCCACAGCGGCTCGCTACTTCGCGCCCATCGGAACGAGTATGGCCAAGGCCGTGGAGGGGCTCGACGAGCATCTCGCCGCTGCGCTGGCTCCGACGGGCATGACGGCGGACGAGCAGGGCGAGCTTCTGGCGGTTGCCCACGAGCTGCTGGTTGCGGAAGGGTTGCGCTACTTCGGCCACCGACTTGAGGAAGTACGGCTGCCGGCAGTACCGGACAATCACGTGGCACGGCTCAGGACAGCGATGGGCAAGGTAACTGAATGCCGTCCCCTGGGGGAGGTCTACAACCTCGTGTGGCGGGTGACTCGAGGCGCGGCAGAAGCTGCACAGAAGAACCCGCAGGCACCGCGGGCCAACCTGAGCACCCATGCCCTCAACCAGTTCGAAGGACATGCCCTGCGGGCGGTTGACGAGCCAGGCTGGGAGATCAAGCCCTTCGGCGAGGTGCAAGGCCTCGGCCTCGCGGCGATGACCCGAACGCTCTTCTACAACGTGTTGAACCTGCATCCGATCGAGACCAGCTTGGTGGAGCTGGAAGAAAGCCTTCCGGAACCCCGTCGTGAAGTGTCTGCCCAGTGCGTGAACCCGCAGCCCTTCGAGGTCGCTGCCGATGACCCGCTCGCGCAGCTGATCATGTGGCTGTCGACGGCTGACAGCTGGAACCCCGAGGATGTCCTCGGCGTCCTCAGCGGCATCAAGCAGGCACGCAACGACGAGGACTGGTTCGAAGGAAGAATTCTGGCCAGGGAAGCGGCCAAACTGTTGAATCTCTACCAGAGCCTGGCGCCGGCCATTGGTGTCCGCAGCGCCGTACTGGCCGTACTGGCGGCGACGCAGATGCTGCTCCACCCTGTCAGTGTCGGGGAGACGCAGATCGCTTCAGGCAGATGGATCTCAGCCAAGATTGTCACCGTGCTCGTACCACAGACAGCTGATTCGGACACCTGAAGCATGACCTTGCGAAATTGGTGCGAGATCACTCTCGCCCATACGTCATCTTCAGTAGCGCGACTGGCTGTTGCCGACTACAGCCTCGCTTGTCGGACCCGTCCGACACGATGGGCAGAGAGTTCGCGAACCTGATGGGGGATGCATTGAGTGGGACTGAGCCGCGTTCGGGGCTTCCTGTTGAGTTTCTTCGTGCCGTCGTCTCTGTGGCCGGTCCCGATTCGCCTCCGACTCGTGCGACCGTTGAGCGTGTACGCACAATGCCGGAGGGCATGGCACGCGACGACTTGATGTTGGCACTGCTGCGTGGGTCTCTCAGGGAGGCTGCCCCCCAGTGGTTGCTGCAGGCCGCCATCGACCGCGACATGGACCAGGTCCGAGAGGATCAGTACCACCTCGGGCCTTCACTGGAACTCGCTTCAACTGCCATCTCTCACAACTCGTGCACCGAAGAGCAGCGCAAAGAGGCACTCCGCCGTTGTTCCGTCCCCCAGCTCAGCCGTCTCGGTCATGCAACCTGCACAGAGTTGGTGGCCCGAGGGATCGTGTCCGAGCTGCGGCGCCGAGGGCCGGACAACCAACCCATGACACCGGCACTACTCAAGGAACCGGGAAATGCTCAGGTGGTCCTGCGGCAGCCGGACCTCCACGAGGATGTGTTCGCTGCCGCCCTCGATCTACTGCCGGTGTTCCCCAGCCTGGAAGAGATCGGCGAGCAAGAGGGGGCGGACTCCTCGTACGACGCCTTCGACGCCGCGCGGAGGGCGTGGGAGACGATGTGGGGAGGAGTGGTGTCCCACCACACGTCACGCCATCGGCAACTCCTCGACTGGGCCCACGGCTCGCCTGCCGACTATGTGATCCGGATGCATCTCCTCGGCACCCTGCCTTGGGATGTCGAGCCGGACCTCTTGGAGGAGATCGCGGCCGATGACCTCGCACAGTTCCGTAACCGAGTCCTGGTCACGCGTGTATGCCAGAGGCTGCGGGACGGCACTTCGGAGGAAGAGGTGCGTGCTCATTTCGCCGACGATCTCGCCACGCTGACAGCCGAGAGTGGGCGGGACCTCGAAAACTACTTCTCTGGCAGGCCGCTCTTTCGCCGGTACGGGGTGCATGCCGCAAGTTCCTGGGTAGAGGGTGCGGCGAAGGGCAGCTGGCGGCACATCCTCAACCCGACCGAGGCCGGCAGCCGCTACGGCGAACCACACACCTGGCGCTCGTCGAACGATCTGCTGCACACACTGGGACAGCGCTTCGCCGAGGCGGGCGTCACGGCCCTGATGCTGTGGGAACTCGACGAGGAAGCGAAGTACGGAAGCCCTACGGACCTCCGCTGGGTGCACTCCACGCTGTTGCACTTGCCTACCGTGTCGGACGAGGTGGCGACCCGAGTGCGTGCCATCCTCAAGGCCTCGCGCCCGGACCCGTACACACACCTGCGAACCCACGGCCATGCCGCCTTGAAAAGGGAGCGGGAGCTCTCGGAGCTGCGCTCGGCCATCGAGCGCATCATCGGCGACCCTTCTACAGCCACCCGCAAGTCCGCGCTCGGAGATCCGAGCAGCGTCACCGTACGAGATCTCGCCGGCGCAGCGGACGAGGTGCTGAACAGCTATCTGACGCGACACGCAGGAGACGACGATCTGATCGAGAAGACGCTACTCGCCTTCGCATCACGGACTCATCGGTCAAAGCCCACCTTCGCCGATGTGCTGGCCCGCCACTCGGAGCCCCGGACCGCCCTGCTCAACATCACCATCGATCTCCGGGGCAGGCTCGGTGGCTCCCCCAATCATCGAGAGGCCTGGACTCGGGAAGTACTAGACCTGCCGGCCTGTGATGCAGAGCTGATTCGCGCACTGCCCGCATGGAGCGTTCTCACGATCGGGGGAGAGTCTCGCTTCAGGTCCGCGCACAAGGCCGTCACCGCGGTCGTGATCGGGACCCTGGGTGACGATCACGACGCGTGGGCCCGCTTCGCCTCGAGTCCCGCCTCCTACTCGGGGCCCACAGCCTGGCTACGCCTGGGAGACGTACTCGACGCTTCGCTCGGTGCAACCCCGTGGCCTACACCACCGAGCAGCAGATGACCTCGCCCACCCCCAGCGCGCGGGTGCGTCGCTGATCTCAACCGGCCTGCTGGAGTCGCATCCCCCACTCTGCGCAGCGTGTCTCCCTACAGAACATCTCCGAACCCCCGCAAACCGCCACTATCGCTGCGTAGTCTCAATGCCATGGGGGAGCAAGCGCGGGATTCATCATCAGAGACCGACCGTGACAATACGTGGCAGCGACTGAACGCATACGCGTACCTCAGTGCGCCAGAGCGGCTGGAGTACGTAGCCATCATGCGGGTCTTCTGCGGCACCCTCCTTGCCGACCTCGCGGTGCCGGACGTGCTGACGAAACTGGCGGAGTCCAGTGGGTCGACGATCACGCTGGACGCAGAGACACTCACCGCCCGGCTGGAGCGGCTGGTGCACTGGGGCGCCTTGCTACGGAGCAGTCACTCGGTGAAAGCGTCGAGCATCACCGAGTACCAGCGGTCCCGGTCCCGCTACCAGCTGTCGAAGCTGGGCGAGCGGATCCAGCGGGACGCCGACGAGGTCCTGGCCGGGGCGGACGCCGCCCGCGAGGTGAGCAGCGAGCTGCTGGCGCTGGTAGAGCGCGGACTACGCGAACTGAGCGAGCTGGTCCAAAAGCCCGGAGGGGTAGAGCCGCAGAACGCATTGGAGCGAGTCAGCACGCTGTTCGTTCAGTTCACCGAGTTCGCGGACTCCGTGCGGGACTTCTATGCCTACCTCGGTCAGGTCCTGGCGCGCTACGACCTGGACAGCGCCGAGTACCAGGGCTTCAAGGAACTGCTGCTCGACTACGTCGAGGCGATCAGGGAGGACGTGGCCTTCCGCGCCCCTCGAATCGCGTCGATCCTCGACCTTCTGTGGCCGCACCTCCCTGGCCTCCTGGAGCGCCTCGACGCCCACGCCCGCGGTTTGTCAGGGGTTCCGGGGGCCGGCGGCCAGCCCGAGGTCCGGGTGCAGCGCAGCCGGGGCCGGGAGAAGGCCGATTGGGAGGGGCTCCGCGGCTGGTTCACCGACGTTGACGGGCAGGGAAGCCAGGTCGATCAGCTGCGTGATGCCACCATGCGCGCGCTTCAGTCCTTGCTGGCCAACGCCAAGCGGATGCTGCGCTCGGCCTCGGGGGAGATGTCGAGGCGCAAGGACCTCCTTCGGCTCGCCCGATGGTTCGACGAGGCAGCTCCGGAGGAAGCGCACGACATCGCGGTCGCTGCCTTCGGCCTCTACGGCGCCCGCCACCTGGGTATCCCGTCGGCCTCTGACGAGGCGGTTCCCGCGTACACCAGTTGGTGGAACGGCCCGGTGGTCGAGGTGCCGGTGGCGCTACGCGAGCGGGGCAGTCGGGCGCAGCGAGGCCGGGCCTCGGCCATGGAGAACCACTCGGCGCAAAAGCGGCACCTTCAGGAGGTCGCCCGTGCACAGGCCGAGGCCAGAAGGGCGGCCGCAGACGAACTGCGTAGCGCTGCGGGTCGCTTCGCAGACGTACGCCTCACCTCGGCGGCCCTCGGACTGCTACTGGAACTGCTGGCGACAGCACTGGGGAACGCTCGGCTGCGGCGCACTGGAGTTGGAGACCTGGACGAGGCACAGGAGTTCGACCTGGAGGCCGCACAGAGCGAGGATGCCGAGCTCGGCATCCGACTCACCGTACGTCGTTCCTCCGGTGCGGAGACGGTGCTGCACTCCGCCGACGGCGACCTCGTGCTGGGTGACCTGGAGCTGGATATCGGACGTGCAGCCGGCCCGGCCGGACGTGAGGTCGAGGTGAGTGTGTCGTGACGCTTCCTTCGGCACACGACGTGGCCCTGGCCACCGAACGCCGTGCCGCTGGTCGGCTGCTACTTGCCCACCCTTTGGTGACGTCGGTCGGCCCCTACGCAGACTTGTTCCCCTTGATACGCCGCCACGCCGACTGGTTGGGCAAGCGGTTCCAGCAGGTACTCGGCTACCGACTCCTGGTCGACGCCTCGTACGCCAGACTGTTCAAGGCCGGATTGGGCGTCGGCGCAGGGCACCGGCTGGAGCGATCCACCGGTACCGCCTTCACCCCGCGTACTTACTCCTGTCTCGCGCTCGCGCTTTCCGTGCTGGTGACCGCCCCGGAACAGATACTGCTTTCCCAACTGGTCGCTGACATCCGGGCCGCAGCAGCCGACGCAGGTGTCAAGCTAGAGGAAACGGGCCGCGCCGTGGAGAAGCGGACTCTGGTCGCCGCCCTTCGCCAGTTGATCGACTGGGGTGTCCTGACGGAGACCGAAGGCAGTGTGGGATCGCTCGTGCAGGAGGAAGGCGGCGAGGCCCTGATCACGGTGGACCGGGAGATCGCCCGGATCATCGTTGCCGGTCCGCTCACGCAGAGCCTGGACGGGACGGACCTGGTGAGGCGGGCTGCCGACCCCGGGTTCGGCGGTCCCCGCACCTATGTGCGCCGGATGCTCGTGGAAACGCCCGTCGTGTACCTGGATGAGCTGACCGATGCCGAGAGGGACTGGCTACGGACCAGGCAACGCCGCGAGGCCCAGGCGTTCTCCGAGCTTCTAGGACTCGAGGCGGAGATTCGCGGCGAGGGCGTGGCGCTGGTGGACCCTGAGGAGGAGCTGACGGACTTGCACTTGCCCGGCACCGGAACCGTCGCCCAAGCCTCGCTCCTCCTGGTGGAGCGCCTAGTGGAACGGCTGCGGCCTGCCGAGCCAGGGCATCCGGCAACTGGCGGGCGGCTCGTCATCGGGGTCGCCGTTCCAGACGGCCTGGTGGATGAGCTGCTGGCCGAGCTCATCACCGAGTACGGGCAGCGCGGCAACTGGCAGCGCGACTACCTTGAGGATCCCTCCTCATTGCGGAAGGCAGTTCTGGACCTGCTGAGCCGGATGCGGCTGGTGGCTCCCGACAGCACGCTCCGTTCCACGGGCCAGGGGTTGCCCGAGGGGTACGACGACGCGCTCCCGGAGGGCCGCTCCGTGACCGACGTGCTGGGCGCCCGCGCCGCCGGCACCGACTGGGTACTCCTCGCCGCGGCTGCGCGCTACGCCACACACGTCACCGAACGCCGGCCCGCCGGAGCGACACCCGGCATCGACATACAGCAGGAGCTGCCGCTATGACCCCGGGCGCGAACGGCCCCATCCCCCTTCAGCGATCCGCCACTGCAGCCGGCACGCGCTTCCGCCTGCACCGCGCAGGCATCCTCAACGTCTGGCAGTACGACGAACAGGAATTCGACTTCGGCGACGGACGACTGCTGCTACGTGGCAAGAACGGGGCAGGCAAGTCCAAGGCCCTGGAGATGTTGCTCCCGTACCTACTGGACGGCGACTCCCGCGCTCTGGACGCCACGGGTACGGGTCGAACGAGCCTCGTCTGGCTGATGCTGGACGGCTTCGAGCAGACGAACCGCCTCGGATACCTGTGGGTCGAGTTCCACATGACGACGGACGACGGTGGTGACCGATACCTCACTCTTGGGGCGGCCATCCGGGCATCGAAGTCGACGAAGAAGGCCGTGCCGGTCTTCTTCGTCACCCCGCTGCGGGTCGGCGAGGACTTCCGCCTGGTTGAGGCAGGTAGGCCCCTGCCAGTCGATCGCCTCAAAGAGGCTGTCGGCGCGGAGAACGTCACGGACCGTTCCGTCCACCACCGCTCGCGGGTCGCCCGTGAACTGTTCGGCATCACCGACGCAACGCGGTACCGCAACCTCACACAGCTCCTCCACCGGCTGCGACGTCCCACCGTCGGGGACCGGATCGAGTCCGGCGGACTCGCCTCCCTCCTGAGCGAGACGCTGCCAGGACTCGACGACGACGTAGTGGAGAAAGTCGCACGCAACCTCCACGACCTCGACGCCGTTCGAGAGGAGCTCGGCCGCTTGGAGCGCACCGACCGGGCCCTTCGCACCTTCCTAGGCGACTACCGCAGCTACCTGTCCGGAGTACTGCTCAGGACTGCGAAGAAGGTCGACGGAGAACTGGACGCCCTGGCGCAGCGACGCCTGCAGGCCGGAGAGGCTGCGAAGAAGACAGGCGCCCTCAAGGCACGGGAAGCCGAGGCTGAAGCACTTCTACGCGCGCTGCACGAGGAGGAGCAAGCCGCCCGGACCGAGCTCGACGCCCTGCGTGCGAGTAGCGCATACCGCAGTTTGGAAGAGTTGTCCGAGCGCCGGACCACGGTCGGCGCCCTGGGCACAGCGGCCGGAACGTCCTTCGCCGCGCTCGCCAAGGCGCACGACGCGGAAGAGGGTGCGGCAGACCGCCTGGCCGAGGGCATCGAGCATCTGGGCGAACGCCTTGGCGAACTAGGTACGGATCATCGCGAGCTCGTGGTGCAGGCCGAGAAGGCGGGACTCCCCACAGGCCATCTCGGCGAGACTGTCGGCCTGCCCCGAACGGATGTGGCCGGAGCTTCGGCGGCGGAACTCACGGGGCCTGACGCAGAAGTCCACATCGTGCGGCACCAACGGGTGATCGCCGTGGACGCCACGGCGGCGGAATCCGCCCTGCGGTCCTGGCGAGGACAGCTGGAAGACGCCGGCACGGTGGTGAAGCACCGGACCCGGACGGTGCAAGAGGTGGTCGGCCTGGTAGCACAGGTTGTGGAGACACGGGGGCAGGCAGCTGTTGCGGATGCCGAACATGAACGGCTTGAAGAGGAGGCGGAGGATGCTGCGGGCCGCCTCGAAGGCCTTCGGGAGAAGGTAGCCGAGGAGAGCGGTGGCTACCTCCGTCGGGTGGAGGCTTGGCTGGAGCACGTCCGGGCCGTGGCCGACCCGGACTGCCCTCCCTTGCATCCTGTCCGTGCGACGGTCGCCTGTGAGACCTCGCCGGAGGCCCCCTTCGCGGAGCGGGTGCTGCCACCCGACATCGACGGGCAGACTAAGCGCACCGCCCTGACGGTGCTGGAGCCGTACGGTGTGCAACTGACTCAACAGCGGGACACCCTCGCGCTGCACGTAGCCCGACTCACCGAAGAACGCGACCTTCTGACCAGGGAGAAGGAGGAGTGGGAGCGGCGAACCGATCCGGAGCCGCCCATCCCGTACCATCGCACCGCCGAGCGCGATCCAAGTACCGGAGCGCCCTTCTACCGGCTGGTGGACTTCGCTGACGGCCTGTCCTCCGCCGACCGGGCAGGCCTGGAGGCAGCGCTCGAAGCGAGCGGGGTTCTGGACGCTTGGGTGACCTCGGACGGAACGCTCCTCGATCCCCTGACGCGGGACGTCCTGTTCCAGCCTGGTGCCGTACTGCCGGACGGTTCGACTCTGGCCGCCGCGCTGCGCCCCGCCGCGCAACCGGAGGGCGGCATCGCACGCGAACGGGTCCAACACCTCCTGTCCGCCGTCGCCCTCGCCCCAGCTCAGGAAGTCGCCACCACCAGCGCGGTGTACTACGACGGCAGCTGGCGCCTCGGCCCGCTCCGCGGCCGGCATTCCAAGGACGGTGCCGAGTACGTGGGCGCCGCCGTACGAGCCGAGACACGACGGCGGAAGATCGCCGAACTGGAGGTTCGGTGGGCGGAAGCGGAGAAGCGGCTGTCCGACTACCGCAGGCAACTCGGCGGGCTCGACACCATCCGCCGGGACCTGGCATCGGCAGAACGCGACTTCCCCCGGCCGCAGTCACTCACCCGCGCCTGGCACGAGCTCGACTCCGGGGAGAAAGCCCTGCGGAACTTGACCGCCAAGGCGACGAAGGCGGCACGCCTGGCCGAGGAGGCACGTGCCGAGGCCGTGGCCGCCCGTAGCAAAGCAGAGGGAACCGCAACAGCCCACGACCTCCCCACCGACTCCGACGCCCTGGATCGCGTACGAACCGCCCTCGCAACCCTGCTCGACGGGATTGGACGCATGTGCCGGGCTATCTGCGGCGTGGCCGACGGGCTGGACAGGCACCGGGCGGGTCACACGAGGTACGAACGAGCCCGCCACGACCGCCTGGAGGCAGCGGAAAGCTACGGACTCCGACTCGGCGAACTGCGCTCGGCCCAGCAGGACCTCCGTACCCGTGAAGAAGCCATCGGTTCCTCCGAAGAGGAGATCCTCAGCCGCGAAGAGGAGACCAAGCAGCGCGTCGCGGCCGCCGCCCAGGCGCTGCCGGGAGCCGAACGGGGACACCACGACCTCCGCGACCAGAGGGTCCGCGCGGAGGAGGACGAGAAGCGAAGTCTCGAAGAGTTGCTGGAACAGCAGACGGCCGTCATCACCGCCGGAAGCACCCTACGCAGTGCGGTCGGTCGTCCGGAGGTAATCCGTGGCGCCGGGCTCGACCGTTCCTCCCTACCCACACTGCTGTTGGACGACCCCGGCGCGGATGTCCGTGTCCGCATCCGGTCCCTGCGCGAGCTGGCCGATGCAGTGCGGGGCGGTCTCGACCGTTCGAGGAAGGAAGTTTCTGACAGCACACTCCTCAACGGGCACACGGCACTGCGCGACCAGTTGGCCGGCGGGTACGACGCGCAACTCGAGGAACTCGCAGGGATCAAGATCTGCCGCCTGGTCGACGACCACGGTCCGCATGACGTCGCCGTCGTCGGCGAACGCATCGCTGATCGGGCCGCCGAAGCCCGCGGACGGCTCACCGAGCGTGAGAGCGAGGTCTTCCAGCGCTTCCTCACTGGCGAACTCGGCGACCACTTGTCAACGCAGGTCGTCACCGCCGCCAACCTCGTCTCCGCACTGAACGACACGCTCAAGACCGTGCGGACCTCACACGGGCTCGGCGTGGAGCTGCAGTGGAAGCTGGACGAGGACGTCGACGCCGACGTGCGGGCAGCCGTCGAGCTACTGCGCAGTCCTTCGAGCCTGCGCACCCGTGAGCAGGGCGAGCAGCTGCGCGAGGTGCTGCAGCGCCGGATCGAGGACGCCCGCCGGACCGATCCGTCAGCCGGGTACGCCGCCCACTTGCGCACCGCGTTGGACTACCGCGACTGGTTCCGTTTCCACACCTTCGTGGTCGAGGACGCCGTCCCCGGCCGCAAACGCAAGCTCACCGGACGCACCGGACTCAGCCAGGGTGAACAGCGCGTGCTTTCCTACCTCGTGCTCTTCGCTGCAGCCGCCGCCCACTTCACGACCCTCGGCGAGTCCGCACCGCACGCTCCCCGGCTGATCCTCCTGGACGACGCCTTCGCCAAGGTCGACGAACCCACCCATGGCCGGCTCGGCCGCATCCTGGTCGACCTCGACCTCGACTTCGTCCTCACCAGCGAGAGACTCATGGGCAATTGGCCCGAGGTGCCCTCCCTGCACATCTACGAGTGCCTCCGCGACCCGCACGCACGCGGGGTCGCCACCTTGCACTACACCTGGAACGGCCGGCACCGGCGCCTGGTGTCCGTATGAGCCGGATCCCCGCCACCACACATGACTGGCTGGCCGGGCCGGGACTCGTTCGGCTCTGGGAATCAGCGCGCAAGCGCCTGGAGGGCAATGGGCTTCAGGCCACCGGCTCGGTGCGGCTGTCAGGACTGGCAGTACAGGAGAGGAACGACCTGTCGCTCCTGCTCGGTAAGCCGATCACGGGAGCCACCGCCACGGTGCAGCTCGACTCACTCGACACCCGGCTGCGGTCCTCGGCCGCCGGCCTCGGTCTCAGGGACGTCCTCCAGGAACTCGGACCGCCCCTCACCGACCGCCGCGCCGCTCGGACGGAGGCCCAGGCACGGCGCGATCAGGTGTGGTCCTCACTCGCCTCGTCCCTGGAGGGCTGCCAACTCACCAACGAGGATTGGGCCTGGCGATGGTACGACGGGCTGCGCCGCACGGGCGTGCCCAACGGTGTAACACCCGCAACAGCGGTTCGTACCCTCGAGCAGGCGGTCCACGTCCTTACCCTGCTCTTCGGTCCCGGGCGGGCCAGCGCCTGGGGGCGGGGCGACCTCGCCGCCGAAGCCACCGGATCGGCCCACGGCCTGGACGACGGGACCTGGCTCGCTCGCCTCGTCCAACGGGGCATAGCCCTCGCCCACGACAGCGAGCTCCCCGACGACGCGGCCGGACGCCGCGCCTTGTGGCGGCTCGCATCCGTCACGCCGGACGAGGTCTCCAGCACTGTGCTCGCCTATGGCCTGCGCCCCGACGGCGGAGGCTGGCGGGAACGCTCCCTGTACGAACGAGCGGTCCACCACGTGGAAACCCACCTAACCCTGCGCGACTTGCACGCCCTGCGGCTCTCGCTGTCGGCCGGCACCCTCATCCGCATCTGTGAGAACCCACGCGTGGTGGAGGCCGCAGCCGACGCTGCCTGCTCACAACCTCTGGTGTGCACCTCGGGGAGTGCCGCGACAGTGGTCCTCACCCTCCTCGACGCCCTCGCGGCCACCGGCTGCCGCTTCGCCTACCACGGCGACTTCGACTGGCCGGGCATAGCTCTGGCCAACCGCGTGGTCCAGCGCTACCGCGCCGAGCCATGGCGGATGGGCGCCGAAGACTACGAACAGCTCGCAGCTCAGACCCAAGCCCGCAACGTCCCACAGCACCCGCTCACCGGCCCACCGACCACCGCGGACTGGGACCCGGGCCTCGCCCCAGCCATGGCCGCGCTCGGCATAGCCCTCCACGAGGAAGCCACGCTCGACCTGCTCGTGGCGGACTTGGCGTGACCATGGGCGGCCAACGAACGACGCTCTCGTCGGGGAGCAGGAACGTGGCAGGCCCCCACCGCACTGGCACACAGGCAGGCACCGCCGGACCCGTACGAGCCGGACGACACGCTCCAGCCCGCCACCGCGGACCGCCGCGCTCTGAGCACCACCAAGTCGTCTCCGAACGCTCCCCGCTGGGGAGAGTCTGGGGAGAATGAAGCCCCTTGGGGAGCGGCTGGGGAGGATCGGCCGCATCGATCGGCAGTACGGCGAAAGGGCCGGAAAGCCGGGTCGTCGCAGGTCAGAGCGCCTGTCCGGCCGATTCTCGCAGGTCAGCGCCGCGAGGGCGACGACTTCAAGAAGATCTCCTCCTGGGCCGCCATCCTCTTCGCCCCCACCCTGGTCGGCACCATTTACGGCATGAACTTCGAGGACATGCCGGAGCTGAAGTGGGCAGGCGGCTACCCCTTCGCAATCCTGCTGATGGCAGTGGTCTGCGTGAGCCTGTATGTCATCTTCAAGAAGCGTGACTGGCTATAGACAGTAGCCCACTCCATTGATCAACTTCACATTCACGAACGACCAAGAAGGTCACTTTCGAGGGCCTGGGGGGAATCTGGGGGGGGAATCCACTCCGCTGGGGAGCGAGCCACTTCACCCTCACCCGCCGTTCCGCCCGTCTGATGCAGCCCGACCTCAGGCACCCGGGGTCTGCCGCACGGTTGGGTGACAGGTCCGACTGCCGGTCCTCAGAATGGGTGAAATATAGGAAGACAATATCGCGCTGACGTGCCCCGGGACATTCTCAGCGGCATGATCACCCTGAAGCAAAGGTGGTCGACCATGAATTCAGTAGTGCACATCATCGGGTGTGGGGCACGTCCAACCCAGGACCTACCTCGGTTCGCGGCAGCACTGGGTAACGACGGATGGGATCCTTACGTCATCCTGAGCCCGGTAGGACGCCGATTCCTGGATCTCAACGAGGTCGATGAGTACTCAGGCCGGGCAGCGCGCTGGGACTTGGACCCGCATGACGCGAGAGAGTTGCCGCACGCGCACATGGTCGCTGTGGCGCCGGCATCGTTCAATACGATCACGAAACTCGCAGCCGGGATCGCAGACACATTGGCGCTCACCGTGATCAATGAGGCGGTCGGTGGAGGGGTGCCCGTACTCGTGGTGCCGTGGACGAATCCCAAACTGGGAGCGCACCCTGCGTACGTACGGGCAATGTCCGGCCTCCGAGAGTGGGGGGTTCAGTTCCTCCCCGCAGACCAGACCAGCCCTTTCCCGTGGACAGCGCTTCAGGAGGAGATGGTCCGGATCCACAAGCCCGACCGTGCGATTGAGTACCCGGATCCCAACGCTGACCGACCACAACGCTGACCCCCGCCTACAGAGGCCCAGCGTTGCGGCCCGCATGAACTTGCACCCGTAGGCACACTGTTGCTGCACGCTCCCCCGAGCAACTTGCTGCTGTAGGCGGCCTCGCCCAGGACGAGGCGCAGTATGATCCAGTCTCAAGCACAGCCGGGCATCGAGGTGGGGCGATGGGGACACAAGAGGTTTTGCGCGCCTACCGCTTCGCCCTGGATCCCTCCAGTGCCCAGTTGATCAACCTCGCTCGATACGCCGGGGCGGCCCGGTGGGCTTTCAACCATGCGATGGGCATCAAACAAGCGGCGCACCAGCAGTGGCGCGCTGAGGTGTGCGCCCTCGTAGAGTCCGGGATCTCCGAGCCGGAGGCCCGCAAGAGGGTCAAGATCTCGATACCTTCAAAGCCGGCCATCCAGAAGGCATGGGTCGCTGAAAGAGGCGACAGTCGGCACGACTTGGACGGCTCCTGCCCGTGGTGGCGAGAGGTCAACAACTACTGTTTCCAGTCGGGCTTCATCGACGCGGATACGTCCTGGCGGAACTGGCTCACATCCTTCCGCGGGGATCGCAATGGGCCCAGGGTAGGGTACCCCCGCTACAGGAGGAAGGGCCGTTGTCGCGACTCCTTCCGACTGCACCATGACGCGAAGCGTCCGTCCATCCGCCTGGTGGGCTATCGGAGGCTCAACCTGCCCAAGTTCGGCGAGGTACGGCTCCATGGCTCGGGAAAGCCCCTTGCGCGCCTCATCGCCCGGGATGGGGCAGTGATCCAGTCCGTGACGGTGTCACGCACCGGGAACCGTTGGAACGCATCGGTCCTGTGCAAGGTCCGGCAAGAGCTCCCACAGCGACCTACCACTCGCCAACGCGCCGGTGGGCTAGTTGGTGTCGATCTCGGATCGACATACCTTGCCGTCCTGTCCGATCGGCTGCATCAAGACGATCCTGGCAGCACGGTGGTGGAGCATCCGCGGCGACTGAATCAATCCATGGATCGCTTGGTGAAGGCCCAGCGCGCCTTGTCCCGGACAGCCAAAGGGTCAGCGCGGCGAGCGAAGGCGGCAAGCAAGTTCGCGCGCATCCATCACCAAATCGCCGAGCGTCGAGCGACAGACCTTCACAGGTTCACGAGGCGTCTCACGTCCAGCTTCTCGCACATTGCCATCGAGGGCATCAGCGTCCGGGGCATGATCGCCCAGGGAACGACAGCACCCAATCGTCCGCGCCGGGGGACCAAGAGCGATTCTCTTTTCAACAGGCGCCTGTCAGATGCCTCATTGGGAGAAGTAAAGCGCCAACTCTCCTACAAGGCTCCTTGGTACGGAGCCACCCTGATAACTCTCGCACCAGATGAACCCGTGCATCAGATCTGCTCGAGATGCGGCACGCAAAACTCACGCGTGACCGTCTTGGACAGCAAGTTCACCTGTCGCGATTGCGGTCTGGACATAGCCCGGCAGCGAAATGCGGCACGCAACATCATGCGTGCCGGCCGTCGGGCTATCGGAAACGTCACCCAGGGTACCGGGGAGACGATAAATGCTCGTGGAGGTGCGGTAAGACCCTATTCCCGTTCGGGTTTGGGGCGCGCAGCGTTGAACCGAGAAGACACCAGGCTGCAAAGTCCTGGTGCCACCCCGCGAGAGTGATCTCGCGGCGTCCCTCACGCTGTTCGGAGTACAAGCCGGTCCTCATGCGGACCGGAGTCGGCTCCGACAGTCGGGACGACCAATCCACTGGGTCCACTCCCAGCACCCCTAGCTTCGCATGAGCACATGCCGGCCACGGGCTGCAGCGGCGTCTGGACCGTGACCTGACGCAAGGACTCGAAAGCGGCGATGAGCTCGCACCTCGCACTACTGCGGACCCGCCTCGCCCGCCATCGCCCCAAACCCTCCACCTGACATACCTAGAACAGGACCTGACAAAGCATCACTAGACGTCGAGGATGAACCGAGCGGCGAGACTCAGGCGTGCCAGCGTCTCTGCGCGCGCGAACGCAGCCTGGTCGAGCTGCTGCGCATTGGATCGCCGGGTGAAGTAGGAGTGGAGGGCCTGCCGGGGCCTGCCACTACGGTTCCTCGTACCGCCGTGCCAGAGGTGCCCGTTGAAAATAACGAGGGAACCACTCGGCGCCAGGACCAGCTCCTCTGCAGGATGAGGAGCTGTCGGATCCATCATCACGTCGGCAGGAGATTGTGCCCAGAGATGCGATCCGGGCACGACACGCGTCGCCCCGTTGTCAACCGTGAAGGCGTCCAGCACCCATATGGAGTTGAAGACCTGGTAGTCACCCGGCTCCGGTGCGGTTCCGCCCCAGTCGGCGTGCAACGGCTGATCACCCTGGCTGGTCGATGGCGAACGACTGCTCAACGATGACAGCTTGAACTCCCCCAGCACGCGATGTACCGCGGCAAGGAGGAGAGGGTGAGTGAAGCAGACTTCGAACACTCCCCCCTTGTTGACCAGGTCCGAGACGCGTTCGGTACCTGGCTCCTTGTTGACCTCAGTGCCGGCGCTCTCGCCTTCCTCGGCCAGGAGATCGACCAACCGACGGCGCAGTTCCTCCACTTGATGGACCGACAGGAGGTCGCGGAGAACAACGAAGCCCCTCTCGTCGAGTTGGCGAGATGTCTCCTTGTCGAGCAGATCGCCGGTCACACCGAGATCACCCATCGCTTGAGTCGTGTCCACTGTTGGAGGTTCCCCCTCGGGTCGGCGACGGTCTACACGTCGGTGCCCAGGGCGCCCTGAACGTGTCCGGCGGCCATCCTGTGTGAGTCTGCCCAAGTCCGTTATCACGCAAGTGATATCACCAACGTGATGGCGGGTGCGGCCAGTTGGCAGCACGCTGGCTGGCCATGCTCTCGGGGCGCGCCGCATGAACGAGAGCCCAGCGCCACCTCAACCTGGATCACATCAACAGCGTTTCTTGATCAAATTTGTCTGGAGTGGAGACGCTCATCCTCGTAAGCTCGCACCTCAGAACCTTGATCAGCAGCGGTACGTACGACATGAGTGAATGAACCCGCACCAAAGGGGAGAATCGGGCATTGCTACGCATGACGACACTGGTGGCCTGTGGGGACCTCACTCACATCAAGGGGCATAGATTCGGCCATGCCTCCACGGAGATCAGCCAAGGGGCCGCTCCTACGGGCGAGTCGGGTGGAGCGCGATGAGTGCATCCAAGAGTTGCGCCATCATCGGGGCCGGCCTGACCGGTGCAACCGCAGCGTGGGAACTGGCCCGCCACGGCTACCGAGTTCGCGTCTACGAACGAGCTGACGTGGTCGGCGGGCATGTGCGGAGCGAGTGGCTCAGAGGCATTCCCTACGAGCCGCACGGAGCGCACATTTTCCACACGCACGACACCGAAGTGTGGCAACTGGTGAACGGCCTTACGGACTTCGTGCCGTACGAGCACCGCGTCACGATCCGTGTGCGTTCCCACCAGTTGAGCTGGCCGCTCCAGCGGAGCGAACTTTCCCGGCTCGAGGAATGGCCGGAGGTGGAGAAGGAACTGGCGTCACTGCCACACCGACCCGACTCGACCAACTTCGAGACCCACTGCCGGTCGATCATGGGAGAGACCCTTTACAACCTCTGCGTTCGCAACTACACGCAGAAGCAGTGGGGGCGCGACCCCGAGACACTCTCGGCATCCGTCGCAGCCAACCGGGTTGAACTCCGCTCCGATGGATACCGAGGACTGTTCCGTGATCCCCATCAAGGGTGGCCGGAGCGCGGGTACGCCGACCTCGTGGAAGCTCTCCTCGAACCCGCAGGGATCAATCTCGGGCAAGATGTGACCTACGCCGACCTTGAGGAGTTGACGTCTCCTGGTGAGCCCGTCGTGGTCACCTCGGCGCTGGACGACTTCTTCACCGGTGAACTGGGGCCGCTGGAATGGCGCGGTGTCCGTCTTGAAAGCCAGTTCATTCCGGATGTCCGACTCGCCCAGGCATCGATGGTGGTGAACGAACCAGACCTGTCCATCCCATGGACCAGGACCATCGAGACCAAGTGGGCCCTGGAGAAGCTTCACGACACTCCCGGAACCGTTGTCATGCGCGAGTACCCCGGCGCGCCGGCGAAGCACTACCCGGTTCCCGACAGCGCCGGGACCAACAGGGCGCTTCAACTCGCCTACGAGGCGAAGCTTTCTGCCGACACGCGGAATCCGCTCGTGGCTGCCGGACGTCTCGCCACCTACAGCTACATCAACATGGACCAAGCCATTCGACAGGGCCTTGACGCAGCACGCCGCATCATCGAAGCCCGCTGATCCGAGAGAAGGGGTCAGGCATGACCGTAGAATTGCTGCACATTCCCCAACGCGAGACGCTGAGTTCGGCCATTCCCATCGTGGTGCCGGTCGGACCGGATCACGATCCGAGGCCGGCCATAGCCTCCAGCCTGCGCGCCGCTTCGGAGGCGCGCCCCCACACACAGACCCTCCACATCCTCGTCTTCAACGGCACTCGTGAGCCCGCCGTGGACCCGGATCTCGTGATCAAGGAATTCAGCGGGGAGCCCGCCCTACTCGCTGTGGCCATCATCCCTGATGATGTCGGCTACATCCGAGCCGTCCAGGAAGGCATCGGGCTCGCCACACATCTGGCCGCCAGGCAGGACCTGGTCGGCTTCCTGGATGCGGATGCGGTCCTGCACGGCACCGCCCACTGGGAGTACTTGGAGCGCGTCCTCGCCACCGAGCCGAGCCTCGACGCGATCAGCGGCATGGTTGTCCACGAGCACTGCGAGATGTGGGAGACCCCGAGCTCTCAGAAGTTCATACGTACCTTGGAACGTGCGTGGGGCGTCGTGAACAAGCCGTACATCCAAGGAGGGGCCGGCGGAACCCTGGCTCGCCGTCCGGCCTTCGAGCGCGCCATCGATACGGCCCTGGACCTCGGCACCCTCATCGGGCCGAGTCTGTCAGCCAGTGCGCTTGCCGTCGGCCGCACGATCCGTGCTACGAGTCACCTGCCCTGCGGCCACACACCCCGCAGGACCCTTGAGGAGTGGCTGATCTCGGTCACTGCGTACGAGAAGTCGTGGCGGCGGCTCCTGGGGTTGTACGGAACCGAAATCGAGGGACCCTGGCGCGAGTTCCTGCAGAAGGCGCAAGCGGCGGTGAGCTCTGATCCCCGGCTCTCCCGTGACCTTGCCGATTGCCAGGTGCTCCGGCAGCTGGTTGTCGACCGCGTAAAGCAGGCTGAAGTCTCACTGGCCACAAGCATCTGACCGAAGGAGCAATGCAGTGATCCCGTTCCACTCCAACAGCAGGCAGCACGACGAGCTCTCGGAGGTGATATCCGAGTCTCTCGGTGCCATCGACCTCAAGGACGACACCGCTTTCGGCCAGACGGTCGAGAGGTTCGAGGGCATGCTGGCCGACTACTGCCAGGTCGGGTCCGCCGTTGCTGTCGCTTCAGGCACCGACGCGCTCATCATCGCTCTCCGCGCTCTGGACGCACCGCCCGGTGCGGAGGTCATCACCTGCGACTTCGGCTTCTACGCCACCGCCGCGAGCATCATCATGGCGGGCTTCACGCCGGTGTTCGTCGATGTGGCACCCGACCGGATGGTCATGGACCTCGACGCGGTCCGCGACGCCATCTCGCCGAAGACTGCGGCCATCGTGCCGGTCCACCTCTTCGGCGAGGCCATCGACATGTCGGCACTCCAGCAGATCGCGGACCAGCACTCGATCGCCATCGTCGAGGACGTTGCTCAGGCTCTCGGCGCCCGAAGCGGCGGCCAGCTCGTCGGATCCTTCGGCACTGCCTCCGCAATCAGTTTCAACTGGTCGAAGCACCTTTCCAGCTTCTCCAACGGCGGAGCCGTGCTCACCAATGACCAGGAGGTCGCCGCTCGCCTCCGCTCCCTGCGCGGCCACGGCAATGCCGGGGGCTTCCGTCACACGCGCATGGGCATCAACAGCAGGCTGAATCCCTTCGAGGCCGGCCTGCTGTCGGCGAAGCTGCCCTACCTGGACTCATGGATAGCCCGGCGGCGGGAGATCGCCGCTCGTTACACGACGAACTTTGCCTCGTCCCCGGACGTCGTCACGCCTGCGGCCACCGAGACCGAGGCACACGTTTACCACAAGTACACGATCCGAGTCCCGGACCGCGACGGGCTGCGTAAGCACCTTGCCGACGAAGGAGTCGGCACCCTGGTGTGCTACCCATGGCTGCTGCACGACCAGCCCGCATTCGAAGGGCACGCTCTGCGGGCGCACAGCTTCGGCCGTGCCGCCGAGGTGGCAGCCGAAGTCATCTCCATCCCGGTGTACCCGGAACTCAGTGACGGCGAGGTCGACTTCATCAGTGAGACCATCGCCTCCTACGTGAGCTCGGCAGCCTGATGTCCGGAACCAGCGAAGACACGATGGGCGAGCGGATGGCTGATCGTGTGTTACGCGGCGTCTACAGGCGATCGGGCGCGTGGCTCCTCGACGAGCTCGGACTCATCTCTGCCACCGAGACCCAAGACCTGGTCGAATACGGTCCGGTGAAGGCCGGCATGGCCTTCGCCGTGAACCCTCAGTTCAAGGCGCCGGTCAGCGGCCGTTCAGTCGTGGTAGGCGGAGCCTGCCTCACCAACACCGACGCGCAACTTGACCGGCTGCGGGCCGAGTTCGTAGCCGATACTGTGCAGCCGCTGCTGCTGGCGGCATGGGCCCAAGTGCCCTGTGTTCTGTTCCTGCCGATCGGTGAAGAGATCATCGTCAGCGACCCATCGATCGGCATTGACGCGTGGCGCCGCTTCGGTGACGGGCTCGAAGCCTTCGTCAACAGCATCGCCGCCTGTATTCCGGACGGGCGCCCACCCATACTGATCCGAACGGACTCAGACGCGGTGTCGGCGACGCTGGACACCGCCGTGGATGCCATCAGCGGCCTGGTCGCAGTGAAGGACCTGGACGACCTGTACACGATCCGGCCCTCACAGTCCGGGCAGAATCCGCCCGGTGCGGCCCGACTTCGCCAGTACCAGCGAAGCATCGTGACATACCTGCCGTCTGTGCTGTCGGAGCTGGTCGGCGGCCTCGAAGTCCAGCACGTCGTGGTCGCCGAGAATCTCCATCAGGCCAAAGCCATCAGGGCGGCTCGGACAGTATCGACAGCAACCGGGGCCCAGGGCCGGATCGACCACCTCGCTCACGTGCCATCGCCGTCGATCACGGGAACGGGCCGCATGGCTCGTGCGGAAGACCGCTCCACCCTGTTCTGCCTAGACCCGGAAAAGGTACGGACGGAGAAGCTCCACCGTATGCCACCCGTGGTCCGCCAGTTCTGGGAGAGCTCCTGGCCCCACACCCTTCGTAGGCCCAGTAGTGCTGTTGGTGATGGCAGCCTCGACAGCGTCCTCGACGAATGGCACCAACTTCTCGCCCGAGCCGCCGGCACGCCATCGGCTCAGGAGGCCATCGCCCGGCCCCTCCACGCCACCCACAAAGGAGTGACTCGATGAACAGCGATCGACCGATTGGCGTGATCGGCCTCGGTGAGATGGGCGGCACGATCGCCCGTCGGATCCTCTCCGTCGGCCATGGAGTGGTCGGCGTCGATATGGATCCGGAAATGGAGGATCTCGATTCCCCGTACTTCGAGCGCGCCCAGTACCCCGCAGACGCCGCCGAGCGCTGCAACGTCGTGCTCGTCATCGTGCACACCGACGAGCAGGTGCGGGAGGTGATCTTCGGGGAGCGGGGACTCATCGAGACCGCACGCCCGGGAACCATCGTGATCGTCCACTCGACGGTAGACCCGGCGACGTGCACGGCGCTCTCCAGCGAGCTCTCCGACCACGATGTCACGCTCATCGACGCGGGCATGAGCCGCGGGCGCGGCTCCATGCGTGACGGCGTCCTCACCCTGTTCGTCGGAGGTGATGCCGAGACCATCGAAGAAGCACGACGGGCGCTCCACCTGTACAGCAACAACATCGTCCACGCGGGCCCGGTCGGTGCCGGCATGGTCCTCAAACTCTGCAACAACCTGCTCCTTCACTCCAACCGTCTGGCGATGCTGGAGGTGGCGCACATTGCTGCTGCGGCCGGCGTGCCGCGTGAAGCCCTGCTGGACGGGGTTCGCTCCAGCACCGGCAGCAGCTGGGTGCTCGAGCACTGGGGCAAGAAGGACGACGACGCGCTGGTTGCGGGGATCGGCAGTCATCCCTTCGTGGACCGGACCGCCCGCGAGATTGCGCTCGCCCTCACCTACGCCAAGCGTCTCGGACTCACGCTGCCCGCGACGACCGCCACGGGGAAGTACCTGCCGGACATCCTCAGCGACGGGCTTCCCGCACACTTCGGCACGGACGCCTCCGGTGAACGGAGCGCCGACGGCCGCCTCCGGCAAGCCCGGCTCATAGAGGAGTTCCGGGCCAACGGAGGGCGACTGGGCGGCGTCCGGGAATCGTGGGAGATCCTCCTCCTCACGACCACCGGTGCACGCAGCGGGCAGCCCCGCACCACACCCCTGGCCTACGCGCGTGACGGCGATGATCTCTTCGTCTTCGCCTCGAACGGCGGAAACGACAAGACCCCGGATTGGTATCACAACGTTCGAGGCAACCCGAAGGTCACCGTGGAGATCGACTCCCGAACCTTCGAAGCAATCGCGGTCGACCTTTCGGGCGAGGAACGCGATCGGATTTACGCCCAGCAAGTGTCGCGCGATTTTGAGTACGCACGCTATGAAGCCAGCACATCCCGCGTGATACCGGTGGTGCGTTTGCAGAAAATAGCCGGGTAGTCGCCACCCATAGGTCATACGCATTCGAAGCTAGGGGCTCCAAGTGTTGTACGTCGACTTCGGCGTGGAAATGTCGTCAGGTCTGAACGGTGTGGGCCTCAGGGCCTGGGAGCTCGCCTCCGCCCTGGCGAAATACGAGGAAGTGTTGGTACTCACGCCCGACGTACCACACGTGGACGTCCTGGAGACCTGGGCCGGAGTTCCCTGGCAGGTCAGGAGCGAGGAGATCGTCCCGACCCCGAAGAAGGGGCGGGACATCTACCTCTACGGATTTGCAACCCCCACAGATGTCATCGGGCGATTCAAGGAAGCCGGGGTGACCTGCATATTCGATGCGATCGTATGGGCCCTGGAGTACACGACCTACCAGCGAGTGCACAATTCAAGCGATCGATCGGCGGAATACAGTGAGCTGCTAGACGAATATCTGACGCGTCTGCGATCGGCCGATGGATACCTCGTGGCCAGTGAGGTGGAGAAGCAGGTGCTGACAGGGATGCTCACCACCTGCCGGCCCGACGTTCTCCTCGAGCCAGGCCGGGACATGTCGCTCGACGATCTCATGTGGCTGCTTCCGGTGGGCTTCAGCGACAGAAACGAGCGGACGGGGTTGAAGAGGTCGGCTGAGCCGGCTGCTCTGGGTCCCGACTTCGTGTGGAACGGGGGCCTGTGGAACCACTACTCCCCGGTGACCGCCGTACGGGGGTTGAGTTCCCTTTTGGATGCGGGGCGCAACGCGTCCTTGTGGTTCCTGTACCCGCAGCGCGGCACCCCGACCGCGGCCTATCGAGCCGTCCAAGAGGCTGTGGCTGCGGATCCCCGCCTCGGCCGCCAAGTCACTTTCTGCCAGGGCGGCCTGTCCCTGGCGGACCGGATTGCGGTCATGGAGACGGCGCGGGCCTCGCTCTGCCTGTACGAACCTCACGTGCTGTGGGACCTCTGCCCGCCCATGAGGCTTCGCGAGACAGCGCTCTACCAGCTTCCTGTCGTAGCCCCGCGCAGGGGTGCGTTGGGCGACCTCGTGTCTGCACACGGGTTCGGTGTGACGACTGCTTCCCTGTCCGCGGACGATGTCGCGGCAGCGATGCTCTCCTGCTTGCAGGATGAACCCGCGGCGAAGATGCGCAAGGCCGCGGCGGCATTCGCGGAGGACCTTCGCTACGAGGCCGTGATCCCCGGGGTCGCAGCCTGGCTGGACAGGCTGCGCACGCGTTGAGACGCAGAGAGGTGGTGATCCTGGACCTGGACGGGACCCTGATCGACGAGCGGGGAACCGTCGATCAGTCATTCCTGGCCGCAGGGCGGGTCGTCCACGAGCGTGCCGGTATCGACGCCGACCGGTTCGCGCACACGGCTCGGGTGACTGCCCAGAGACTCTGGTGGAAGGCAACCTGGATCGACCCACTCAGCGACATGTTCGGGATATCGGCATGGGACGGGCTCTCAGAGGACTTCGAGAGGGCCGTCCCGGCTCTGGACCGGCTACGGGCGTGGCTGCCGGCGTTCCGACGGGCTGCTTGGAGGCTTTCGCTTGAAAGGGTCGGGGTTTCCGACCGGGCACTGGCCGAAACCGTCGGCATCAGCTATGCGAACCATCGTCACCAGAACGTACGCCTTCTTCCCGGAGCCGCAGAACTGACCGGGAGGCTCGTACAAGAAGAGCGGCGCCTCGTCGTGCTGACCAACGGTCCGGGAGACGGGCAGCGACGCAAGCTCGAACGTTCGGGCCTGCTGGAACACGTTCGTGATCTTGTAATCTCTACCGAGGCAGGGTTCGCCAAGCCGGATCCACGAGCTGTCGCCCTCGCGATCGAGCGCGCGGGCGGCCGGCGCGAAGAGGCGATCATGGTCGGCGACACCTACGACCGTGACGTCCTCGGTGCACTGGCCTGCAAGGTGCCGGCCGTCTGGATCACCGATCAGTCACCCCCAGGCAGAGACCAGCATCCGCTGGTTACCCCCGTGTCTTCGACCGAGGCGGTACTACCCGCTCTACACGCTCTGGAGAGGCCTCGCGGCTGATCCCCATCTCACACCGTGGACGCTTGGCCCCGACGCGCGCCCAGCACCCGGTAGGGCTGCCCATAATGACGCCCTTTCAGCGAGGTGGGCCGCGATATCCTATCCGTGCGACGGCTGGGTCGAACTGTGATTTCCGGAGCACACCCAGCCAAGACCAACACACGAGTCCGGACGGACTCATCACTTTCCGCAACAAGGACTGGAACAGATGGCTGACGAGCAAGGGTCCACCGCCCGGGAGACCTACGACCCCCACGCCGGCATCGACAGGTGGCTTCGGCTGTGGCGGGAAGAGCGACTCTTCGAGGCGGAGGAGCTAACGCCTGCAAGCCCGAAGGACGAGAAGCGCACCCTCGTCGTCAGCATGTTCCCCTACCCCTCTGGCGACCTCCACATGGGGCACGCCGAGGTGTACAGCATCAGCGACACGATGGCCCGCTTCGCGCGGATGCGCGGCCAGCAGGTCCTCAACCCCATCGCGTGGGACTCCTTCGGCCTGCCCGCCGAGAACGCAGCCCGCAAGCGGAACCTCGACCCTCGCGACTGGACCTACGGAAACATCGACATCCAGGCGGAGTCGTTCGAGCGTCTGGGCATCTCCTTCGACTGGCGCACCAGGTTCCACACCTCGGACCCGGAGTACTACCGATGGAACCAGTGGCTGTTCCTGAAGTTGTTCGAGCGCGGTCTCGCCTACCGCAAGGAAGCCCCTGTCAACTGGTGTCCTACCGACGAGACTGTTCTGGCAAACGAGCAGGTCATCCAGGGCAAGTGCGAGCGGTGCGGCACGGACGTGGTGAAGCGCAACCTGACCCAGTGGTTCTTCCGCACCACGGAATACGCCCAGCGTCTGCTGGACGACATGGACCAGCTGCAGGGCAAGTGGCCCGACGAGATCCTCAGCATGCAGCGGAACTGGATCGGCCGCTCCAGCGGTGCTCACATCGACTTCCAGGTCGAAGGCCGCGACGAGCCGGTCCGCGTCTTCAGCACCCGGCCCGACACCCTCTACGGGGCCACGTTCTTCGTCGTAGCCGCGGACTCCGCACTTGCCGACGAACTGTGCGACGCGGAACACAGGGCCGCCTTCGACGAGTACCGGGCCGGCCTGGTCTCCAAGGCCGAGATGGAGCGGCTGGCCATCGACCGCCCCATGACCGGCGTGTTCCTCGGCTGCTACGCGGTCAATCCGGTCAGCGGGGAGAAGCTCCCCATGTACGCCTCCGACTACGTGCTGGCTGACTACGGCACCGGGGCTGTCATGGCTGTCCCGGCCCACGACCAGCGCGACCTCAACTTCGCCCGCGCCTTCGACCTTCCCGTCCGCGCTGTTGTCGACACCGGCGAGCCGGACCCTGCCGACACCGGCATCGCGACTGCCGGTGATGGTGTGCTGATGAACTCGGCCGCACTCAACGGACTGCGCAAAGACGAGGCCATCGCCGCTGTCATTTCCGACTTGGAGCAACGAGGCCTCGGCAAGGGAGCCATCACCTACCGTCTGCGTGACTGGCTCCTGTCGCGACAGCGGTACTGGGGAACTCCGATCCCGATCGTCTACTGCGACTCGTGTGGCGCGGTCCCCGTCCCGGAGGATCAACTTCCGGTCAAGCTTCCCGAGACCGGCTACACGCTGCGCCCCGAGGGCGGCAAGTCTCCTCTGGAGACCGCCACCGACTGGGTGAAGGTCGACTGCCCCTCATGCGGTCGAACGGCCCGTCGGGACACCGACACGATGGACACCTTCGTCGACTCCTCGTGGTATTTCCTCCGGTACCCCAACCCCGGCTACGAAGAAGGCCCGTTCGACCCGACAGGTGTCGCGGCTTGGCTCCCGGTCGACGAGTACATTGGCGGCAAGGAGCACGCAACCGGCCACCTGATGTACGCCCGGTTCCTCACCAAGGCGCTCCACGACATCGGGCTGGTCCCGTTCACCGAGCCGTTCACCCGCCTGACCAACCAGGGTCAGGTCATCATGAACGGCAAGGCCATGAGCAAGAGCCTGGGCAACTTGGTGAACCTCCAGGAGCAGATCACCCAGCACGGCCCGGACGCGGTGCGGGTCACGATGCTCTTCGCCAGCCCGCCCGAGGACGACATCGACTGGGCGGATGTGTCGCCTGCTGGATCCGTCAAGTGGCTCGCACGGGTCTGGCGCTTGGCGTGCGACGTCGGCAACGCAGCCCCTGCGCCCGTCGGCACTACGGGCGACCTCGAGCTCCGCAGGGGGGTTCACCGACTCATCGCCGAGACCACACAGGCAATGGACAGCAAGAGGTTCAATGTCGGCATCGCTCGCCTGATGCAGCTCACCAACATGCTCCGGCTGGCCGTCGATCGGCAGCCGGGTCCGGGGGATGCTGCCGTCCAAGAGGGCGCTGCAGCACTGGTCCGCATGCTGGCCTGCATCGCCCCGTTCACAGCCGAGGAGAGTTGGGTCCGGTTGGGTCAGGTGCCCTCTGTACTCAAGGCCGGCTGGCCGGAGGCGGACCCTGCGCTTCTGGTCGAGGAGCAGGTGACCTGCGTTGTTCAAGTCGCGGGTAAGTTCCGCGACCGCATTGAGGTTTCCCCCGACATCAGCGAAGAGGACCTGGAGCAGCTGGCGCTGAAATCCGAGAAGGTCCGAGCAGCTCTCGGTGGCGCAGCCGTGGCAAAGGTGATCGTGCGGGCTCCGAAGCTCGTGAACTTCGTGCCGGCCCGCGGCTGACCTGTACCGACTTGTAGCGTCTGCCCGCATGGCGTCCACGCCCATGCGGGCAGACGCGTTCCAAGGCTCATGTCTGATGGCACAGGGCAGAGGGCATCGCGCCGGATTTGACCATGCCGCCCAACTGTCGGGTGGGCGAGGAAAGGACAGTTCGATATGGGATACACCCGGGGCCGGAGCGTCACGCACTGCCCGTACTGCGGGACTTCCTACTCCGCAAGAACCGAGTGGCCCAGGGACTGTTCAGGATGCGGGGAGACGAACTGGGCCAATCCTGCGCCTGTTGCAGTCGCAGTGCAGCCTGTCATCACCGAGGCCGGCAGGCGAGGACTGGTGGTGGTACGGCGGGATCTCGAGCCCTGCCGCGGCCAGTTGGCGCTTCCTGGTGGATACATAGAGGTGGGCGAATCCTGGCAGCAGGCCGCCGTCCGGGAGCTGAAGGAGGAGACGGGGCTCGATGCTGCCGCGGATCGTGTCCGACTCTTCGATGCCGGCAGTACGGTCAACACCCTCGACCTGTTTGCCCTGCTACCCGAACGTGACGCAGTGTCCCTCCCCGCATCGGCGGCCACGGCCGAGACAACGGAGTGGCTCGTGCTCGACGAGGCTGTGGAACTCGCCTTCCCCGCGCATACCGCGGCGATGCAGAGGTTCTTCTCGCAAGACCACGCCGCTCTCGGGTCCTAACCTGCGTCGGGAGCCCGATCAGTAGCGTTGAACGCCCCGATGGTCTGGTTGACGACGGCGAGACCCTCGTCAACCAGACTTCACTCCAGGATCACTCCGACCGCGTTGCGGCCGCCGCGCGCGAACTGGGGGTCCAATCAGCGGTCACGGATGCGTGCCAGCCGAGGCGGGGAGCATCGCCGTAATCGTCCACCGCTGAGTGCCACACCGCGCGATTGTCCCAGACCGCGATGTCACCTGGCTGCCAGCGGTGCCGGACCACGAACCGGGGCTGGGTGGCGTGCTCCAGAAGCAATCGCCTGAGCGTGGCCTGCTCAAGCTCGCTCAGGCCGGTGATGCGGACGGCGGATGTGCTGTAGTACAGGCCACGTTCGCCGGTTTCGGGGTGATTGATCGCCAAAGGGTGCTCGACTTCGAGGCGCTCGCCCGCGTTGGCTCGGGTTGTCGGCGAGTACTGTG
This sequence comes from Streptomyces sp. NPDC096339, assembly GCF_044762985.1. Lineage (NCBI taxonomy): Bacteria > Bacillati > Actinomycetota > Actinomycetes > Kitasatosporales > Streptomycetaceae > Streptomyces > Streptomyces sp. NPDC096339. Next base: position 114,470 of record NZ_JBIWFI010000016.1, on the reverse strand, counting down.
CAGGATCACCCAGGTAAACAGCGGTGAGTTCATCGAAGAGGCGTTGCATGGGGCGTGACAGGGCTCTGTAGGCGGCTTGCAGGTCAGCCCACATCGTGTCACCCCCTGCCGGCGGCGTGATTTTGAGTTGCAAGAGTTCAGCAACGAATGGGTTCTTGCGCCATGGACCGCCGATGTGCCAGTCCTTGGCGGGGCCATGCTCTGTCGCCACGGGGTTGATGTACGGGCTCTCGGACAGCTGCGGCATCGTCGGATGGACGAACAATTCCCCAAATATCTGGCAAAAACGCTCAAATTCTTCGACGCTGAGATCCTGCTCCTTGATGAAGAGAACCTTGCGATCCAGAAGAGCGGACCGCAGGGCAGCCCTCACCTCCTCATCCATCGGCTTCCTGAGGTCCAATCCGGTGACCTCACCGCCGATCGTCGGGTTCAACGGGACGACGTTGAAGCTGCTTCCCGTGATCTTTTGTGCCATTTCTATTCCTCTCCGGTTTGTTGGCATTCAGGGGTGGCGTCAGACCGCAGGTGACACGAAAGAAGCGATGGGAACGACGCCACAAGCAAGGTCTTGGTCCTGGAATCCGACTGATTCGAACAGCCTGCGCGCGTGGTAGCCCGGGTCTACGACGGAGACAAGGCGCCGGGTTCCGGCATGTCGATATGCCCATTCGGAGGCAGCCTTGACAAGGGACAGGCCAAGCCCTGCCCGCCGATACCCGGTTGATGTCTCCAGCCCCTGCAACCTAGCCAGGTCGTCACCGAGGGCGATCCCGCAGCAACCGACTACACGGCCGTCCGCGTACGCGGTGAACCAGGCCCCGTTTCCAGCCTCCGATTCACTGCGGTACAGGTCCAGGCGGGCTGCGAGGAACTCTCGATCGCCGGGGCTCACGACCTGGTTCGCTTGGAGATGGAAGTCGAGGAGGTCACCCCATTCCGAGTCCGACCGCGCCGCCCTCACAGGGAGGATCGCCCCACCGGGCCGTGCCCGCAGGGCAGTGGCTTGCATGCTCAGGCTGTCGTACGGTTCGAAGCCGGCGCTCTTGAAGTCCTGGTAGACGTCCTTCGTTGGCGGACCGCCTTCCCATGCGATGCGCCCGTACTTCGCAGCAGATTCTCCGACTTCCAGCTCCAGGCGCCTGATCCAAGTGGTCACATCTTCAGGACCGGGCGGTTGCGGAAACAGGACCGCGTTTCCGATACGGAGTTGCGGCAACGAGGGGGTACGTACGGAGATACACGCATCGGTGACATCCGTCTGCGCCGCACTACCAAGGATCAATAGATCAGTTTGCAGGGCCAGTGATGTGAGCCAGCCTAGTTCGCGAGGCATCTACATTCCTTCTGATTTCGAGGCTGCCAAGGTAGGAAATCCACCCCCGGAAGGGGTCTCTTTGGGCTCATCTTGCCGTCCAACGAGCACGATTGGCGCCCTTTTGAAGCGTGGAGATACGGTGGGAAAGCTCTTCTGTGGCCACTTTATCCCCTCGGTCGGCTCTCCGAATGTACGAGTTCAGGGTGTGCAGGTCACGGATATCGCACAGAACGAGCAGACCTGGCCATTCGCGAATTTCATAGCCGTACTTGTCAGAGAAATGCTTCAGCTCTCGCTCCGAGCGACCGAATCGAACGCCCTGGAATGTATTGGCGAGATCGATCTCGCGCGGGCCGTGGGCCACCTCGTCCCAGTCCCCCAGACGGACTGTTGTGCCGTCCCGCAGAGCGTTGCCGGGGTATGCGTCGCCGTGGATGTGGCCGTAGCCCAGCGGAAAGTCCAGCTGGTCGTAGGCGTCGAGCAGTTCGTTCATCCTCCCGGTCAGCCAGTCACGGAGATCAGTCGTCAGGCACCTGCTGACTTCTAGGGCCGCCTGGAACGATGCGAGCGGCCGATAGCCAGGGAGTTCAATCGGCGGAAGTCGGAGATCGTGCAATGCGCGCAACAGCTCGCCGAGATCCCCGGCCGACGGCACGCCTTGCTCCCGTTGCGGGTAGAACTTCCAGAAGGTGACGGTGTACGGGCCGTTCGTTACCGGCTGGGGGATGTCGGCCGGCTCCGTGGCGGGGAAACCGTTCGCGATGAGGCAGCGGGTCAGCGCCACTGCGGTTTCGAGTCGTCTCCGGTGTGCGGCGGGGCTGACTCGGACCACGATGCCCTCGGTGGGGAGGACGTACACCGCGGTGGCATGCTCGTGCAGATGCGCGAGGGACCGGTCCGGTAGCCCGGAGTCCCGGCAAGCCTTGCGGGCGGCGGACTCGGGGGAGACCGTTACTGTCATTTGAGTGCAGCCTTCGGTGTGGTGTCGATCGACTGGTAGCTACGTGCTGCATCTGCGAGTTGACGCGCTGTGCGACTTCGGGCGAGCCGTGGAGCTTCGAGGAGAGTGGCTACGCGGTGCACGGCATGATCGATTTGCCGTATGCGCAGATCCTGGGGCAGTTCGAGGATGGGCTGGAGATGCTCGTCGGCCCCTTCGAGCTCCCCACCAGCGATACGGGCTGTGACGACATCAAGATGTGCCAAGGCCTCGTCACCATACGAGCGGGCCTCCTTCGGCCCATTCTCATAGATGGCGATCGCTTCGGTGGCATGCTGTTCTGCCAGTGCGTTTTCACCGAGTAGCGCATACGTGCCACCGATATAATATTCCTGCTTCGCATTCGGGAATGTAAGGATTCCTCCAAACTGCCCGAGGTCGCCTGCAGGGGTCTGCTGCTCTCGAGCCTCCTGCAGAGCGTGGAGAGCAGAAAGGGCCCTGTCCCGGTCACCGATCCGGGCTGCGGCCCGGGCTTCGATGGCGGCCATCCTGATCCGGGTTTCGCCCACGGGCGAGAATTCTGCAGCCTGCCGAGTGTATTCGAGTGCCATCCGCTGCTGAGGAGACCACTCGGCAATCAGCGCGGCGGTGCCCTTGGTCCACGCCTTCAGATCATTGTGATCAGCTTGCTCCGCGAACGTCCAGGACGTCTGAATCTGAGCCATGGCGGCATCCCGGTCGCCCAGGTTTTGTGAAGCGTGAGCGAGCAGCAGGCAGCTGGTGCCGGCAAGAAGATACAGATCTCGGGTCTGGCGAGGAGGCTGGCGGCCACCGAGCAGCGAGAAGATGTGGTCCCTGGTCGACAGGAGATCCGTGAACAGCGGGTGCAGGGGGGTGTGGACGTAGTCGGTTGCGATCGTCGCAATCTTGAGGGCCAACCCCTCCAACGATGCTTCCGTCACGTTGCTCCGCAGAGTCGCTTCGGCGAAGCGTAAGGACTGTGCAGCGGCCTGAGCCGCCAAGTCCTGCAGGTCGGATTCCCGACCGTCATCCGTCCACGGCAAAGACACCGGAGCAGATTCCGGAACGGGGAGCGTCTCGAGGAATGACTGGGCGACGTGCTCCCTCAACGGTGAGGGAAGCAGTGCGTCGGGTGCACCGATGCCCTGGAGGAACCTCGCGACCCTGTCGAGGTTCGTCAAACGCCGGGCACCGGACTCGAGCATGGACAAGAAGCCCTGGCTCAAGCCCGTGAGAGTGGCCATGTCGCCCTGCCGGAGACCGCTCCTTGCGCGAATGAGGCGACTGGCACGTCCGAAGTCACATGCTGCAATGGCTGCTTGGACCTCGTTATCTCTCCACACCACATCAGGAACTTGAGGGCCCGACAACACTCTGAGATGCGCCTCCCGTGCACATGTGGAGCAGAGCACATCATTGTTGTACAGACTCAAGCGACATCCGCAGTCGGCGCAAGAGCGAACGTGCTTCGGCATCCCACCCCCTCATCTCATCTGGGCGCGTCAGCGTACGCCGGACCCTTTGGACGGAATATCACTCTCGTTATACCGCCGGCTCGGTCGTCGCGATCAAGGCTACTGTCGACTCAAGAGTAGGTGTGCGCTGCTTCACACCTTGGACGACTCCAGTAGCCGCCGGACAAGGCAACCAGCCTCGCGGTGTCGTCGGTGCGCCCAGACCGCATCGAGCGTGGTGCCCACTGCCTGCGACTGGTGGTCACCGTTGCAGCCACCGGGCGATCCCCCGTTCCCTTCCCGTGGACCGGCCAACTCCACTCTGCGGGCATCGACCTCACCCTCAAAGAGCCGTTTCTGCTGCCACCGTCTGCCTACTCGATGACCACCACGGGGCCATTCCGGAAGGTACGCCCTACTTGTGTTTCCTCGACACCGTTCCCACAGTCCTTGGGCGTTGCTCCTCACGACCCGTTCATCGCCCCATAGTCCGCGGCGGCGCAAGTGCGCGTGACACGAAGTACCGTGGGGCGGCGCCTGCACCAGCCGACATCTCCTTCGGCCCCGCCGGCACGATCATCTTGCCTTCACCGCCACGCTGACTGGAGGACGCATGAATGCACCCACAGCCCCCACCTTGTCTCTGAACACCGGAATCGTCATGCCCCAACTAGGCTTCGGCACATGGCCCCTGGAACACCATGACGCCGAGGATGCAGTGACCACTGCACTCCATGCCGGCTACCGGCTCATCGACACAGCTTCGAGCTACGGCAACGAACGTGCGGTGGGACGAGCAATCCGACACTCCGACCTGCCCCGCGAAGACATCTTCGTGACGACCAAACTCCATGGAGTGGATCACGGATTCAGCGCCGCACTGCGCGCGTTCGACATGAGTCTCGACGAACTCGGACTGGACTATCTGGATCTGTATCTCATTCACTGGCCGGTCCCGGGCAAGGATCTCTACGTCGATACGTGGCGGGCGTTCAAGACGCTGCTGGACAGCGGACGCGTCCGTGCGATCGGCGTCTCCAACTTCAAACCTGCTCACATCGACCGGCTGATAGCCGAGACCGGAGTCACGCCCTCGGTCAACCAGATCCAGCTCCACCCGCAAACCACGCAGCCATCGCTCCGCGCCTACCACGAAGCCAAGGCAATAGTCACGGAGTCCTGGAGCCCACTCGACCGGAGCGGCACCCTCCTTTCAACCTCTGTGATCCGCGATCTGGCTGAAAGCTACGACAGGTCTCCGGCGCAGATCGTGCTGCGTTGGCACATCGAACTCGGCCTCGTCACCATTCCCAACTCCAGTAATCGGACACGGATTCACCGAAACATCGAGATCTTCGACTTCCACCTGTCACCAGACGAGGTGAGGGCAATCTCAGCCCTGGACAAGGGCGATCGCCAGCCCATCGACTCCGATGTCACACAACCCGGCCTGCACTCGTAGAGCGCATGCCAGCCACCCTGCCGCGGGAGGGAGGGGAGACACGCCCCCGGCGTGCGCACGCTGGAAGGCTTCGTCCCTTCCCCTCCGGCCGATCAACGGATCGTTGGTCCGGTGGTGAGGGGAGTCGAGTCGTCTGATGCTGCGTGGGCGGTGATCGCAGCGTTGTTGCCGCCCGTAGGCCAGGCCTGCGGGCGATCGCGCGATCACCGGCAGGTGTTGGAAGACATCGTGCTCAAGTTCCCTGCTTGTGTGCCCTGGCGGGACCATCCCGACCGGTTCGGACCATGGCAGACAGTGGCAGACCGTCTACGGAGGCAACCCCCGCTGGGCCGCCGACGGCACCTTCGACCGTCTCCTGGCCGCCGCCCAGAACAGGGGTGAAGTGGACTGACTGGTCTCCATCGACTCCACGATCGTGCGGGCCCACCGGCGCGCCGCCACCAAGCGGGGGCTCGACCGAACGGACCCTCGGACACTCCCTCGGTGGGCTGACCAGCGGGATCCACCTCGCCTGCGACGGACCCGGCCGTCCCCTGACCTTCGTACTGGCCGCGGCACGCTCAACGACTACTCCCAGGCCGAGAACGTCATCGCCCTCATCCGCGTCGCGAGCACCGGGCCCGAGCTCACCCGCCTGCGCCCCGAGCGGGTCATCGCGCACAAGGGCTACTCGTCCGGGAAGATCCGCACCTACCTGCGCAGACACCACATCGGCTGCACGATCCCCGAACGCATCGACCAGATCAGCGGACGCCAACGACGCATCGAGACACCCTGCCGGATCGGCCGCGCCGCCCCTTGGCGCCGTTACGTCATCGAGCGCTCCTCCAACCGGCTCAAGCAGAACAAGCCCTCGGGCCCTGATCTCCAGACCGGGGTCTCCCCCTGTACCGTTGCACTCAAACAGGCCTGCTCGGCCAGCAAGTTCACCGCGATCCATGCCGCCTGATGGGCCGCGGCGGTCAAGGCCCACGGAGACGCGGCCGGCACAGGTGCCGTGATCGAAGTGCTGCTGTTGACCGGGTCGATCACGAACGAGTGCACCGACATCGCCGACCGGGCGGTGAAGGACCAGATGCCCGTCACGCAGCTTCACGTGCACACAGTCGATGAACAAGACGGGGTAGACGGAGTCGAGCGGATGGTTCTGCCACTCGTTCATACCGTCGATCGGCCCGACCGTCGGTGACCACCGTCTCAGAGCGGGTGCCGTTGCGGGTGTTCCCGTGCCGGCCTTCTCGTGCTTCTCATGCCCGAGGTGGTCCGTGATCTCGCCCTCGAGGGCGGACTCGAGGATCTTCTTCGTCAGCAGCAGCAGGCCACCCTGCCCAGTCAGCTTGATCCCGTCCGCCTGGGCCCGGTCCACCAACTGGCTGATCAGCTGGTCGTCCAGAACGTCCGGTGCCAGCCCGGCAGGCTGCACTTCCTCCACGGCCTCAGCCGAGCTCGCGGATCCGGTTGGGGGAGATGACCTGCAGCCGGTGCTGGGAGGAGCACTGGAACAGGTGGGGCAGCGGCGGCCCGAAGATCCGCTCGTAGCCGTCGTACCGGGTCAGCAGCGGCACCCGCTCGCCCGTGCCCTTGATCTGGCGAATGATCCGGGCCAGGACGGAGACCAGGCCCGGATCAGCGGGGATGACGCGCTCGCGGTCGGTCTTGGACGGGCTGATCTGCAGCAGCGGCACTGTCTCGTCACCAGCTGTCGGCGTACAAGTGAACGTGCACCACCGCGTACGGATGAAAGTGCACCGTTCTTGATGCGGCTGTGTTGGTGTCGCGTGAGTCTTCTGTCGTCCTGTTCGGGGTCGGTGGAGGGCGGCGAGAGTGGTCTTGGATCCGCATCGCTGGTTGGAGCTGAGGCGGTTTCGCGGTCTGTATGAGTCCGGAGCGATGAGCCTGCGGGAGATCGCGAAGGAGACCGGGCTGAACCGGCGTACGGTCGCCAAGTACCTGTCGGGCGAGACGCCGGTCGCGCCGCCGCGAAGGGCTCCCAACGGGCATCCGTACCGGCGGATGGTGGATGAGGTCGCGCCGTTGATCGACGCGATGCTGCGGGCCGAAGTCCTACTCAAAGGGGCGGTGATCCACGAGCGCCTGGTGGCTGAGTACGGGTTCACAGGCAGCTACCAGCGGATCAAGATGTACTTGCAGGAAGCCAGGCCCCGCATCGCGGAGGAACTGCGCATCAGCCCGAGTGAACTGGCAGGGCTCCACCGCAGGTTCGAGGTGGTGCCCGGGGCCCAGGCACAGGTGGACTGGGGCGATGAAGGAAAGATTCTCGCCCATGTCGGCATCCCGAAGGTCTACTCGTTCCACATGACCTTGTCCTACTCGCGAGATCCGTTCTGCTGCTTCACCACCAGCCAGGACCTGGCCACCTTCTTCGACTGCCACCGCCAGGCATTCGCGCACTTCGGCGGGGTCCCGATGTCGATCGTCTACGATCGCACCAAAACGGTAGTCCGCCGGCATGTTGCACCAGGTGAAGCCGTTCCCCTCCATCCGGAAGCCGTCGCCTTCGCCGGGCACTATGATTTCGATCCCGACGTGCTGGCCGCCTACCGGCCCACGGGCAAAGGCCGGGTCGAGCGGCAGGTGCTGATCGTCCGAGACCACGTCCTGGCCGGACGCGCCTTCTCCTCCATCGAGGAACTCGACGCCGCGTTCACCGCCTGGGTGCCGCTGCGACGGGCGAAGGTCCACGGCACCCACGGCGAGGTCATCGGTCTGCGGGCGATCCGCGACCATGTGGCCCTGCGGCCGCTGCCGCAAACGCCTTATGTGGTCACTCAGCGGCATCTCCGCCATGTGGGCAAGGACTGCCTCGTCGCCTTCGACGCGAATCTCTACTCGGTGCCGGCCCGCAAGGTCCGCCCCCGCCAGCTGGTCGAAGTCAGGGCCACGAAGTCCCAGGTGACGCTGCATGCCACCGCTGCGGATCGCGGTGGCGAAACCCTGCTGGCGACCCATCCGCGGGCGATCGGTCGTGGCGCCCGCATCGTGAATGAGAGGCACTGGGACGGCCTGCCGACGGGAGCCGGCCGCCGCATCACCACCGGTGACGGGGGCCTGCCCCGGCCCCGCCGCCATGACGCTCCGGGCTCGCAGGCCGGGCCGCTGGCGGCCCTCCTGAACCGGGCCGCGGTCACCCAGGTCGAGGTCGGTCGCCGGCCTTTGTCGGTCTATGACGAGCTGACTGGCACCCGCCCCTTCACCACCAAGCCGAGCGCAAAGGAATCGCCTTGAGCGAGCTGGTCTCCACCCGCATCCGCAACACGGCCGGCAAGCTGGGCCTGCCTCACCTGGCCGAGGCCCTGACTCAGTATGCGCAGCGGGCTGACGAGGCCAAGATGGGCTACCTCGACTTCATCGACCTGGTTCTCTCCGAAGAGCTGGCCGTCCGTGAGGACCGCCGCTTCCGCACCGGTCTGAGGATCTCGAAGCTGCCGCACCACAAGACGCTGGACGACTACGACTTCTCGTTCCAGCCCGAGCTCGACCCTCGCAAGATCAAGGACCTTGCCACCCTCTCCTTCGTCGAGGCCAAGGCCAACGCCGCCCTGCTCGGGCCGCCGGGAGTGGGCAAGACTCACATCGCCGTCGCTCTCGCGGTCGCGGCCTGCCGGGCCGGCTACTCGATCTACTTCACCAGCCTCGACGACATGGTCCGCAACCTGAAGACCGCGGAGGCCGCCGGACGGCTGACCAGCAAGCTCGGCAGCTACCTCCGACCGGCGGTTCTCGTGGTCGACGAGGTGGGCTACCAGCCCCTCGAACGCGCAGAAGCCAACCTGGTCTTCCAAGTGATCTCAAAGCGCTACGAAAAGGGCTCCATCATCCTGACCTCGAACAAGACCTTCAGCGAATGGGGACAGGTGTTCGGCGACGAGGTTCTGGCCACCGCCATCCTCGACCGCCTCCTCCACCACTGCGACGTCATCTCCATCAACGGCCCCAGCTATCGCCTCAAGAACCGACTCGCCGCCATCGAACGCGACACAGACGCAGCCTGAGAATTGACGGCTCCTCCGGCGGCTCCGTCGTATGAGCTAGCGGCCGTTGCGGCGCCGCCGACGAGTGCTGGCGTCGTCGAAGCGGACCACGCCGACTCCTGACATGCCCCTGAGCGCGGCCATCTCCTTCATCCCGTGCACGAGTCGGCATGCCCCGGTGTCCTGGTCGACGATGATGGGCCAGTTCCCCCCACCCCGGATCTGGCGCCCCTGCTCGTCCTTCGCCGTGGGATACCAGGTGAAGCCATAGACGCCCCTGCTGGTCGGGGTCGCCACCAGGCCAAGTTTGAAGGCCCACTCATCCCAACGGTCGGTCAGGGTCCGACCGAACTCTTCTGCACGCCTCCGTGCCTCGCTCTCCTCCAAGAGATCCCCCTTCACCACTCTCAGACCTTGAGAGAACAGAGGTTACGGGACTGAACCCGGCCGCAGAACGGGAGCTACCTCGGTGCACATATCTCTGTACTTGGCGGTGCACACAGAGAAGTACGCCGACAGTGGGCGCCCGGTACTGACGCAAACTCAGGTGGGTGAGCTCCAGGAGTTCCTCGATCCTGGCACCGGTGCGTCGCAGGACCTCGATGCTCGCCCAGGTCCAGAAGGCGTTGTTCTCCTCGCATTCGGCATCGAACCGGGGACCGGGCTCGTCGACCGGGGCCAGGAACAGCGCGGTGGGGCGCCAGTGGCTGTTGTTGCGGCCGGTGCGCCGGTAGCACGAGCCCTCAACGGTGAACTCCTCACCCGGCGTCGCGGAGCGGGCTGCCTGCAGCAGGAGCGTGGCATGCTTCAGCCGGGTCTCGGCAGCGCGGACGAGCTGCGGCAGGACGGGGACCAGGGTGCGGGTGCGCTGCTGCATCCGTGCCTGCCGGTGCCGGGTTTCCTTGATGTAGCCGCTGATGTCGGCCTCGCTGATCGGGCAGGGCGCGGCCCAGGCCGCCCAACGGGCCGGGGTCTTCCATCGACCACTGTGAGAGGTCCAAGTAGAAAGAGCGGACGGCCAGGAACACGGCGTGGGCGGTGCGGCGCGGGCGCCCGTCGGGCAGAACACGGACGCGTTGCTTCCATGCCTGGGCGACCTCGTCGGGCAGGTTGAGCGAGGAGATCGCGGGGTGGTGTCGTTGCATGTCGCCCCAGAACAGGTCAGCCAACATCTGAGCGTGGTTGACCAGGGGGCCGTAGTCCAGGACGGCGGACCGCTCGGCAGCCAGTACACCAGTCACGCTTTCGCCCGCCTCGCGGCCGACCTTGACGTCAGGCTTTCCGTCGGACGCACCGGCGTCTGCTGGGACAACGCCCTCGCCGAATCCTTCTTCGCCACCCTGAAGAACGAGCTGGTCAGCCAACTCAGCTGGCACACTCGTGCTGCCGCCAGAAGCGAGATCTTCGAGTACATCGAAGGCTGGTACAACAACCGGCGACTCCACTCCAGTCTCGGCTACCAAAGCCCAGCCGAGTACGAAGCCACAGCAGCCTGACCAACACAACGAACCTGTCCGCCAAACAGGAGCAACCTCAACACCCACCCAGATCGGCATCGACAGCGGGCTCAACCTGTACGTCTCTCACACGCATGGGTAATCCGATGTCGATGTAACTCGATCAGGCCCGCTCCTCATTGAGGGGCAACCCCGTCGCCCAGGAAGAGTTCGGGATCCGGCGGCTGCACAGAGCCGAGGGGATGCCGATCCGGGCGATCGCGAGGAAGTTGGGCATCTCGCGGAACACGGTCCGCAGGGCGCTGGCCGATGACGCGCCGCCGAAGTACCAGCGGGCGCCGAAGGGCTCGGTCGTCGACGTGGTCGAGCCGCAGATCCGTGAACTGCTCGAACAGTGGCCGGACATCCCGTCGACCGTGATCGCCGAGCGAATCGGCTGGCAGCGGGGCATGACGGTGCTCAAGGAACGGGTCCGGAAACTCCGGCCGGCTTACCGGCCCGTCGATCCGGCGTCGCGGACGGTCTATGAGCCGGGCGAGGTGGCCCAGTGTGATCTGTGGTTCCCGGCCCCCGACATTCCGCTCGGCTTCGGGCAGGTGGGCCACCCGCCGGTGCTGGTGATGGTGGCCGGCTACTCGAGGTGGATCACCGCCCGGATGCTGCCCGCGAGGAACGCGGCCGATCTGATCGTGGGCCACTGGCGACTGCTGGCAGATCTGGGAGCCGTTCCGAGGGCTCTGGTCTGGGACAACGAGGGAGCCGTCGGTTCCTGGCAGCCCGGCGGCCCGCGGCTCACGGATGACTTCGCGGCGTTCGCCGGCCTGCTGGGCATCAAGTTCGTCCTCTGCAAGCCCCGTGATCCGGAAGCGAAGGGTCTGGTCGAGCGGGCCAACGGCTATCTGGAGACCTTGTTCCTGCCCGGCAGGGTCTTCGCGAGCCCTGCGGACTTCAACATCCAACTGGCCGACTGGCTCGCCAAGGCCAACCGGCGGATCCACCGGACCTTGCAGGCCAGGCCGTCGGACCGGCTGGAGGCAGACGGCTCGCGGATGCTCCAGCTGCCACCGATCTCCCCGCCAGGCTGGTGGAAAGCGTCCCTGAGGCTGCCTCGGGACCACTACGTCCGCCTCGACACCTGCGACTACTCCGTCCATCCCCTCGCGATCGGCCGCCGCATCGAGGTGGCCGCCGACCTGGACCAGGTCCTGGTGACCTGCGACGGCGTCGAGGTCGCCCGCCATGCCCGCGGCTGGGCCCGCCACCAAACCCTCACCGATCCCGATCACGCGGCAGCAGCCGCTGCCGCCCGCAGGGCGGCGACCAGCAAGAAGACGGTCCCCGTCCAGGGGACCGACGTTGAAGAACGGTCGCTGGACTCCTATGACCGCATCTTCGGCGTCATCGACGGCGGACTGACCACGGGCGAAGGGGCAGCCTGATGACCACGACCAGCAACGACAAGACCACGCAGAACGGCCGCGACGTCACCTCGGAGATCGCCTATCTGACACGGGCCTTGAAGACGCCAGCCCTGCGTGACTCGGTCGGTCGGCTCGCCGACCGGGCCCGCTCGGAAGGCTGGACCCACGAGGAATACCTCGCCGCCTGCCTCCAGCGGGAGGTCGCCGCCCGCGATTCACACGGCGCCGAAGGCCGCATTCGAGCCGCCCGCTTCCCCTCCAGGAAGTCCCTCGAGGACTTCGACTTCGACCACCAGCGGTCCGTGAAACGAGAGTCGATCTCCCGCCTGGGGACGCTCGATTTCGTCGTCGGGAAGGAGAACGTGATCTTCCTGGGACCGGGCGTTATCAGCGGATCGTCCAGCACAGGGTGACGTCGTGCCTGGTCAGAACGTCGATGCGATCTGTTCGTCGTGGCCTGACAGTGCTGCGGTCCAGGGTATCGGTCGCGGGTGGTAGACACGGGTCATGGCGACTTTCATGGTGCTTGTTGATGGTGAAGCGGGTGGCTGGGGCGCCGACCGTGAGGCTCTGACCGCTGCGATCCGAGACGGATGGGCCGGTGTCGAGACTGACTTGACGCCCTGCAGCGAGGCCCGGAGCCTCTGCTGGTCCTTCTCGTCGGAGGACGGTCCGGGTGAGGCATATCTGCATGAAGACGGCACCTGCCTGTATCTCGACACGGCGGAGTCTGAAGCGGTGCGCTTGGCGGTGGTATTCCGCAGGATCACTCCGGCGGACCTCGACCTGGTGTTCTGCGATCAGGGATACAACTTCCACGTCCGGCTCCGATCGGATGTCACGGACGCTGAGCTGATCAAGCTGATGACCGCGGGCTGATCTCAGCGAGGCCCGATGATCTGGGGTCGTGATGTAGGGTCGCCGCCGCGTCGTGCGAGTTCTCGGCGGAGGTCGAGGTTCTCGCCGTGGGCCTGTTCCAGGGCCTCGCGAAGGGCCTGGATCTCCTGGCGGTGCTGCTTCTTGAGCCGCGTTAGCTGGTCGGTGAGGGCGAGGACAAGCGTGCCTTCGGTGTCGGCCGCGGGGGCGGGTGCGGGGATCGGGCGGGCCTGGGCACGCAGGCGTTCGATGCGGCCTCGCAGGTCGGGGTGGTTATAGAGGAAGGCGTGTGAGACGCCGCCTTCGCGCTGGACGGCCTGGAAGGTGACGGGTTCGCCGCGCTTGACCAGGACGCGGATCGCTTTCTCGGCGGCCTCCGTTTTGGCCTGGGACTTTGCCTTGGCGGCGGCCGCGAGGATCTGGGTGCGCTTGGTGCGAGAGTCGGTCACGGCCGGTTCCTTCGGTGGTGGTCGAGGTCGAGGCGGACGGGAACGGGGCCGGCGAGGGCGGCGCCGCAGCCGGCGCCCTGGACGGCTCGGTCGGGGGTGGATTGGAGGGTGTCCAGCAGTTTCGTGAGTGCCGCGTGTTCGGCTCGTCGCTGGAGGAGCCAGACGTTGTCCTCGGGCATCGGGCGGCCGTGACGCTCCTCGAAGGCGGTGGTGGTGCGGTTGATCAGTGCTTCGGTCTCGGCCAGTTGTCGTTCGAGGGCGGGCTGGTGGGTGGCGTCGGTGACGAAGACCGAGCAGGTCAGGCAGGCGTTTCCTTTGTCGCAGGTCTGCAGCGGCGGCAGCATGCACCAGCCGTGCGGCAGGAAGCGGTCGGCGCGGTTGAACAGGTGGAGGCTGTCGTGGTCGTCGCGGGAGAAGGCGACGCGGCTGCCGTCGGCCCGGAGTTTGGCGGTGGCCAGGAATGCCTGCTCGGCGTGTTCCTGGCGGGCGGCGACGTAGTGCATCGACATCGTCGGGGTGGCGTGTCCGGCATAGCGCATCAACACGTGGACCGGCAAGCCGAGTTCGGCGAGCCGGGTCAGCTTGGTGTGCCGGAAACGGTGGGTGTGGCTCAGGCCGACGGGCTTGCCTTTGCCGTCGGTGATCTCCACGATCTTGCTGAACTCGCGGAGCATCCAGTTGTAGGTGCCGGAGGGGTAGGGCTTGTCGCCCTGGCGGTTCCCGGTCCGCTGGAGGAACAGATGCCGCGGGGTGATGTCGGGGAAGTGCTCGCGGACCCAGACCCGTTGCTCTTCGACGACCGCGACGACTTCCTGGTCGACAAGGATGGTGTCCGGCGCGATATCGATCTCGCTCTGGGCATAGTGGAAGCGTGCGATCTCCTCGCCCTCGGCGGCGTCGGCGGCCCGGTCGGGGACCGGTGAGAGGCAGTCGAAGCGGCAGGTGCGGACCTCGCTGGAGCGTCGCCCGGTCAGGATCTGCAGCAGGATCATGCGCATGGCCTGCGGGTCGTCGAAGCCTCGCGCGGTGACCTCCTGTCCGTCGCCGCGGGGGAACGTCAGCCGTTCGTCGCGGCCGAGCCCGAGCAGGGGCAGGGCAGCGGGGATCTGGGCGAGGGCGTGGTCGTCGACGTAGTGCTCGTCGTTGAGTTCTCGCTGGTGCGGGATCCGCGAGACCTGGCGGAACCAGCCGGCCGCGTGAGCGTCGGTGACCCGGGACCACGGGTGGGGGCCGAGGATCTGGCGGGCCTCGGCGGGGTTGGCCGCGACGAACGCGAAGAGCTCGGCGACGGCCCGCAGATCGTCGTTAATCATCCGGGGATGGACGGGCCGGTTCGCGAATCGCTGTTCGGAGCGGCGAAGGTGCCGGTTGGCGGGGTCGGCGTCCCAGCGGCGGAAGGCGGCGGCCGGCTCGACCGCGTGCGCGGGGACGCCCAGGACGTCGAGCGGGTTGGTGAAGGTCTCCAGCCACCGGCTGAACCGGGTGAAGCACCGCATGCGTTCCTGACTCACCGTGGACCAGCGCAGGACGCTGGCCTCGAGCTGGGTGCCGAGATACCACTTGACCGCCTCCCGCAGCCATCGGTGGCCGATCGTCGAGGGGGAACAGCCGTAGTGGGCCTGGGGTTCGTGCTCGGCGAGCGGGATCCGGGGATCGCAGCGGGGGTGCCATTCGTCCAGCTGCCACCAGGCTCCGTCCGTGCAGCGGGCCAGCAGTGCCAGTCGGGAGAACCGGAAGATCACTCGAAGTCGGGCGACGCTGCCGTGGGGCGGGAGTCGGCCCCAGCGGGTGGCATGGAACCACCGTTGCAAGGCCAGGGCCGTCTCGGTGTCCATCGCCCGGATCGAGGCTGGGAAGGGATGATTCTCCCGAATTGCCCGGCGCAGAATGTTCGCGAGCTGATTGGTGCCCAGTACCGCGGAGCGGGTTCCGTCCAGGGCCTGCCAGTGTGCCATCCAGGCCAGTTCGGCAGGCATCAGATCGGGCAGTCCGCGCAGGTCGATCCGGCGGTCGCCGGTCTCGGTGATCCTCTTCCAGTCCTCGATGCCGTCACCGATCACCGGCCCCTTCCAGGGGGCAGGGAGCTCGGACCAGAGCCGCCAGATCAGGTCCTCGGCTGCGAGAGCGTGGAGGTGGCGCGGTTCACCGGGCATCGCTCACCTGCCAGGCGGAGGCGTACGACTTCCAGTTCGCCGCGGCCCGCAAGGCCTCGTCCTCCCGCACCCAGCCATAGAGGTCGAGCGTGGTCTGGACGTGCGCATGCCCGAGCCGGCGGGAGACCACCCACTCCGGCGTCCCGGCCAGCAACAACGCGGTCGCGTGAGCATGCCGGAACCAGTGCGGGGTCCAGGATGCGGGACCGATTCCCTTCTTGCGTAGGGCGGCGGTCTTGTCCCGCACCGTCCCCTCCTTCAGCGCGGCCAGCAGCGGCGGCCGGTCCAGATTCACCAACAGCGGCGAGTGAGAGCTGATCTCCAGCCCGGCGCCGGCGGCACGGACGGCGAGATGGACGAGGTAGTCGGCGAACAACCGCTCCAGGTCGGCGCCGACATAGACGCGCCGCGGGCGCATCATCTTCACCCTCGCCCCGTTCGCGTTGTCCTCGCGCGGAACGACCTCAACATACGGAGTGCTGCCGCGGCCCATGACGAAGTCCCCGATCCGCAGGCCGAGCACCTCACCGAGGCGCATGCCGGTCTCCGCGAGCAGCGCGAACAGCAGGCGATCCCGCAGGTTGCCCGCCCACTCACCGCCGGCCTCCGGCTTCGCGCAGCCGTCCAGGACCGCCTGGATTTCGGACGGCAACAGCAGCGGCGGCCGCCCGCGATGGCGATGACGACGCACTCTCACCAGCGATGACGGCCCAGGTGTGGAGCGGGCATCCAGGTGCGCGAGCAGACCACGGGCCGGTGCCCTGTGAGGCGCCCCGCGCATGAGCCGGCCTGCGACCGGGACGGAGAAGACTGCTTCCTGCCAGCAGTAGAAGGAGATCAGCGCGGCCAGCCGGGCCTCCAGCGTCTCCGGCGCCGGGGCGTCCTCCGGGGCGACCAAGGCGTGTTCGACCGTGCGGCCGTTGCGCAGCCAGGACAAGAACCCAGCCACCGCCGGGACACCGACATCGGCCCAGGCCGCGGTCTCCTCGCGCTGTTCGAGGAAGGTCCACCACTGGGCCAGCGAGGTCGCATAGCCCCGGACGGTGTTCGGCGACCACAACAGCCGGTGGGCCTCCAGCCACTCCTCCACCGGAGCGACTGTCCGGTACTTCTCGTCGACCACGGTCCACGTCCGCCGTCCGCCTGAGGGCAGGACCGCCAAGCTGAGTGCCACTGATGGCGTTCCGTCTCGTTGAAGAACTCCCCTTGCTAGCAATGCATCAACGACAGAGAACGCTCACGGTGACGCTCGTCGCAGACAGAGAATCGAGGGGCTCACGCCCCGCTGATAACGCCCGGCACCGGCAAGACGCACCTTGCGACCGGGCTCGGCATCCGGGCCTGCCAGGCCGGCCACAGGTCGCGTTCGCCACCGCCGCCCAATGGGTCGCCCGCCTCGCCGAAGCCCATCAGGCCGGGAAACTCGCCGCCGAACTCACCCGCCTCGGCCGGATCCCACGATCATCGTGGACGAAGTCGGCTACATCCCGTTCGAACCCGAGGCCGCGAACCTGTTCTTCCAGTTCATCTCAGGCCGATACGAACACGCGTCCGTGATCGTGACCAGTAACAAGCCCTTCGGACGCTGGGGAGAGGTCTTCGGTGACGACACCGTCGCCGCCGCGATGATCGACCGCCTCGTCCACCACGCCGAAGTCATCTCCCTCAAGGGCGACAGCTACCGCATGCGCGGCCACGACCTCGGCCGGGTTCCACCCGCCAACACCGGGGAATGAACAACATCAACTGACGGACCGGGGGTCATTCTTCAACCGGCCAGGGTGGGTCACGATTCAAGCGCCGCCGACATTGATCCAGATGTCGCACGCGAACCGGCCAGCAGGAGCCGACACCACCACCGCCCCGCGGTATCGACGACATCGAGGCCAAGATCCGCGTCACCGCGGACTGAACGCGCACCAGCGGTGGAAGCGCATCGCTCATTCAGCATTGCCCGGCATCGATGCGGTGCATCGGGTGAATGTGGTGGGGAGCATCCGGATGGCGGAGTGGGGTGCACTGTCACGATGTGGCGGACCGTAGGACATCCCGGTGCCATCCGGTGTGGCGCACTCCCGCATCCTCGCTCCGGGTGCGCCTCACTCCCCGTACCCGCGTACCCGGGTGTGCGCCACACTCTCCACCCGCACCTCCTGGCAGCGCGCATTCTCCTGGGACGGGCGGCGGCGCCACCCGATGGCCCCCCAGCAACTCCGCTCCGGTCATCGCCCTGAGGGCAACAGGCGGGGACGCCGGGAACCTCGAGTTCTGGACCCCTGGACCAGGGCCTCTCCGCTTGGAGGCTCCCCTGGACCAGGGGTCGGTGCCCCCCCCTGGACCAGGTCCCTGGCCTCGGCCTGTTTCCCCTGGACCAGGGCCTTGTCCAGGGGAAAGGGGGAACAGGGCGAGGCCGGCATGTGAGGTCGCGGCGCAATCCGCAGCTGCCGGCGGGGCGGGTGTCAGCCTGCGGACTGCGTCCGCTTGGCCAGTCCCAGTCCCAGTCGCAGTCACAGGTCGAGCACGGGCACGGGTGCGGGTACTTGGCTAGCAGCGTTCAGGGGTGCAGCGCCCTGTGACCCCGTGCAGTCCGGAGGGGACGGCCGTCCCGAGCGGGAGGCCGGTGGATCCGTAGGCAGTGTGGATGACGCGCCTCCCAGGGACGCGCACCCGCATCCGGGTTGCCACATACGAGATACCGCATCCGATGTGCGGGCCCGCGGGGTTGCCCCATGCCGGGTGGTTGCCCGATGCCGGTACAACGCATCGCGCGTGGCACATCGTTCACCCGCTTGCCCCGCGCATCGAGGCATCGGGGCATCCCCCATCCGCCATCCCCCATCCCCCATCCCCCATCCCCCATCCCCCATCGAGAGTGCACGCCATCGGCCCGGCGCGACTGCACCGCGCTCTCCGCACCGGCCGGATCCGGCGCCCCGCCCACCCCTGGTCCTCCCGCCCGTACCCCTTGACCGGTCTCCCCCTGGACCACGCGGTCCGTCTGTCGGCAGCGGGCCGTTTCCCCTGGGCCATCCCCCTGCGGCGACTCCGTCAGACCGCGGTCAAGGGGAGTCCCTGGAGTGTGAGGGCCATCCAGACCAGCCGGTGCGAAAGGACGGACACAGACGTGCCCACCACGCAGATCACCCCGGCGCTCGACTCCTCCGAGTCCGCGCTGCCTTACACCACGGTCAGCAAGACGAACCGAGCCGCCGCTTCGCAAGGCGTCATCGTCGCGTTCTCCTCCTACGACCGCCTGCCGGTTCTTCGTCCACGGAACCGAGCCGCTCCAGCAGTACACGAGCCGTGCCGTCCAGTCGCTCCGCGAGGGAGCCGGCACCGCCCGGCACCTCGCCGCCCCCCGAGACCCGCGGGCCCGCCCGAGACCCGCCTCCACCCTCTCGATTCCAGGAGAACCGACGTGACCACCATGTCCTCCGCCGACACTGCCGGACAACTCCTCGACACCGACTGGACCCGTGTCGTGCGGTCCTCTCGCCGGCTGACGCACATCGCCGCCTCCCTGGTGACCCGGCCGATGGACCGTGAACTGCACGCACAGATGCGCACCTTCCTCGATGACGAGTCCGAACCGGCCCTGGCCTCTTGGAACGTCCTGCTCGCCAGCACGCCCGATGAGCTCCGGGAGCGCATCGCGACGGTTCTCATCGCGCAGGCCGCGCAGAGCAAGCAGCCCACATGGAGGCTCTCGTGAAGCGGGTACGCCGGCCTCGGAAGGCTGACAAGAAGCGGGTTGCCGAGGCTGAGGTCTGGGACGACGAGGTCGAGGAGCCGCAGGAAGAAGCGGACGCCGAACCGGATGAGACCGGGTGGAAGACGAGTACCGCTCACCTGGCCGGGATCGCCCGGTTGGTCCGCGTCGGTGTCTGGGCGCTCATCGCGTCCGGTCCTGCCTTGGGTGTGATGGCCCTTCTCGGGTCGTCTGGTGCGGTGCACGCCGCCCCCAAGCCGATCGCCGCCCCTTCTCCTGGCTCGCAGGTCGGCCCGGCCGGATTCGCTCAGTTGTTCGTCACCGCCTTCCTGGAGGCGGGGCAGGGCACCGAGCGGGACCTTGCACCGTATTACCCCGGCCCTGTCGCACTGGCGGCGAAGCCCGGCACCCGGACGGCCACCCGGTCGACCGTGATCGCCTCACGGGAAGTCCAGGCCGGCTACTGGTCGATCACCGTGGCGTCCGACGTCACCGTGCAGGACGACAAGGGCAAGCCGAAGCGCTTGGGCGTGCAGTACTTCCGTGTCGGGATCCAGGCCATCGGCACGACGGGCGCCGGCGGGGCCGCGACGTCGGCCAAGGCCGTGACGGGCTACTCGGCCACCTCGCTGCCCGCGCAGGTCGCCGCGCCAGCGGCCATCACACCCGGAGCCCTGGCGTACCAGTCCGAACGCGGATCGAGCAGCGCGGACCCGTCGGTCGACACCGCGAGAGGTTTCTTGTCGGCCTACCTGACCGGCGCGGCCGCACTCGACCGCTACACCTCCCCCGGCTTGAACCTCCAGGCCATCAGCCCTGCTCCGTACTCCGCGGTACAGGTCACCGGTGTCCGGGACGACGCCGCCCAGTCCGTTCAGCAGAAGGTGCCCGCCGACGGCGCGGAACTCCATCAGCTGGTGCAGGTCCAGGCCACGGACCAGGCCGGGAGCGCCGTCTCGCTGAGCTACGCGCTCACCCTCAAGTCCCGTGCCGGCCGCTGGGAAGTCGCCTCTGTCGACGACGCCCCGGCCATCAGCCCGAGCAGCGCCCCCTCCGTGGCGCCGCAGCCCACCCCAAGCCCCGACGCCACGACGGCGAAGCCGTCGCCGTCGAACTCCTGAAGAAAGAAGAAGGAACACTCATGCAGACCCTCAGCAACCCCGACAACGTCGTTCTCGCGGGACAGGTCCTCGACTGGGCCGGCGTCAAGACGGGCCAGATCCGCGGGCTCGTCTTCTCCGTGGCCAGCCTGATGGCGGTCATCGCCGTGATCACGGCCTGGTGGAAGACCCGCTCGTTCGTGGGCACCCTCGTGGCCTTCGTCCTGGCCTGCCTCGTTCTGTGGGGCATCGGCAGCCTCGACACCTTCAAGGACAAAGTCGGTACGGAGATCAACGGCGCCTCGTTCTCCGAGGTCCACGTGGCGGGCGATGCCCCCCTCACGACCGGTGAGGGACGGCGGCTGGTGTGAGTGCCCCCGAAGAGGAGTTGATCGGGCACTCGTACACACGAGCACGCAAGCACCCTCTGGTCATCGGCAAGCTCCCGGGAGCCGGTCGGCTCCCGGGAGGGCCGTACACCATCACCCAGGTCATGACGATGGTGGTCACCTTCGGCGCCCTCGTGATGACGAAGGACGTGTGGGCCCACTTCGGCGCCTTCAACTTCATCGTCATGGCCGTGCTCCCGTGGGGCTTGGCCTGGGCGCTGCGGTACGCACGGCTGGACGGCCGTGATCCTGCCAAGGCGGCGCGGAGCCTGTTCGTCTACTCCTCCACGCCCGCACAGGGCCGGCTGGCCGGCACTCCCCAACGACCCACTCGTCCCCGCCTGGTGTCCGGCTCCTGCACGGTGCGCGTCCGGTCCGCCAAGCGCCCCGCGCCGGAGCCGGAGCCGGCGAAGGCACCGGCTCCTGCGCCGGTCACCACGTCGAAGCCCATCCCTCCGCGGAAGCAGGTCCGCCCGCGGAAGAAGGTCCGCCCGACTACCCCGCAGCCGGCCCCATCGCCGGCTCCGTCCCCGGTGCCGACCGCGGCGGAAGGCCGACAGCAGCCCAAAACCGGACTGCAGGCCCTCCTCGCGGCACTCGACGACCACACGCAGGCCTAGCCCGCCCAACACCCGCAGAGAAAGCAGAGGAACATGCGTCTCCCCGTTCGTCACATCAGCGGCCACCTGATCTGGACCACCGCCGCCACCGTGTGGGCGGTGTGGCGCGTCGACACCGAGAACTACACGCACGCTTCCAAGTCGACGAAGCGCGAAAGGCTGGGCGCCCTAGAGGCGCTCTTCAAGTCCCTTAGGGGCGAGGCCCTCCTGCTCAGCCTGTGCCCGAGCGTCGATGCCGCGTCGGTCGTGACCCGTATGACCGCCGGCGTCGACCTCGACCAGTCTCCCGAGTACGTGGACCTGGCGCTGAAGGTGCTGGACCAGCTCGAGGACCTCGAACTGTCCGGCCGGGTCGACTTCCTCGCCGTTCCCCTGGCCCACCACGACGTCAAGCAGAGCACCCAGGCCGTCATCTCCTCCGTCCAGGCCGAAGTGATGGGAGCACTGGGGCTCCCCGTCGGGCCCATACCCGAGTCGCAGGAGCGCCAGCGCCTGGAGCAGGCCACCCGCCTCGCGGCCGGCTGGCCCTCCGCCATCAAGATGCGGCCGGCCACCGAGGCGGAAATCCTGTGGATCTACGGCCACAGCGCACGGCGCGGCCTGAGCGAACCGCTGCTTCCCGAGGACGGCGCGCCGCGGGCGCTGCGCGGCCGCGGACACACCGTGACCGCGCACACCCAGGTCATCCTCGACGAAGGTGGCCGCGGCAACCGGGCTTCCAAGGGCCCGACCAATCCCTTCAGGCGCCGCTACCTGCGCGCCACCACCGAGTACGGAGACTCCTACCAGGCGTTCTGCATGCTCGCGGAGATGCCGGAGGCCTTCCGGTTCCCCGGCAGCGAGTACTTGGCGGCCTTGGACGACTTCAACTTCCCCGTGGACTGGGCCGTGCGACTGCACGTGGAATCCGGCAGCAAGGCGGAGCCGAAGAGCCGGCGCCAGCAGCGCGAGCTCGCCCACCAGCGTGGCGAGTACGACGGCGAGACCTCCGGAGTGCCGGCCTCGCTCGACAAGGCGAGCATGGCCCTCGACGAGTACCGCGACCGGCTGACCGCCTCCGCGACCGAGGTCGAGATCCGCGCGAGCATCGCCACCTGTGTGTGGGGGGAGAGCGCCGAGGAAGCGGATGAGAGGGCCACTTCGCTGGCCAACCACTTCGGCGGCAACGACTACACCCTCGTCCGGCCGACCGGTGACCAGGTGGCGATCTTCCACGGCATGCTCCCGGGCATCAAGACGCCCAAGCCGATGCTCGACTACACCCAGTACCTGCTCGCCCGGGACTTCGCGATGAGCATGCCCTTCTGCGGCGCGGGCCTCGGCGATGACGCGGGCTCGCTGTTCGGTCTCCAGCTCAACGGCGGCGGGGTGCGCCCGGTCCTCGTGGACTTCTCCCACGGGCCGCGGGTCAACGCGTCCGCCAGTGCCGCCTTCGTCGGCGAGCTCGGATCCGGAAAGTCCGTCGCGATGAAGTGCGCCATGTACTCCATCCTCACCACCGGGCACCGGACGGGGCAGCGGAAGTCCCGTGGCCGCGCACTGGTCGTCGACCGCACCCCGCAGCAGGAATGGTCGCGGTTCGCCCTCGCCTGCCCGGGCACCACACAGATCATCAACGTCGACGAGAACGCCGGAGTCAGCCTGGACCCCCTGCGGGTCTTCCGCGGGCCACGCGCCGCCCGCTACACCGAAAGCTTCCTCACCCCGCTCCTCGACCTCGGCTCGATGAGCGTCGAAGGCATCACCCTCGCCGAGGCGATCGAGGCCACCCGCCTCGGTACCGAACCCAGCATGACGGCGCTGACCGAGACCCTCACCGCACGCGCCCGCACCCCCGACCCGCACGAGGCGAACGACGACGCCGTGCGCGCCGCCGCCTCCGAGCTCAGCCGCAAGCTGCGCTCGCTGGCGAAGAAGGACCTCGGGCGCGTCATCTTCGACCCCAGCCTGCCGGTCGTGCGGATCACTGCGGCCGACTCCATCGTCTTCGCCGTCGACAAGCTGGGCCTGCCCACCAAGGAGGAACTCTCCGAGCACCGGCTTCCGTCGCTCGAGGTCGAGAAGCGCTTCGGCTGGCGCCTGATGTACCTGATGACGGCGCTGTGCCGGGAGATCGCCTTCGCCGACTCGAACGAGTTCGCCGGCGTGTTCCTCGACGAATGCTGGTGGCTGACCTCCTCGGCGGAGGGCTCCAGTCTCATGCTGGAGCTGATCGCCGACGGTCGAAAGCACAACGCCGGCGCCTTCGCCGGCTCGCACGACCCGTACGACATAGGCCCCAAGTCCGAGATCGGCGACAAGATCCGGGCGCTGCTCAGCCACATCTTCGTCTTCCGCCACCGCGGCAAGGCCCTCGCGGCCCGGTGCCTGGACTTCCTGGACCTGGATCCCACCGACCCGGAGATGCTCAAGGTCATCACCGAGCAGCTCAGCCCCCTCAACGTGAGCGACGCCGAACGCCACCTGCGTGCCGGTGAGGGCCTCTACCGCGACCTGCGCAAGCGGATCGCCGGGATCAAGGTCCTCGTCCCCGGAGACGAGGACGTGGCCGCCGCGATCTACACCACGCCGGGGCAGAACGATGAAGAGGCGCTCGAAGTCGAGGAGTTCACCCCCGAGGCGGACGGAGCCTTCGCGTGAGCCACGTGAGGAAGTGGGCGGGAGCGGCCCGCATCGCTCTGATTGCCCTTCTGCTCGCTCTGACCACCCTGATGGTGGCCCCGGCCGCGTTCGCGGAACCCACGCCCACGCCCACGACCTCGGCCTCTCCCAACCCCGAGACAACGGTGACGGCCACCCCTTTGAAGAAGGGCCCGCCCAAGCCGAAGGACGGCGGCATGCTCCAGCCGTTCAACGTCGTCGACAGGGACGGCGTCCCGATCTCCGCCTACACCGTGAAGACGGACACCGGCGGCTGGAAGGACATCGACCTCAAGATCTGGAACATCGTCGCGCAGCTGCTCTTCGGCGTCGCGAAGTGGGTCGTGGGCTTCACCTGCTGGCTGATCAAGTGGGCGCTGGACTTCGGGCTGGCCAAGGTACTGGTCAAACCCGTCGACGGGATCTCCATGACCATCAAGACCCAGGTCATCGACCGACTCGGGCTGCCCGGTCTGTTCCTGATGTTTGCCGGCTTCTACTGCGGCTGGCTGATCCTCTTCAAGGAACGCTCGCGCGGCTTCGCCGAAATCGGCCTCTCCCTGGTCATCGCCGCGCTGACCACCACCGTGTTGGTCTCGCCCGCCCAGGTGCTCCTCGGCCAGGAGGGTGCCGGAACGCAGCCCACCGGCTCCACCATGCTCCTGTCGGAGAAGGGACTGCTCGGCAAGGCCAGGTGCTTCTCGCTCGAAGTCTCCACCACCGTGCTGTCCAAGGACCCCACGGATGCCTGCGTAAATCCTGACGCCGTCTCCCGTCCCATCACCGACGCGCTCGTCGACGCTTTCATCGTCAGGCCGAACCAGCTCATGGTCTACGGCACGACCTTCGACGGCAAGGACGACGAAGCCTGCGACAAGGCGTTCCGTCAGTTCAAACTCGCCGAGTTCAATCTGAACTCGACGGGGATGAACTACTGGACCGCCATGCAGATGGACTCGATCTACGACACGAACTACATCGAGGCACTCACTTCCAGTTCAAAAAAGTTCGAGTCGGCCTGTGCGAGCCACGACCCCAAGGCGAAGCGCGCCTCCGCGGACCTGGCGTTCTCCGCCCTGTTCATCGCCCTCGCCGCCGTCATCGTTGCCATTCTCATGATCCTCGTCACCGGAGGGTTCCTCACCGCGCAGGGCTGGCTGGCCTTCGAGGCCATTCGCGGCCACTGGGCGCTGTGCGCCGGCATCCTGCCCGGCGGCGGACGGGCCACGCTCTGGCGTTGGTTCTCCGCCATCACCAAGGCTCTCCTCAGCGTGGCCCTTGCCATCCTCTTCCTGGCCATGTTCATCCTGATCATCCTCGCCCTGATCAAGGCGGATACGGGCGACGTCCTGGCCGTCAAGTTCATCGTCATCGACGTCACGGCCTTGGCCGGCCTGGCGGGCCACAAGCGCATCAAGCAGACCGCCGGGAACATCGCGGAGAACCTCAACCGCAAGCTCGCCAGTGCCCGCGTCGGCGGCTCCGGCAGTTCCGTCTTCAACAACCCGAGTACGGGACTCCATCCCAACGTGAAGCAGATGGTGGGCGACGCGCGCAGCGAAGCGGGGCGCGTGGCCAAGCCGGTCGGCAAGGGCCTCAAACTCGCCCACAGCGCCTTGGTCGGGAAACCCCAGGCCGACGGCAAGGTGGGCCGTCTGGCGAAGGTGGCACGGTTCGCGACCCAGGCGGCGACAGCCATCGGCACGGGCGGTGCAAGCACGGCGGCGCAGATGGCGGCCAAGCAGGCTGCACGGCAGGCCTTGAAGAAGCGCCTGGCGTCCGCAGCCACGAGGACCAGGGCCGGGCGAGCCACCATCGCGACGGGCAAGGTCGCCGCCGGCACCACGAAGGTCGGGGCGAAGGTCGGGGCGAAGACGGCCAAGGGCGTCTGGAAGGCCACGGGCGGCTTGCCCGTGAGCGTTCCCCGCGGTGTCGCCAGAACCAAACGGGTCGGAGCCGCGACAGCCGCACGAACGGCCAAGGTCGGCCGCCGACTCGCGGCCACCCAGGGGCAGAAGGGCATCAAGAAGATCCAAGAGAACAGGGAGTACTGGGCCGAGTACGGGCGCAACGTCTCCACGGCCAAGAAGTTCGCCGCGACGGCCGGGACGAAGGCCCAGGTGGGTCTGGGCCTGGCTCCGATCGAGCCGAACCCCAGGGTCGACGCCCCGCCCGGACCCCGGGCCCAGGCGATCGGTCCGGAGGTACCCGGCGCCAAGCCGGAGGTACAGCCCTCGGTCCAGCCGGGGCTCCAGGTCCGTTCGGTCGGGGTGAAACTGCCCGGCGCCAAGGCGCCAAGCGGTTCCAAGGCGGGAGCACCAGCCTCGGGGCCCACGGCCGCGGACCGTGGCACGACCCCGGCGCCTCAACCGCCCGCCGCTGCCCCGTCAAGGTCAGCCAAGGGGCAGAAGCCGGCCTCGCCCTCGTCCCTGACGAGGCCGCAAGCCGCTCCTCCCACCGGCTCCAAAAAGCCGAAGCAACCGTAGGCCCGCACGGGCGGGGCCCTCGGCCCCGCCCGCCCAGATCACTTCACCACAACCACCGATGGGGGGACTTCCATGCCCAAAAACGATGCCGCGCGCGTCCAGCGCGGCACGATCGCGCTGTTCATAGCCGCCGCGGTACTGGCCGTCGTCGGATCGGTCCTCCTGTTCGGCGGAGACGGCACCCAGCAAGCCGCCTCTGACGCGTCGAAGATCTCCACCTCGGCCCACCCCACTGAACCGACCGGCCCCGTAAGCGCCGCACCCGGTCCGACAGCCGCCACGGCCGCGACCAGCAGCACCGCCATCACATCCGCTCCCACCCCCACGAGCGCGCCCTCGCAGCCCGACTCTCCCGCGACGCCCAGCCCGGTGACGGGTCCGATGGAGGAGACGGCCCGTGCCTTCATCCTCGCGTGGGCCGGTCACGACGCTCGGCCCGGCCAGGACACCTCATACGACGACGCGTCGCGCCGTGCCGCCGACTACGCCGCGGGCGAGCTCGCCAAGGATCTGAGCACCCGCACGAGCGGCAGCGCTGGCGCCCAGGAGTGGCTCCGCTTGAAGGCCGGACAGATCCGGGTCACGGCGACGGTGCTCCGGGTCTCGCTTCCGGACGGGGCGCCGGCCCCGACCGAGAACTCCGGGTTCGCCCGGGTCCTTTACAAGGTGACCGAGCAGCCGGCCACTGGCCCGTCCACCGAAGCCGAGCGGCACCTCGCGCTCAAGCTCCAGCCCGGTGACGACGGCGTCTGGCGAGTGGTCGGGCTACCCAATGTCTGAACAGACCGAGTCGAAGTTCGCCAAGCGCCTGGTGATCGCCCTCCTCACCCTCCCGCTCCTGGGCCTGGGCCTCATCCTGAGCGCGGTCCTGGCCCTCACCTCCGCCATCGGCGAGGACAACAGCAGTGATCTCGGGGACGCGGGGTTCGGAGGAGGGCTCTCGGACACCAAGGACATCCCCAGCTGGCTCCGCCCCATCATCATCGACGCGGTGGCGAAGTACGGCTGCACGGAGGTCACCCCCAGCTTGATAGCCGCCCAGCTCTACCAGGAGTCCAACTTCCGCACGAACCCGCCCGATGGCGGAGCCGGCGCGTTGGGCATCGCGCAGTTCATTCCGAGCACCTGGGACGCCGAGGGCATCGACGGCAACAACGACGGCAAGAAGGACCCTCTGGAGCCGAAGGACGCCGTCCCTTCGATGGTGTCCTACGACTGCAAGATGGCCAAGGAGATCCATGATGTGCCGGGCGACGTCGTGGACAACATGCTCGCCGCCTACAACGCCGGCGCCGGCAAGGTACGGAAGTACGGAGGCATTCCGCCGTACGACGAGACCAGGAACTACGTCCGCGAGATCCGGGAGCGGGCCGTGAAGTGGGCGGCGGCTGCGGATGGCAAGGTCACCGGTGGCCTCGCCCAGGTGGTCGCCACAGCGAAGAAGGCGCTGTATACCCCCTACGTGTTCGGCGGCGACTGCAAGCCGCCCTTCCTCGGGGCGAGCGGGTGCGACTGCTCCAGCCTGGTCAAGTACGCCTGGAGCTCGGTGGGCGTGAACCTGCCGCGCACCACTTACGACCAGGTGGACATCGGGAGCGTGGTGCAGTCCGTGAAAGATCTCAGGCCCGGTGACCTGATGTTCTCCGGAGGCAGCGCCTCGTCACCGGAGCACGTGTCCATGTACATCGGGGGCGGTGAGGTCATCGATGCCCCGCATACCGGCGCCGAAGTCCGTATCAAGCCGCTCTCCTTCTGGGAGGGCCGGATCCTGACGATGAAACGTCCGGACTACACGGAACCGCCAACGGGCGGGGGCTCGGGTGGCTGGGTCACTCCGGTCTCCGACCACTCGATCGGCACCGCCTATGGCGTTGCGGGCTCGATGTGGTCCAGCGGGTATCACACCGGCGTCGACTTCCCCGTGCCCAGCGGCACAGTGATCCGCTCGGTCGGCCCCGGTGTCGTGGTCACCGCCGGCTGGTCCAACGCATACGGGAACCAGGTGGTGATCAAACACGCGGACGGCATGTACTCCCAGTACGCCCACATGTCCGCCCTGACCGCCAGTGAGGGCCAACAGATAAAAGGCGGGCAGCAGATCGGAGTGTCCGGAGCCACCGGAAACGTCACCGGAGCACACCTGCACTTCGAGATCCGTACGGGCCCCGAGTACGGCTCGGACATCGATCCCCTGCACTACTTGCGCGGCCACGGCGTCAGCATCTGAGCCTGGCAGCCGAAACCCGCCGGAATCCCGACACCCGCACCAAACGAAAGGCCCGTCCGCGATGCCTGGTGATGGACGATGACCACGACCGATCTCATCAACGGTGCGATCCGCATCGTGCAGGACCTTCCCGCCCATGCCGAGCGGCTGGCGGGCTGGGCCCTGAGCACGATCTGGTGGGTCGCGCTCACCGTCATCGGCGTGTGCATCGCCGCAGCCGCGGCCCGCGGGTTCCTCTCCCGGGCCCGGCTGGCCGAGCGAACGGCACTGGAAGTGGTCCCGACCGCTGGCTTCGCCCCGGAGGCGGACGATGTGGTGCGCTTCGCCCGCCATATCGTCCGCGCCCACAAGAGCGTCTCGCGCTGGATCTTCACCTCTCCCCGGAGCATCGCGATCCGGATCCACTTCGCAACCTCGGGCGGGCCGCTCACCATGCGGGTGGAAGGCCCGGCGAAGGCCCTGTCCGTTCTGCGCCACCAGGGCTACGCCCAGTGCGAGATGCGGCCCTCGGAGGCCGGCGGTACCCCTTCGAGCGAACGTCCCCGGATTCAGCTCGGTGTTCCGCCCCGTACCGGCGCAGAGCCCACCACCCGACGCACGGCAGAACGGTAGAAGGGAAGATCATGAACTCCGCGCCCGACCCGACCGCCGCTCCAGCGGTCGACTTCGTCAAGCCCGAGGCGGCTCCTCGCGAGCATGCGGATCCACGGACGCACTACGCCCGGGTCGAACTCGTCCTGCCCCTTGACCACCTCGCTCGGGGCGAAGGGTCGTACCCTCCGGTTCCGCTCGAGGCCCTGGCCGACGCGCTCGCCGACGTACGCGAGAACCGCGGCGAGAGTGCCGACATCGTCCTCGACCTCGTTCCTGTCGCCCCCTCCCGGGTCAGGCGCCGACGCAGGCGCCTGCTGGCGCGGGAACAGCTCTCCACCGGCGGCGGGCCGGCGAAGCCCGGCACGCCTCGGAGCACCAACCGCTTCGGATTCGACCTGTCGTCATTGCTGTCCGAGATCGCCACCGAGATGAAGGGCAACCAGGGCCAGGACCAGGACCAGGACCAGAGCCGGCGGCGCCCGCACACCGGCGCCACGCTCATCCGGCGCATGGCCGACTGGAAGACGGCCCGCAGCAAGCTCGCGCCCGGTAACGAGCCCGTCTTCTCCGTGCAGCTCCTCGTCCGCACGGGCGCCCCTGACGCCGATCGGGCCCAGAGCCTCCTCGCTCACGTCCTCGCCGCCCTGAAGCCGTGGTCCGGCGACGAACGCCTCCTGCCCGTCGGCCTCCCCCGTGGCATCACCCGAGTCCGGGACCGGATGCACCAGCGCCGATTCGACCGCCGATTCGAGAGTGGGGTGTTCACCCCGCGCCGCGACTCCTGGTGCACCGCCCCGCAGATCGCCGGCCTCCTCAAGCCCCCGGCCCCGAACGACGGCGCGGCCCACGTCAGCCGCTCCGGTGGAGAGGTCCCGCCCCCGCCTGCCGCGCTGCCGACGTGGACGGGCCAGCACGACCTGCTCCCCCTGGGCTGGGTGGCCCGGCCCGGCGAAGGAGAAAGGCTAGTCGGCGTACCGCTGAAGTACCTCCACCTCGGCCTCTTCCTCGGCAAGTCCGGCTCCGGCAAGACGGAGATGAGTCTCGTCCAGGCGATCGCTCTGGCCCACAACGGGTGCGGTGTCCTCCTCCTCGACCCCCACGGTGACGGCTGGGCACGAGCGCGGCCCTACCTCGCCCACCAGGCGATGGCCGACCGGATCTGGGAGATCGACCTGACCTCGGCCGAACCGGACACGACGGTCGCTTCCTGGAACCCCCTGTCGATGGAGAACCGGATCGAGTCGGAGATCCCCGACATCGTCCAGTCGGTCGTCACCGGGTTCGCGGCTCCTCTGAACTGGTCGGACTCCGCAGGCCGCGTCAAGACGGTACTCACCCGCGCGGTGGAGTCCCTGGTCTCCCTGTCGTGGCAGGTCTGCCGCGCCGGCCGGCCTGAACTGGCACCCACGGTCTTCCAGATCCGGACCATCCTCACCGATGCGGCATGGCGTACTGCGGTGCTTCCCTACCTCCCCAAGGAGACGCGGGACTTCTGGACGAACGCCTTCCCCACGTACACCAAGGACGCCGTTCCGGTCGTCACGGCCGCCATCGACCAGCTGTCCTCGTCGAACGCGATCAAGGCATTCCTCGGTGCGGCGCGATCGACCTACGACGTCCGCCACGCCATGGACACGTCCAAGATCGTCTTTGTCTGTCCCTCCGGAACGGGTGACGCCGACCGTGTCATCAGTTCCTTGTTGATCTACGACCTCTTCCGGGCCGGCCTGTCCCGGCGCGACACGCCTGCCGAACTGCGCCGCCCCTTCTACTCCTTCATCGATGAGCTGGCACATGTGGACAGCGCATCCAAGGGCACTCTGGCGCAGATCACCGAGCAGCTGAGGAAGTTCAACGTCAAGCTGCTGGCGAGGACGCGGACGGCGCAGCACCTCAGCCCCACAGCCCGCCAGGGCCTGCTGCAGGATCCGTCGATCCTCTCCACAGCGGCATCCGACGTCGAGGAAGCCGCCCTGGTGACCCACCGCTGGGACAAGAAGGTGTCGCCGGAAACGATCACCGGGCTCGACCGCCACGACTACGTGATGTCGGTGACCCTCGACGGAGGCACGACGGACCCGTTCCGTGTGCGCGGCGCCTCGATCGAGGAGCTCTACGCCGACTACCACCGGCCCCGGAACGAGGAGCTGCTGCGTCGGGCGATCGACGAGAACCTGGAGCGGCGACCGGTCCGCGACATCCTGACCGACCTGCGCCTCCTGGATCCGCGGCTGCGACAGTTCGTCCCCGCGCTCGCTGCGCAGCCGGACGATGACGTCCTCGTGGGCTCCGGCTCTCCGCCCATCATCAGCGGGACGAGAACCGCCTCTTCCGCAGCTGTCACCCTCGGCAAGGTCCTGCCGCTCGACCCCAACCGGCCGAGGCGCAGGTGACCGCGCACGTGTGGCCCGTGACGGGCGAGAGGTCACGTGCGGGTGGGTCGCCGGCCGGCCTTGCGCACCACTACCCCGAGGACGGGAAGAGTCAAGCCGAGGAAGGTCGGCGTCATGCGGGCGCGATACAGGCAGGCGGCGGTCACCACCGCTCCCAGAGCGGCACACGCGCCGAGTATGAGGCCGTCAAACGGTGTGGAGCTGCCGGTACCGTCGAGATGTCGGACAACGTCAGAGGCCTTGCGGATCCCCTCTATGACGGAGAGCACATCGTAATCTTCCGCCCCCGGCAGGAAGAACGCGGCCGGGGCCCCGAGCACGGCCGCAGAGCGCAGATGGTGTCGATGTCGTCTCCGCATCGCAGTTTGGACAACTGGCCGATGGAACCGCCGCGTTTGTGGCCGGGCAGCGCACGGATCTCCTCGGACAGGGTCTGGTTGGAGGGGGGTTCCCCGTCAGGCCCCGGGCGTCGGCGCAGGAGGAAGGCGAGCTTGGCGGCAAGGGTCAACACGGGTCAACACGGTTCACGACCGGCACCACCGATCGATGGGCGAACACTCCGCCTGGTTGAAATTTTCACCAACATTCCCTCCGCGCCTGCGAGTTCCGTGGCACCGATCATTCTAGTTGACATTGGACACAGCGGATGGCGATGATCGGATGGTCACTCTTCGGCCAAGTTCTTTCGAAGATGGACGAGTTGGTGTCCGCCCTGACCTCAGGCCACACCATGAGCAGGGGGGAGCATGATGAAGCCTGTTGCAGTCACGCGAGCGTTTCTTTCGGCACACCTGACACAGGGGGCCGTGTCCACCGGTCGATGCGAAAGGGGCCGGACCCTCCGTCCGGCTGCCACTCGGGCCCGGTCGGCCCATGAGCGCGCCGCGCCAGCGCACGACCAGGCCGGACCGGCCTCGTCCTTCAGAGCCACCACGGCGTAGCCACGTCGTACGGACACGGAGCGCAATGGAGCCTCCACCTCCGTCCACGGTGCAGTTCGCACGCCCCTGTCTCCGCCTCGCCCGAGGCTGACGACACTTCAGACGCATGCCCTCTGGAGCCCGTTGTGGCTCCGCCTGCCGCATGACCACCCCCTTCTCGTCCGACCACAACATCTACGAGGTTCTGCCAGTGGCACCCCTATCTCAGAGCGACATGCGCCGCGCCGGCCTTGCGCTCGCCGCAGCCGCCGCCGCGGTCGCGGTACTGGCCGGCTGCACCAGCGGGCCGGCCGAAAAGAAGCCCGCGCCGACGATTTCCGCCTCGCCGTCCGCGAGTACGGACCCGCAGGCCGCGGTGAAGGCGGAGGTGGAGGCGGTCTACCGCAAGTTCTGGGACGCCCAGGTGAAGGCGTTCGCGAAGGCCGATGTCCGCGACACGGACCTGGAGAAGTACGCGTTCGACTCCGCTTACGCGCAGGCTCTCGCCGATGTCGCCAGCATGAAGATCAGGGGCGACGCCATGACCGGCGCGCCGGTCATCACACCTCAGGTCACGGCGATCAGCGTCGACCAGGAACCGAAGAAGGCCTCCCTCACCGACTGCCTCGACGTCACGAACTGGAAGGTCGTCGACGCGAAGACCGGAGCCGAGCGGCCCTTGCCGAGCGAGAGGCGCAAGCGTTCGGTCTTCAACTTCGAAGCCCGTACGGTGGGAGGAACGTGGATGATCACCTCTACTCAGCCGCAGGACCGTTCATGCTGAGGTCCCGGCCCCTACATTCCTTACTCCTCCCTCTCCTCGCCGTCATCGTCGTGATGCTCCAGCCCCTGCCCGACGCCCGAGCCGAAGGCAACGGAGACGTAGGTCACTGCAACCAGTACGTCTGTGACCACGTCAAAGCGCCCGGCCAAACGGGTGGGTCGGGTGGCAGCAGCGGTGGTGGCAATGGAGGCGGTCGCGGAGGCGGCGAGCCCATCAACGACGGCCAGACCTGCGCCACCGGTGCGACACACATCGGTGAGTGGCCGTGCCACGTGGACGGAGTAGGCGACTACGACGACCGCAGCAGTTGCTACGTACAGCTCACCAACCCGCAACCTCCGAAGGCCGACCCCATCTGGCGGGGTCACACTGACGGCGCCATCTACACGTTCGTCTGCGTCGCACTGACACACAGCACGATCGGCACGATGCGCTGGATGGCTTCCAACCCCATCCAGAGGGGCCCGACAGCAGCCCAGGTGGCGCAGGAGGCATTCAGCAGGATGCGCCTGGACGGCGCGGCAATCGGCTCCGCACCACCGGCCGGCGCGGAAGGTCTCGTCGGCCTGCCAGTGTGGTTGTGGACGGCCCAGACGCCACAGACCTGGGGCCCGCAGTCGACGACCGCTGCCGCGGGCGACTTCTCGGTCACGGTGACCGCCAAGGTGAAGGGCATCGCCTGGTCGATGGGCGACGGCACAACCATCACCTGCACCAAGCCGGGCACCCCGTACCAACAGAGCTTCGGCAAGGCCGACTCCCCTGACTGTGGGCACCGCTACACCAAGGTCGGCACCCACACGATCACGGCCACCAGCACATGGACCGTGGACTGGACTGCCAGCACCGGCGAGACCGGCACCATCCCGGACACCACCCGCACCTCCACGTCCACGGCTCGCATCGGCGAGCTGCAGGTCGTCAACTAGACCGAGAACACGCCGAGACGGCTTTGGCGTCAGCTGACTGTTCGTCATACATGTGATCATCCGGTTCCGTTGCGGAACCGCCCTATGCACCACGCACGTCTCTTCCGACCACAACACCTATGAGGTTCTGCCCGTGGCACCCCTAGCTCAGGGCGACTTGCGCCGCACCGGCGTTGCGCTCATCGCAGGCTCCGCCGCAGTCGCGGATGATCACCTCCACCCAGCTGCAGGATCGTTCATGCTGAGGCGGCGAGCCCTTCAGGCCGTGCTTCTTCCGCTCCTCGCTGTCATCGCGATGATGCTGCAACCCCTGTCCGACGCCCGGGCCGAGGGGGAGCCGGACGTGGGCCACTGCACCCGGTACGTCTGCGGCGGTGTCACTGTGCCGGGTCATCCGGGTGAGCCGGGTGGCGGCGGAGGGAGCGGAGGTGGCGGCGGCGGTTCCGGCAGCGGCCAGACCTGTGCCACGGGGGCCACCAGCTACTACCAGTGGCCCTGCCACATCGAGGGCATCGGCACCCTCGACGAGCGGAAGATGTGCTACATCGGCCTGATGCATCCCCAGCCGCCGAAGTCCGACCCGAGCTGGCAGGGCCACACCGACGGCGCGATCTACTACTACGCGTGCCTGGCCCAGACCCACGGACTGCCCAACGGCCAGAACGGCGGTTTCCTGCAGTGGCACGCCACGGACCCCCTCGGTGGCGGCCCGTCGCCGGCCCAGCTCGCCCAACAGGCCTTCGACCGCATGCGCCTGGACGGGGCGCAGATCGGAACGGCTCCGCCCGCCAGCTCCGAGGGCCTCGTCGGGGTCCCCGTATGGTTGTGGACCGCACAGTCCCCGCAGACCTGGGGCCCGCAGACGATGACGGTCTCCGCCGGCGGCCTGTCCGTCACGGTGACCGCCAAGGTGAAGGGCATCGCCTGGTCGATGGGCGACGGCACAACCATCACCTGCACCAAGCCGGGCACCCCGTACCAACAGAGCTTCGGCAAGGCCGACTCCCCTGACTGTGGGCACCGCTACACCAAGGTCGGCACCCACACGATCACGGCCACCAGCACATGGACCGTGAGCTGGACTGCCAGCACCGGCGAGACCGGCACCATCCCGGACACCACCCGCACCTCCACGTCCACGGCTCGCATCGGCGAGCTGCAGGTCGTCAACTAGCCCAAGGAACGTACCCAGACGATGGCAAGGACGATCACAACCAGCACATCCGGGCGAGCCGAGCAGACCGCTCCGGCAGGTCCGCTTCCGATCACCCAGGAGGCACCACGACGGCGCCGCCGGCCCGTCGTGGTGGGCGCCGGCCTGGCCCTAGCGGCAGTTGGTGCGCTCGTGGCGGTCTGGCAGGTCAACGAGGCCGGCAACCGGGTGGCCGTCATCGCGCTGGCCCACGACGTCAAGGCGGGCGAAGTCGTCAAGGCCGGTGACCTCGTGGCCGCCGAGGTCGCTCCCGACCCGGCCCTCAAGCCGGTCCCCGTGACCAGGAGCCAGGACATCGTGGGCAAGAGGGCGGCCGCCGATCTCCCCAAGGGCACCCTGATCACCGGAGCCTCGGTCACCGAGGGGGCCAACGTGGCCAAGGGCCGCGACACGGTCGGAGTCCTGGCCAAGCCCGGCCAGCTTCCTGCCCAGCACCTTCGGGCGGGCGACGCGGTCGTCGTCGTCTACACGCCCCAGGACAGCGCCGACGCCAAGAGCGGGCAGAAGCCGGCCACACCGGACAGCATCAGCGCCGTCGTCGTCGCCGTCTCCGCCCCCGACGCGAACGGGGCGCAGGTCGTCGACGTGGCCGTAGCTCCCACCGACAGTGCTCCGCTGGCCACTTGGGCCGCCCGCGGCAGCGCGACCATCGTGCTGAAGGCGAGGAGCTGAATGGCCGTCATAGCACTCGTGTCGGCGAAGTCGTCCGGCGTCACCTGTGCGGCTCTCGCCTTGGCCCTGGCCTCCCCCAGGCCGTCCCTTCTCGTCGAGGCGGATCCCTCCGGCGGGACGATCAGGGCCGGGTACCTCGGCGGCGAGGGCAGTGCGGCCGTCGGCATGCACCGACTGGCCGCTGCGGACCGACAGTCCACCCTGGCCCGCGAGTTCGCCCAGCACTTCGTCAGCCTGGACCGGGATCTCACCGGCAACCGGATGCTGCTCCCGGGCCTGACCGACCCTTCGCAGGCCCCTTCGCTCGCGCGCACCTGGGAGCAGATCGCGACGCTCCTGGGCGTCATGGACCAGAGCGGCTACGACGTAATCATCGACTGCGGACGGTTCGTCCCGGAATCGGAGACCCGGCTGAGCACCACGGCCTATCCGACGCCGCTGATCCGGCAGGCCGACGCCGTCCTGCTCGTCGTGCGCACGACACAGGTGTCGATCACCTCCGCGGCGCCTGCCGTACGGATCCTGCGCGAGGAACTCTCCCACAACGGCACGGGCGCGGACGCGCTCGGCCTGCTCCTCATCGAGGAAGGGCCGTTCTCCTCCAGCAACGTGCAGCAGGAGCTGCAGACACCGGCGATCGCCATGCTCGCCTGGGACCCCGTGACCGCCGACGTCCTCACCCACGGGCGCTTCAAGCGGACGCCGAAGGCGCTGCTGCGCTCGGCCCGGACCGCGCACGGCCCCATCAACGAACTCGTCACGCGGCGCAGGATCCAACTGCGTCCGACCACCATGCCCACGGTGACGGGGAGGGCCTCATGACCGAGACCCACCCGGAATCCCCGGCGATTCCGCACCTCGAGCACCTGTTCACCCAGGCCCTGAGCCAGACGCCCCCGCCGGCGAAGCTCGCCGTCGTACCCAGCCAGACCGCTACGGCCACCGACGTTCCGGCACCCTCCGCACCGGCCGTGGACGGAGCCGTGCCCGGCACCCTGCCCGTCGGGCACGAGGTGATCACCGAACTGCGCGGCCGGGCCAGTCTCCGGATCGGCGAAGCCGCCGCGGCCGACGCCGGGATGAGCGATCAGGACCGCCGTCAGCACGGCCAGTCGATCATCAACGAGGTCGTCTCCCAGTGGGCGACGAAGTACGCGGCCACCACCACACCGCTGACCTTCGCCCAGGAGACACAGCTCAAGAAGGCCGTGTTCGACGAGCTGTTCAGGGCCGGCCGCCTCCAGCCGCTGCTGGACGATCCCAACGTAGAGAACATCATCATCAACGGGAGCCAGGTGCGCGTCGACTACGCCGACCGCCCTTCCCGGAAGTGGGATCCCGTCGCGGCGAGCGACAAGGACCTCATCTCGCTGATCAATCACATCAGCCGCATGCAGGGGCAGGGCGAGAGGGCCCTCACCCCGGCCACCCCGAACCTGAACATGAGGCTGGCCGACGGCTCCCGTCTGGCAGCCTCGGCGTGGGTCACGCCGAGCCCGCAGGTCGTCATCCGCCGCCACCGCACGCGCGGCCAGAGCCTGGACGACCTCGTACGCTGGGGCACCATCGACACCACCCTCGCCCACTTCCTCCGCGCCGCAGTCAAAGCACGCCAGAACATCGTGATCGTAGGATCACAGGGCGTCGGAAAGACTTCGCTGCTGCGCGCCATGGCCCGCGAGATCCCCCGCAACGAAAGGGTCGGCACCCTCGAGAGCGAGTACGAGCTCTACCTCCACGAGGACCCCGAGGGCCCGGAGGTCGTCGCGTACGAGGGACGCGAATCCAACGGTGAACGGGGGCCGGACGGCAAGCTCCAGGGCGAGCTGACGCTATCCGACCTGTTCCCGCAGCTGCTGCGCATGAGCCTGAGGCGGGTCCTGGTGGGCGAGGTCCGCTCCAAGGAAGTCGTGCCCATGCTGCATGCGATGAACGAGGGCGAGGGCGGGTCCATGGCGACCCTCCACGCCCGCAGCCCTCAGCTGTCCATCGAACGTCTGGCGACCCTCTGTCTGGAGGCCGGCATCGGCATGACCGAGGCCCTGGCCTACCGGCTCATAGCCCAGGCCATCAATCTGGTCGTCTACGTGCGCCTCGTCGACGAGACCGAGCTCGTCGGCCCGGACGGCAAGACGGGACGCAAGCACAGGTTCGTCAGTCACGTCATGGAGATCACCGGCATCGGAGAGGGCGGCCGTCCAAGCCACCAAATGGTGTTCGCCCCCCGCGAGCACGACGGCTACCGCGAAGCCCGTGCCGTCCCCCACGGCAACATCTCGCAGGGTCGGCTGCAGGACATGGTCCGTGCCGGACTGGACCGCAGGGTCCTGCAGAACCGGTGGGGTTCCTGGAGCGCGCCGCTGAACACGGTGATGCCGCTATGACGCTCACCCTCGGTTCCCTGCTCGCGGGCCTGGCGGGCCTGGCAGCGGTCGGCGGTCTCGTACTCGCCGTCGTGGGCGGCATCGGCTGGGCACCCTCCACGACCGTGCGGCGACGCAGCCGCACCGAACAGCGGGTCCGGGCCTTCCTGGGCACGGACGCGAAGGCGAAGAACGCCTGGTGGACCGGCGGCAGTTGGCGCCTGGGAGCGGCCGCCGTCCTTGGCATGGTCGTGTGGCTCTTCACCGGCTGGCCGATGGGAGGCCTGCTCACCGTCGCGGTCGTCGTCGGCCTCCCCTGGCTGCTCAACACCTCCGGATCCGGCAAGGAACAGATCGCCAAACTGGAGGGGGTCGAGGAGTGGATCCGGCGCATGTCCGACATCCACACCGTCGGCGTCAGCCTCGAGGCCTCGGTCCAGCGGAGCCTGGAGACGGTCCCGGCGGCCATCAGCACCGAGGTGACCCTCCTGGTGTCGCGCATGACGGCCGGCTGGCTCCCGCAGGACGCCTACCGGAGCTTCGCGGACGACCTCGACGACGCCACCGTCGACGAAGTCGTCGCGCTGCTGATCCTGCACGTCGAGGACCGCGGCGCCGGCTTGAGCCGGGCCATGCGCGAACTCGCCGAAGCCCTGAGCCACGAGGTCCTCATGCGCCGCGAGGTGGAGGCGGACCGGCAGAAGCCCCGTACCAACGACAGGTGGGTGACGATCTTCTGCCTCGGCATCTTCGGGATCACGATGCTCTCCACCGGGTACGTCGAGCCGTACAACACCGTGATGGGCCATGTGGTCCTGGCGGGCGTCGGGGTGGGCTTCGTCCTGGTGAAGATCTGGATGAGGAAGATGGCCGTCATCGATCCCGCCCCCCGCTTCCTGTCCTCCGCCGACCGCTCCGGCGGCACCCGCGGAGCCCTCAGCCTGGAGGAGTCCTCGTGATCCTCTCCCCCTACGCCGCCATAGGCGGGGCCGTCACCGGTCTCGGACTGGTGGTCGCCGCCCGCGGCCTGCTGCCCGGCCGGCCCGACCTCAAGGACGTGCTGTCCCGTATGGACGCCGGCCGCCTGGAGAACCTCGAACGCCGACCCGTCGGCGACCCCGACTCGCTGCTGGAGAAGGCGGGCGCCTTCCTCCTGCGCACCGCGGGCGAGGGCACACTGCGTCTGCCGCGCCAGCAGCTGGAACTCGTCGGCCGCTCCCCCGCCGCCCACCTGGGGCGCAAACTCGGGCTGGCGCTGTACGGGCTCCTGCTACCCGTCCTGGCCGTGGGCCTGGCCAACACCGTCGGCTTCCCCATCCCGTTCGCGATACCCGCGATCGCCGGCCTCGCGCTGGCCGTGGTCTTCTGGCTGATCCCGGACCTGCAGCTCAAGCAGCAGGCCACCGAAGCGCGCGAGGACTTCCGCCACGCGATCAAGGCGTACCTCCGCCTGGTCCAGCTCGAGCGAGCAGCTGACGCCGCACCCACCGAGGCCCTGAAGAAGGCTGCCCAGGTCGGCGACGGCTGGGTGTTCGCGAGGATCCGCGACACCATCACCCGCGCCGAGCTCGAGGGCATCAGCCCCTGGGAGGGCCTCAAGCGGCTCTCCGTCGAGCTCGACGTACCCGAGCTCGGTGCACCGGCCGACATCATCGCCATCGCCGGCGAGGAGGGCGCGGCCGTCGGGGCCACCCTCGGCGCACAGGCGCGCTCCCTGTCCGGCGCGCTCGTCACGGCGGCGAAAGCGCAGGCCAACACGGCCAGCGAAAAGATGGTCATGCCCGTAGCAATGCTCGTACTGATCATGACCGTCTACATCGGCTATCCCGCGCTCTCGCGGATCATGGCCAGTTGACTTCCCTACAAGACAAGGAAATTCCCCATGCACATCGACCCTTCCTGGACCTTCGTCAAGGCCTACTTCGGCGCCCGGATCGAGCGCCTCAAGGAGGCCCGTGACGACCGCGGAGCGATTTCCATCGAGACGATGATGATCGTCGCCGGTCTCGTGGTCGTCGCGGCCATCGCCGCCGGCGTGATCCTGACCAAGGTCAACGAGAAGGCGAAAACCATCAAGTGATCCGTCCTGGCAAGGCGGTGGGACGTCGGTTCCGCGCGCTCGCTCAGAGCGGCGCGCGGGACCGCGGTGCCATGAGCCTGGAGATGCTCATGATTTTCCCCGCGGTATTGCTGATCATCCTGCTCGTCGTCCACGTCGGACTGTGGTGGCACGCGCGCAACGTCGCGATGTCGGCCGCCCAGTTGGGTGTCGAGTCCGCGCGAGTCCGTGGCGCGTCGGGCGAGACCGGCGCCGCGCAGGCCCGCGACTTCCTGTCGCGGGCGGGTGGCAGCATCTCCGGAACCAAGGTGACCGGCAACAAGGGGGCGACGACGGTGCGGATCACGGTCACCGGCAGCGTCGCCACCATGATCCCCGGCCTCGATCTCACCATCAACCAGCATGCGGATGCCCCCGTGGAGCGCCTCACGGAGGCACGATGAAGACCTTCAGGCTCCGGCTGCGGGGCGGTGAGCGCGAACGAGGGTCCCTGTCCCTCGAGGCGGTGATGCTCTTCCCCGCCCTGATCATGGTGCTGTTGCTAGTCGTGGCATTCGGCCGCGTCACCTCCTCCCACAACGCCGTGGACACGGCTGCACGCAACGCGGCCCGCGCCGCGTCCCTGGAACGCAACGGGGGGGCCGCCAGCAGCGCCGGCCAGGCGACGGCCAACAGGGTGCTGGGCCAACAAGGTCTGCGGTGCAACAGCACGTCGGTGTCCATCAGTACGGGGGGGTTCAGCGCACGGATCGGTGAACGGGCCTCCACCACCGTGACGGTGACCTGCGTCGTCAACCTGTCCGACATCGCGCTTCCCGGGCTGCCCGGGGCCAAGACCCTGACCGGTTCTTTCACTTCGCCGATCGACTCGTACCGCCAGCGTGGCTGACCAGGAAGAACGCATGAATCCCGCCCTCGCACCTCGCCTACGGCGCGCCGTGCTGCGTGACCGCGGCTCGATGAGCCTCTTCTTTCTCGTCACCATCGTGGCGCTGCTCGCCGTGGCCGCGCTCGTCGTGGACGGCGGCGGCAAGCTGCGTGCCCGTACCCATGCCGAGGGCGTGGCACAGGAGGCGGCCAGGGCCGGCGGACAGGCGATCGACGCCGGGAGGGTCATCGCCGGCGGAGGGGTGAGCGTGGACCGCAACGCCGCGGTCGCCGCCGCCCGCTCGTACCTGAGCAGCGCGGGCGTGGCCGGATCGGTCAGCGTCAGCGACGACGGCGGCTCTCTGCAGGTCACCGTCAACGAGAACTACCAGCCCGTCTTCCTCGGAAGCGGCAACTGGTCCGTCACAGGTCACGGCCGCGCAAGCCTGGTCTACCGGGGGTAGCAGCGATGAACAAACGAAGCACCACCTTCACGATCGTGCGGGCGCTCCTCGCCCTCGTCACGCTCGCCGTTCTCGTGGCCGGCGTGCCGTACGCGCTCCTCGCCGTCGGAGTGCTGCCCGATCACCTGCCGAGCCTGGACGAGGTCGTTACGGCCCTGACCAGCCCCGACAGCGGGTCCCTGTTCCTCGGGGCGATCACGCTGATCGGCTGGTACGGGTGGATCACGTTCGTCATCTCCGTGGTCCTGGAGACGGGCGCGGCCCTGCGGCACCGCAGCGCGCCGCGCATCCGGCTCCTCGGCGGCTCCCAGCAGCTCGCGGGCGCCCTGGTGGGCGGCATCCTCATCCTGCTGCCGACCGGGACCGCGTTCGCCTCGACCGTACCCGCGACCGCGGCGCCCGTGGCCGCCGTCGCCTCGGTCACCCCGAACACGGCGACCTCCGCCACCTCCGTCAAGGCCGGCACCACGTACGACGGGCCGGTGCACCACGTCGTGAGGGGCGACTCCCTGTGGGACATCGCCGAGAAGAGGCTCGGCGGCGGGATCGAATGGCACCGCATCATCGAGGTCAACCAGGGCATCCCCCAGCCGGACGGCACCCTCATCACCGCCGACACCACCGTGTTGCAGCCGGGCTGGATCCTGCGGCTCCCCGCGAACGCCACAGCTGCCGACACCGGCGCAACCGGCTCCCAGCAGGGGGCCACGGCTCCGGCCGACGCCGCGCCGGCGGCCACCACCACCCATAAGGTGCTGCCCGGCGAGACCCTGTCGTCTATCGCCGAGGTCGAGCTCGGTGACGATGCGGACTATCCCGCGATCGTCGAACTCAACGAAGGCGTACGGCAGTCGGACGGACGGACCTTCACCGACCCCGACGACATCCACCCCGGCTGGCAACTGAAGCTCCCCGCCCCCCACGACGGAAGCGCCGCACCGACCGCGGACACCCCGGCTCCTCCGCCCGTGCAGCAGCCCGCGCCGGAGCAGGACCACGGCGGCGGCCAGCCGGGCGGCGGGGAGACGGGCAGCGGAGAGACGGGCGCCGGCCAGCACGACGGGCCCAAGGGCGACGGGGACGGCAAGGGTGACGGCGGACAGCCGACCGCCCTTCCTCAGACCCCCTCCGAGCAGCCGTCCGCGCAAGCGCCGGCACCCCAGCAGCCCCCGGCAGCTCAGCAGACGCCAGCGCCCCAGCAGACGCCGGAGAATCCGTCCACCGGCACACCCACCGACCAGGCGCCGGTCCCGGCCCCGCAGGAGACGTCCGACACCGGCGATCAGACGGTGAAGACGGTCGCCGCGGCCGGGAGCATCCTGGCCGCAGCGGTACTGGCCGTCATCGCCACCAGGCGGGCACGTCAGCAGCGCAGACGCCGTCCCAAGCGGCGCATCCCCATGCCCTCGGGGGCCGAAGCGGACTTCGAGACGCAGCTGCGGGTGGCTTCCGACATCACCGGCACCGCGCTGGCCGACCGCGTCCTGCGCACTCTGGCCTTCAACTGCCGAGCGATGGGCCGCCCGTTGCCGGAGATCGAGGCCATGCGCATCACCCCGCGCGGCGTGGAGCTGCACCTGGCCGC
Source organism: Streptomyces sp. NPDC096339 (assembly GCF_044762985.1). Taxonomy (NCBI): domain Bacteria; kingdom Bacillati; phylum Actinomycetota; class Actinomycetes; order Kitasatosporales; family Streptomycetaceae; genus Streptomyces; species Streptomyces sp. NPDC096339. Next base: position 70,913 of record NZ_JBIWFI010000016.1, on the reverse strand, counting down.
CGCCACCCCGCCCGTCGCTCCGTTCGCCGAACGGGAGGGCAACCCGGGGGTGTGGTGGTGCCCGGTGGCCGGCGCCTCCCTGCGCTCCGAGGGCGAGGTCGCCGAACTCAACCCGCCCTACCCGGCTCTGGTCAGCCTCGGCGAGACCGAGGACGGCGACGCGGTGCTGGTCGACCTGGAGACCGTCGGCCTGCTCCGCCTGGCCGGAAGCCCGGCCGATGTCCGCGGCGTCATGCTAGCGCTCGCCGTGGAACTGGCGTCCTCCCGGCTGGCGCCCACCACGCAGATCGTGCTGGCCGGTTCCGGAAGCGACCTGCAAGCCCTCTACCCCGACCAGATCGACCACCACACGGACCTGGACGTGGCGGCAGCCGAACTCCAGGCCCACGACGCCTTCCAGCGCGCCGCCCTCGACGACGGCAGTCACGACCACCTGCGCTCCGCACGGCTGAGCGAGCAGGCGTCCGGGGACTCCTGGGTCCCCCGCATCCTCATCTCCACCGCCCCCCTGTCCGGCCAGGCGGCCGACGTACTCGAAGACGTGCTGGCCTCCCGCCCGCGAACCTCGGTCGCGGTCGTCACGGCGGCCGCCGGCGAACTCGACCTGCACGGCTCCTGGACCCTGCCCGCCCACCCCGACGGTCTGGTCGATCTGCCCGGCCTGGACCTGTCGGTCAAGCTGCAGTACCTCGACGAGACCGCCTACGGGCGGCTCGTCACGCTCCTTTCCACCTCCAGCCGCACCGACGACGTGCCGCCGCCTCCGTGGACCGGGCACACCGGCCCGCTGGACCACAACGGTCCCCGCGGCTCGGTCGCCGCCTCCGCGCCGGAAGAGTCCGCCCTCTCTCCCGAGACCACCGCGGGACCGATGGCCGCTGTGGCTCCGACGCCGCCTCCGGCTTGGGCTCCGGCTCCGGCTCCGGGAGGAGATCTGGCAACCGCGCTTCCCGACTTCTCGTTCCCCACACCCGCGTTTACACCCTCCACGAGCACCGAGGAGGACACCAGCGGGCTGGCTCCCGACGTCGCCGGTTCCTTCGCGCAGCCGCCCGTCGAGGCGGCGGAGGAAGCCGCGTTGGCGTCCTTCGACGCGACGGAGCCCTTCGACGTGATGGAACCCTTCGACGCGATGGAGCCGTTCGACCTGGACGGCGAGGACGAGGACGCCGACGCCGACGCCGACGCCGACTCGACGGTGCGCCGCGACGACGCCTCCGGCCACGTCCTGTTCGAGGAGGAACCCGAGGAGGAGTCCGCCTCCGCGCTGGGCGCCGGGGTGTGGGGGGATCCCGAGTCCGCCGAATTCGACGACGTGCTGAACGAGGTCCTGACCGAGCGCGCCGACGACGAAGACCCGTACGCCTGGGAGGACAGCGACTCCGACTCCGACTCCGACGGAGATCCTGACCTTGCCGAGGAGGCGGACTCCGGGCTGTCCCCGGCTGCACTCGGCCGCAGCGACACGCCGGGGACGGAACCAGCGGAGCGGCGGATCGCGCCCCGGCCGAGCGCCGCCACCTCCACGGTCCTGGCGGCGCTCTCCACGCCCCCCAACGTTCCGGGCACGCCTCAGGTACAGGTCCTCGGCCCGGTCGACCTCGTGGGCACACTCGGCCGGGTGGAGAGTAATCGCGCCAACTCGCTGAAGGAGATCGCCGCGTGGCTGGTGCTCCACCCCGGGCTGAGCCGCCAGGACCTCGACGACGCGATCTGGCCCGGTATCCGCACCCGGTCGGACTCCCGCAACTCGGCCATCAGCAAGCTCCGGGTTTGGCTGGGCCGAGACCCGCTCCTCCCTGCCAGTGACCCGCACACCTACTACCTGCCCCACATCCGCAACGGGGTGTACTCCTTCAACGACCAAGTCACCTCCGACTGGGATCAGTTCAAGGAGCTGTACCGGCAGGGCATGCACAACGACGGGCAGGACGCCGACAACGCACTGGCTCAGGCACTCGCCCTGGTCCGGGGAAGGCCCTTCTCCGACGTCGACCCGTCCAAGTACATCTGGGCCGAAGCCGACATCCAGGAGATGATCAGCGCCATCGTCGACGTCGCACACGAGCTCGCCGAGCGGCGTCGTCACGTGCGTGACTACCGCGCCGCGGCCCAGGCCGTCACCAAGGGCATGCTCGTCGACAGCCAGTCGGAGCTCCTGTACCGCGACCTGTTCACCATCTGTCACGAGTTGGGCGACCACGAAGGTCTGCAACGTGCCGCCCACCAACTGGCCCGTATCAACGCCGAAGAGGGTTGCGACTCCTCGCCCGAGACCTTGGGCCTGCTGCGCACCCTCCTGAAGGGCGAACGCCCCCAGCCCACGCTTGGATCCGCCGTCTCATGAACCGCATTCCCCCCTGTCCCGGTCCGGCTCGGCACGCCCAGGAAGGGGGCCGGTGATGGACCTGTCGAAGTGGGCAGTGCCTGCCGGCCTCGCGGTGGCGGGGATCGGCGCCGTCGTCGCCACGGGCATGGTGATCGGCCAGCGGCGCCGCCGCAGCGAGCAGGGCGCCACGGCCGAGGAACGCACCCAGCTCGCGCTCCAGCGCCGCCACTCCTTGCAGCGCCGCCTGGCCGTGATCGCCCTCGCGGTGGGCTGCCTGATGATGTTCGTCCTCGCGGGCATCGCCGCATGGCTCAGCTTCGGAGCGCAGCGAGAGTACGCCCACACCCACAACGGCGGGAACTGGGACGCGGCCACCGCGTTCGCGATGCTGCTGGACGCCGGCGCGCTGAGCCTCAGCCTGATCCGGTTCTTCGAGGCCCTGACCCTGCGTTCTTCCGCGCTCACCCGGATCCTGCTGTTCGGATTCGTCGCCACGTCGGCGCAGATGAACCTCCTGCACGCCCCCGAGTCGGGCCCCGGAGGAGCCTTCCTCGCCGTGGTCCCGCCGCTGGTCTACGCGGTGCTGCTCGAGATGCTGCTCTTCAAGATCGAGCAGGTCATCATGGGCCGGCAGAAACGGCGCAAAGCCGACCGGGAACGGGCCTACAGCCTGCTGCTCTGGCTGCCCTGGCCCATCGGCTCTCCTGTACGGATGTGGAGGGCGTGGCGCGCCGAGCTCCTCGCAACAATCGACAACGTACGCGTCGTCGGCTCCCTTCGTGCCCTCCCGGAGGCGGCCACACCCCTCGCAGCGGTAGCCGGTGTGGCGCGGGAGAAGGCCGACCCCGCGCAGCGCCCGGCCGCCGTCGGATCCGTCCCGAAGCAGGCAGTGGGCACGGACGAGAAGGGTGCGGCGGCGAGTTCCGCGCACCCTGGGTCCCGGCCGCCCGCCACGGATGCCACCCGACCGAAGGCGGCCCGCGTCCCGGCCCGCGTACCCGCCCCCACGCCGGTGCCGGTGCCGGTGCCCGCTGAGCCTGTCGCCAGACCAGCCGGATCCGGTAGGCCCGCAGGCGGGAAGGGAGAGCGCGCGGTCGTGCCGCCCGTGGCCGACCAACCCCCGGGTGGATCCGAGGCCGCGACGGAAGGGGAAGCGGTTCCGGTGGATGTCGAAGAGCCCGAGGTTCTCGCAGGGGAAGCCCAGCAGGGCACCGGAGGCGACGGCGCGGCTGCTCGGGACGAGGCCGTGGTGGAACCCTCGGCTGACAGCGCGTCGCCTGACAGCCAGGCACGGTCCAACGACGGTGACACATCGGCAGACGGCAGTGTCGAGCACGGGGAGCCCGACACTCGCTACGACCAGTTGGCACCCGGGACAGGCGGCCATGAGGTTCATGAGCAGTCCCGCCGGCACATCGACCTGTCCTCCCTGCCCAAGAACGAGGGACCGCGCCAGCTCGCCGAACGGATCTACGTGGCCCACCACATCGCGGGGCTGCCTCTGAACAAGGCCGACCTGGCCACCTGGGCCGGCTACAAGAACCCGAACTCAGGCAGCAACGAGTACAGGCGGCTGGAGAAGCGGTACGGGCCGATCCTGGAAAAGGAGGGCGCGGCATACCTCGACCTGGACTGGTCCAGCCTCGACCAGTACACCGAACGCATCACCGCCCAGTCGGCGGCCTGACCCTCTCGGCCTGCCCCGCTCCTCGAGGAGACATAGTGTCGGCCGGGGCGGGGTGGCCTCTGTCGACACACGAGGCCCGGGAAAGGCGAGCTGGCTCACGAGCTGGCCTGGAGCGCCATGCCCAGCGTGCAGTCACCGAGCGTCAAGCCGTTGCCGGTCAGCCAGCCGAGGAAGTTGGCCGCTGCGGTGACGTGGCGGCGGATGTTCAGGGCTTGGAGATGGGTGGTGTGTTCCTTGCCGAGGCGTCGTCGGAGTCGCCGCAGGTGATGCCAGCTTGCGTATCCGTGCAGGATCCGGCGTTCGGTGGTGTCCGTGCGGGCCTGGACTCTCGCGGTGATCCAGCTCTCCAGGGCGATGAGGCGTTCGTCGCGGGCCGTCAGGGCTCCGATGGCGACCATGCCGCTGTGGAGATGTGCGAGAACCTTGCCCGCGGGCAGCTCGTCGAGCGTTTCGTGGGTAACGGGTCGTTCGTCGCGGCCGATCTGCCGGAGCAGGGTGCTGACCTTCGAGCCGGATAGCCAGAACATGGTGCTGGTGGGGCGTTCAGCTCCGGACAACGCCTCGTAGAGAGGGACGAGGTCCTCCCGGATCGTGCCGGTGTCGCCGCCAAGGAGGTCGCGTACCAACTGGTCGAGGGCGCATCGCTGGCAGGGGCGGGTGCCGAGCTGCCACGTGGTGCGGCAGACCGGGCAGCGGCCCCAGAAGTCCGGATCCGGGTTGGTGTACTTCGCGCACAAAGGCGCGTCCCAGGGTGCCGCCGCGGTCGTGGTCGACGGTGCCGCAGCTGCTGCAGGGCGTCCACCGCAGCTGGCACCGGTTGCACCAGAGTTCGCCCGTGACTCGGGAAACCTCACAGACCGCTATCCGTCCACGGATGCCGCACTGGGTGGCGGTCCTTGGCCGGCAGGTGGCGCAACGGGGTCCGTCGGGAAGGCGGACGGCGACTTTCTGGCGGCGCCCGCAGCCGCGGCATTCCTCCAGGTTGACGGGGTCACTGACGAGGCGGTCGGGGCAGAGCGGGTGTCCCTCGGCATCCCGGGCGGCGGGCTCGCGGACGGCTCCACAGCGGATGCAGGGCACGGCCGAGTTGCGGGCGAAGCAGTTGCGGCAGACCCGTTTGCCGTCCAGCAGCTTCGACAGTGCCTTAACCTCCTGTCAGCGGAAGCAGGCAGGATTGACCACCGTCGTGGCCCCGGCTTGGACGAGTTCGCTGATGAACCGCAGGATGGCGGGGGTCGGGGCTTCGTAGCCGGCACCGGTCAGCAGGTCGGGCTGGGCGATGACTGCCCAGGCCAGACGTCGCCGGCCAGCCGTTCGGACGGTGGCGCGTTCGAGGGCTGATCGAACAGCGTCGGCGGTCAGCACAGGATCGACGGTGGTGACGAGTCTGGTGAGTTCGGCGAGTGGATCGCCGGTTGTGTCCGGGCACTTCGCGCAACGAGGGTCGCCGTGGCGGTCCCGGCTGACGACGCGCCGCTGCTGGCGGCAGCCCGAGCAGACGGCTGGCTTGTCGAAGCAGGGCGAGCAACCCCAGGGTCGCGTTGTCAGCGGGTGGTGAGATTGTGCCTCCGTGAGTGAACTGGTTGAGCATGTCGATGAGTGCGACCGTGTGTTGGGTGTCGTCGAGCGAGGCGAGGCGGAGCGTGAAGGCTGGCCGCATCGCATCGCAACGACGATCTGCCGTGATCGAACGGGACGGATCTTGGTGCTGCGGCGGTCCGAGACGCATCCCCGGTTTCCGGGCTACTACGACGTGATGGTCGGCGGCGCCGTGGACGTGGGCGAGTCGTATGAGGAAGCAGCGGCCCGGGAGCTGTCCGAAGAGCTGGGTGTTCGTGTGCCGGTGCACTTCCTGTTCAAGTTCCTTTGCCGGAAAGGGATTAGCCCCATCTGGCTCGGGGTGCATGAGGCCGTCGTGCCGGAGGCACTGATCCCGGACTCAGGTGAGATCGGCTGGCAGGACTGGATGACAGTGGCCGAGCTGCGCGAAGTCGTTGATGAATGGCGCTTCGTTCCGGGAGGGCGGGAAGCTCTGCGTCAATACCTGGAGTCCGGATTCGGAAACGGTGCGAGGGAGCCGGCAGCCGAGTGATCGGCAGCAGCCACCCCTTGTGCGCCACAACAGCGGCAGCAACAGGTCGCTCAGACTCATCGGCCCCAGACACCACAGCCTCCTCATTCAACGGACTCGGAGATACGCATGGACGTCCGCGATCGCCAGGTCGTACCGTTCTCTATTCCGACGTTGCGTAGCCCTCCCTGCCGCCGGGATCACGGTCCCCGCCAGCGGCAATCCGCCGCCAGGGACTGCCTCTGCTGGGGGAATCTGGGGGGAATGAGGCCTCGTTAGGGGGCGACGGGGGGGGGAAGCGGCCGCATAAATGGGCAGCAGGGTGAAAGACTCAGAAAGGTCGATCGCTGCGGGTCAGACCCTCCTGCGTAGGCAATTTCCGCAGGTCAGCGGTGTGTGGGTGACGACTTCAAGAAGATCTCCTCGTGGGCCGCCATCTTGTTTGCACCCACGTTGGTGGGAACGATCTACGGCATGAACTTCGAGGTCATGCCGGAACTCCACTGGGCGGCCGGCTACCCCTTCGCAATCCTACTGATGGCCGTGGTCTGCGTCAGCCTGTACGTCATCTTCAAGAAGCGCGACTGGCTGTAGCCGGCGGGGTGACCATGTCGGTGCCGGACCGCCATCCTCTTAACGCCGATGCTCCTCAACCCACTGAGCCAGAACGGCTTCCTCGGGATGAGTGGTGACACGGAGCTTGACCCAGGCAGCGTTCCTGTCGACGCCCGTCAAACGGGCAAGCCGTCTGGCCTGCCACGAGGTGATCGGGGACCAGATCCATCGACGTCGGGTAAGCCCGTTGGGTTCCAAGCCACCAGTGGTGGCCGTCGTCCCGGCGATCGCGATCCAATAGGCGTGATGGCGGCGAGCACTGACAGTGTCTGGGTGGTCCTGGCCCAGGATCCTGGAGCGGTCCACTACGACAGCAAGCAGGAGGTCACGAGCGATTCCCGCATCACCGGCCTCGCCCGTCCAACAGGCTTGGCCATGCCGGGCGGTAAGGGTGCTGGGGTGCTCCGGGCCCAAGACCCGGGTGTAGTCGGCTACGACGTCACCGAGCAGACTCCGAGCAGTTCCTGCGTCACCAGCCTCGCCCGTCCGATTGGCGTGGTCCTGGCGAGCGATCAGCGTGGCCGGATCATCGGGACCCAAGACACGGGAGCGACAGGCGATCACATCGACGAGAAGGTCCCGGGCATCGCTCGCATCGCCGGCCTCGCCCGTCCAATAGGCATGGTGATGGCGGGATGTAAGGGTGGCAGAGTCATTGGGACCGAGGATTCGTGAGCGATCGGCGACGATATCGACAAGGAGGTCCCTGGCAACCGCTGCATCACCTACCTCCCCTACCCAATCGGCATGATGATGGCGGGCGGCAAGAGTGTCCGAGTGCTCGGAACCCAGGACTCGGGAGCGATCAGCGATCAAATCGGCGAGCAGGTCCCGGGCGGCTCCTGCGTTACCAGTCTCGCCCGTCTGGTTGGCATGGTGCTGGCGAGCGGTCAGGGTGGTCGGGTCATCGGGACCCAGGACTCGGGTGCAGTCGGCCACCACGTCGGCGAGCAGATCCCAGGCAGTTCCTGTCTCACCAGCCTCCCCAGTCCGAACGGCATGGTGGTCGCGAGCGCTGAGAGTGCCGGGGTTGTCGGGACCCAGGACTCGGGTGCAGTCGGCCACCACGTCGGCGAGCAGATCCCGGGCAGTCCCTGCCTCACCAGCCTCCCCAGTCCAGTAGGCGTGGTGATGACGAGCGGTCAGGGTGGTCAGGTCATCAGGACCCAGGACTCGGGTACAGTCGGCCACCACGTCGACGAGCAGATCCCGGGCAGTCCCTGCCTCACCAGCCTCCCCGATCTGGTTGGCACGATGGTGGCGCGCAGTGAGGGAGCCGGGGACATCCGTGTCGTGTGAGACGATCGCCGGACGGCTCGAAGCAACGGCAACGTCATCCTCGTCGGCAAGTTCGTCGGAGATGCGTTCAAGTGTGAGGCCACCACTGTCATTGACGGCTTCAGCCCGGGCGAGCGCAGCATCGATGTCGTCGCCGTCAGAATCCTCGCTTCCTGCCAGCCCCCCGGCAGCCAGTACAGCAGAGTCCGAGATGCGCCCCGCAGGACCTTTGCCGGCGCGCAGCCGATCGAGTTCGCCGGCGAGGCGGTCGATCTTCTCCTGGAGACGGGCAGCTAGTTCCTCAGCCTGACGCTGCTTCTCCCGGGCCCGTCCAAGCTCGCTTTCGGCGCGATGCTGCTGCCCGAGCGCCCTCGCAAGCTTGCGCTCGACGGCTTCGGTTCCCTTGTCCAAGCGATCGCGCTGGTCAGTGAGACGGGTGACTCGCTCTTGGAGACTGCCGATCATCCCATGCAGGACCAATACGAGCTTCTCGGAGTTTGCCGCCGCTTGCCGCAGCTCGTTCTGCTGCTCGAGCGCACGGGTCAGGTGCGCGTACGTCTCAAGATGCTGAGCCTGAGCCGTGGCGACATCCACAAGGTTTCCCACCGCTTCACCCCTGCCACCCAGGCGCTCCGGGCGACGCGGCGGATGAAGCGCGGCCGCCAACAGATCGGCGGCCTCAGCCTGGCGCTTCTCCCGTAACTGGGCCGGCACCGTGGCTGCGATCAGCGCCGTTACGAACCGCCGGGTGGGGATCTTCCCACCCAGGTAGGTGCTGATCACCGACTCTGCATTGCCGACTTCCGGAGCGAGCATCCTCAGTGTCTTGCCAGACTCATCCACCCGCGCACGCAAGAACAGCGCAAGCTGCCTGGCCTCCACGTTCTCCGGCCTCAGCTCACCCCACTTGCGGCCCGTCTTCTTCCCCGCCACCTGCCCACCCCTGTCCGAGCTGATCCTCGGTTCTGCCACGTTCGGCCCATTCGGAACAACCACCAACTTGTGTGGAATCTACCTGCGATGTTCGGTCCGCACGGTCCGCACAACTCATCTCGCTCTCACGATCTGAACCGCACCGCAACATCGCGGTCCACCCATCAAGGGAGACAGACGCACCTCATGGACATCCTCTCTGCCGCCGCCGACGTGCTCACCATCCTCGCCTCTGTGTTCACTATCGCGATGGGCAGCCGCCACGCTCACTACTCCACTCCCACCGACGACTGCAACGGAGATGAGGGGTGAGCTCGGATCACAACCAAGGCCAGTGGGTCAGCCTCGACGAGCTCGGCGCCACGAACGCCCTGGTGATGCTGCTCCTGGACCGGCTCGCCCGACTGGTCATCGAACGGCGGGGTGGCGCGAGCCCCGGGTTACGGAACTCACCTGACGGGAAGCCGTCTTGGGGCCCGCCTGGATCCGACCTCAGGGGCAGGGAGTGCGGAGGAATGGCGGTACTCGTGCAGGTCCCCTTGCGGGGCGGCGGATACCGCCCGAACGGTGAGGCGTGGTCAGCTGCCGAAGCCGAGACCGAGGCGGTCGAGGGTTCGCAGCCACAGGTCGCGGCGGCCCTCGTTGCGGTCGGCGCGGGCCAGGGAGCGCTGGGTGATGCCGATGCCGAGGGAACGGATGGGGTCGGGTGGGAAGGGCAGCGGCTTGCGGCGTACGAGGTCGAGGGCGGTGCGTTCGGTGTACTCGCCGGCCAGCAGGTCCAACATCACTTCGGCGCCGAAGCGGGTGGCACCGACTCCGAGGCCGGTGAAGCCGGCGGCGTAGGCCACCTTGCCGCGGTGGCTGGTGTCGAAGAAGACGCAGAAGCGGGTGCTGGTGTCGATGGCGCCGCCCCACGCGTGGCTGAAGCGGATGCCCTCCAACTGCGGGAAGGTACGGAAGAAGTGCCGCGCGAGCGTCGCGTACGTCTCGGGGCGCCGGTCGTGATCGGGACTGACACGGCGCTGGTGCACCACGTCGTAGCCGCCCCACAGGATGCGGTTGTCGGCGGAGATCCGTACGTAGTGGAAGGAGTTGGCGGGGTCCGCCCAGCCCTGCCGGTTGTGCCAGCCGACCGCGGCGAGCCGGCGCTCGTCGAGCGGCTCGGTCATGAGCGCGTAGTCGTACACGGGGACGGTGTAGAGGCGGTGGCGGCGGACCAGGGAGGGGTACGCGTTGGTGGCGAGCGCGACCCGGCCGGCGGTGACGCGTCCGTAGGGGGTGCGGACGGAGACGACGGCCCCGTGCTCGTCGAGGGAGAGCGCGGGGGTGTGCTCGTGGATGCGGACGCCGAGGTCGAGGCAGGCCCGTTTGAGGCCCCAGGCGAGCCGGGCCGGGTTGACCATGGCGGTGTCGCTCTTGTTCCAGACGGCGCCGAGGAAGGTCGGGGAGTCGATCTCGGCGCGGACCGCGTCGGCGTCGAGGAGGGTGGTGGTGGCGCCGTACCGGGCGGCGGTCTCGGCCTCCTCGGCGAGCCAGGCGACCTGGTGGGGCTCGGTGGCGACGACGAGGGAGCCGGTGCGTTCCCAGTCGCAGTCGATGGAGTGGCGGGCGAAGGTGTCCTCCATGGCTCGGAGGTTCTCGCGGCCGAGGCGTTCGAGGACGCCGATCTCGTCGGGCCAGCGGGCGAGCCCGTTGGCGAGTCCGTGGGTGAGGCTCGACTCGCAGAAGCCCCCGTTGCGGCCGGAGGCGGCGCCGCCGGCCTCGTCGGCCTCGATGAGGACGACATCGGCGGAGGGGTCGCGCTCCTTGGCGACCAGGGCGGTCCACAGGCCGGTGTATCCGCCGCCGACGACCAGCAGGTCGCAGGTGGCGCCGCCGACGAGGGCGGGGGTGGGCCCGGGACGGCGTGGGTCGTCGAGCCAGAACGGGGTCGGATCGGCGTCCCGGAGCGAGAGGAGGGGGTCCATGGCGGCTTCCTTCGGGTGGCGGAGGAGCCCGCGCGAGGGGGCCCTTCCGGGGTGCCGTCATGAGAACTGGTGGGGGGCTACAAGGTCAATGGTGTTGACATAAGGCCCCGTCGGGGCCATCAAGCCGCCTGCCGGGCGTCTACCGCCCCGCGTCCGGGTGCAGCGCGGCCGCACCCGTGAGGGTCAGTTCCAGGGCGAAGGGGTAGCCGCTGTCGCGCATGTCGGCGGCCAGGAGGGGGAACGTCGCCGCGACGTTCGGGTGGGTGTCGGCGGGGAGACGGCCGTACGCGGCGTGCCAGACCTCGGCGTCGGCAGCCGCGGCCAACGGAGGCAGGGCCGCCGCGGCGGCGTCCTGGGCGGCGAAGGCGAGCGCCTGGTCGACGAAGGCGTGGTAGATCCGCACCGCCAGGGCATCGGGGAAGCCGCCGCCGCGGAGGATGGCGAGGATCGTCTCGACGGCCCGGGTCTCGTGCGGACGGCCCGTGGTGCGGTGGGCTGCGAGCAGCGCGGCCTGGGGCTGGGCGAGGTACGCGGCGTGGATGCGCAGGCCCATCGCGCGGAGATCGGCGCGCCACTCGCCGGTGGCCGTCCAGCCCTCCTGGGCGCGGCCGATGACCTCGTCCGCGAGGGCGAGGAGCAGGGCGTCGGTGTTGCGGAAGTAGCGGTAGAGGGCCGTGGGGTCGGCACCGAGCGCGGTCCCGAGCCTGCGTACCGAGAGCGCTTTCGCGCCGTGCTGTTCGACGAGACGCAGGGCGGTCTCGATGATCAGGCGCTCGGAGAGGACGGAGCCCTCCCGGGTGGGGCGGCGGCGCCGTCGGTCGCCTTCGGGGACCACGCGTTCGGACATGGCCGGAACCTTACGTCAACACCATTGACGTGTAAACGATGTGGGGCTTCCATGGCGTCCGTCACCCGTGACCCGCCGTCCGTGACCCGTCGTCCATGGCGTCCGTCACCCGTGACCCGCCGTCCGTGACCCGTCACCCGTAGCCGCCCGGCGCACACTCAGCAGGGGAGCCACCGCATGCCTCACGCCGATCTGGTCTTCACCGGAGGACCCGTCCTCACCATGGATCCGGCCCGTACCCGGGCGACGTCGCTCGCGGTGACGGGGGCGCGGATCGCCGCCGTCGGCCATGACGAGGTGCGGGAGCTGATCGGGCCCCGCACAGAGGTGGTGGACCTCGCGGGCAGGCTGCTGCTGCCCGGCTTCCAGGACGCCCACATCCACGCGGTGGGCGGGGGCGCCGAGCTGGCCGAGTGCGATCTGTCCGAGGCCGTCGACGTCGACGTGTACCTGGAGCGGATCCGGGCGTACGCGCAGACGCACCCCGAGCGCGAGTGGATCACCGGTGGCGGCTGGTCGATGGAGAGCTTCGCGGGCGGACTGCCGACCCGCCAGTTGCTGGACTCCGTGGTGCCGGACCGCCCGGTGCTGCTCGCGAACCGGGACCACCACGGGGCCTGGGCCAACACCCGGGCCCTCGAACTCGCGGGCCTCACCGCCGCCACCCCTGATCCGGCCGACGGGCGGATGGAGCGGGAGGCGGACGGCTTCCCCAGCGGGATGCTGCAGGAGGGTGCCACGGCACTCGTCGCACGACTCGTGCCGCCCAGGACTCCCGGGGAGCGGCTCGCGGGTCTGCTGCGGGCGCAGAAGCTGCTGCACTCGCTCGGCATCACCGGCTGGCAGGACGCGCTGCTCGGCGACTTCAACGGCATGGCGGACCCTTCGTCCGCCTATCTGGCCGCGGCGCAGGACGGTTCGCTGACCGCCCGGGTGACCGGCGCGCTGTGGTGGGACCGAGAGCGTGGTGCCGAGCAGATTCCCGAGCTGGTGGGACGCCGGAAGGAACTGACGTACGGACGGTTCCGGGCCGGGTCCGTGAAGATCATGCAGGACGGCATCGCGGAGAACTTCACGGCCGCGCTGACCACTCCGTACCTGGACGGCTGCGGCTGCGCCACCGCGAACAGCGGTCTCAGCTTCGTCGACCCGGACGCCCTGCGCGGTTACGTGACGGAGCTCGACGCCCTCGACTTCCAGGTCCACTTCCACGCGCTCGGCGACCGGGCCGTGCGGGAGGCGCTCGACGCGATCGAGGCGGCCGCGGCCGTCAACGGGCGGCGCGGCAACCGGCACCACCTGGCCCACCTCCAGGTCGTCCACCCCGATGACCTGCCCCGGTTCGCGGCGCTCGGCGCCCTCGCGAACATCCAGCCGCTGTGGGCGGCGCACGAGCCCCAGATGGACACGCTGACCATTCCGTTCCTGGGTCCGGAGCGCGCCGCCTGGCAGTACCCCTTCGGGAGTCTGCTGCGGGCGGGCGCCACTCTGGTGGCGGGCAGCGACTGGCCCGTCTCCAGCCCGGACCCGCTCGCGGGCCTCCACGTCGCCGTGAACCGCCGGGATCCGGAGGCCGGCGACGACCGGGTGTTCCTGCCGGAACAGCGCATCGACCTCCTTTCTGCCATCGCCGCCTACACCGCCGGTTCCGCGCACGTGAACGGGTTCGACGACGCCGGCAGCCTCCTCCCCGGCCACCTGGCCGACCTCGTGGTGCTCGACCGGGACATCCTGGCCGCGCCCCCGGAGGAGATCGCCGAAGCGCGGGTGGAGCGGACCTACGTGGGCGGCGAGCTCGTGCACGGCGGCTGAGGAGGCGTCGGGCCCGGCCGCTGAACCCGAGGCGGCCGTACCGAGGAGGCGCGGACGTCGAGGCGGACCGGTACGAGCGTCCCGCCCGCCTCCCGCCGCCCGTGCTCCAGTACGGCCACGAGCAGTTCGATCCCGGCCTCGGCCACCGCGTCGGGGCGCAGGCTGAGCGTGGTCACCGGCGGTTCGGTGTGGACGGCGGTCTCGTCCTCGCTGACACAGGCGACGAGGAGGTCGCCGGGCACGTCGTAGCCGTGGCGGCGGGCCGCGTCCAGGACGAGCGGCGGGCTGGCCTCGGCGACGACGAACAAGGCGTCGGGGCGATCTGGACCGGTCGTCAGGGCGGTCTCGACGGCCCGGACGACCGGCCCGTTGCCCGGCTCGGCGGCCCGGACGGCCAGCTCCGGCAGTCCGTGCGCCACGCACCAGTCGTGGTGGGCCGCGAGCACCTCCCCGTGGAAGCGGGTGGTGCTTTCGGGGACGACCATCGCGGGCCGCCGGGCTCCCTGGGCCAGGAAGTGGTCCAGGGTCCGGTGGACGGCGGCGGTCGCGTCGACGTCCACCCAGTGGGCTTCCGGCCGGCCTTCCACGGACCGGTCGCTGAAGACCGGGATGTGGGCGGCGATCAGGTCCTCGATGATCCGGTCGTCGGCGACGGGGTCGGCCACGACCACGGCGTCGAGGGGCAGCGCGGACCACTCGCTCTGCAGCGATCCGGCGGGCAGCAGCACCAGCGCGTAGCCGCGTCCGAGCGCGCTGGCGGCGGTGGCCCCGGTGAGCCGGGCGAAGTACGGCGACTCCAGGAAGGTCCAGGGGGCGTCGGCCAGCTCGCCCACCACGTATCCGATCAGCCGGGCCCGTCCCGCGCGCAGCCGGCGCGCGGTGGCGTCGGGGCGGTAGCCCATTCTGCGCGCTGTCTCGCGGGCCCTCTCCCGTACCTCGGGGGAGAGCCTGCCGGTGCCGTTGAGCGCCGCCGACACACTGGTCTTGGACAGGCCCGCCTCGCGGGCGACGTCGACGAGACGGACGCGCGGGGTGGGCGGCGAGGGCTGCCCGCCGGGCCCTGAAGCTTCGGTCATGGGACCGATGCTGCCATCCTCCCGAGCTCTGCAAAACCGTTCCCGCAAACCCGGCCGAAGTCTTGTGCGGGAACGTTCCCGCATCAATACTCGCTCCATCCCCCGTGCCCGTCACAACACCCGTAAAGGGGTGGGTCTGCATGCGCATGCCCGGAATCATCGTCTTCGCCTGTACCGCCGCGCTCGCGGCCTCCCTCACCGCCTGCTCCGGAGCCACCCGGCCCCAGACCGGCGCCACCGGCGGCGCCGGCTTCAACGTCACCCCGACTTCCCCGCCCGCCAAGGGCGACCTCGACTCCTTCACCTGGTCGCTGTACGCCGAGCCGTACACCCTCGACTACGCCCTCGCGTACGACTACCCGCCGAACACCGTGCTCGCCAACGTCTGCGAGCAGTTGCTGCGGGTCACCCCCGACCTGAAGATCGAGCCCGGCCTCGCCGTCAAGTGGGCCCAGCCCGACCCGCGCACCCTCGTCTACACCCTGCGGCCCGGCGTGAAGTTCCACGACGGCACCACGATGACCGCGGACGACGTCGTCGCCTCCCTCACGCGCCAGATGGACCCGGCCACCGCCTCCCCCTGGGGCTCCGCCTTCAAGAACGTCGAGTCCGTGGAGAAGACCGGTCCGCTGGAGGTGACGATCCGCCTCGGCAAGCCCGACGTCCTGTTCCACGAACTCCTGGCCGCCTCTCCCGGAACCGTCGTGAGCGCCGCGTCCCTGGCCAAGGCGGGCGCGGACTACGGCACTCCCAAGGGCGCCCTGAACTGCACCGGCCCCTTCTCCCTGGAGAAGTGGGCCCAGGGCGACAGCATCACGCTCCGCAGGAACGCCGCGTACTGGGACGAGAAGCTCGTCCCGAAGTCCGCCTCCGTGAAGTTCACCTTCGTCGAGGACGCCTCCGCCCGCGCCAACGCCTTCCTGTCCGCCGCCGCCGACGGCGGCTACATGGTTCCTTCCTCCTCCCTCGCCCAGCTGCAGAACAGCGGGAAGGGCTCGGTCCTCTTCGGCCCCAACACCGCCGCCGCGAACCTCGCCGTCCTCGACTTCAAGGGCCCGCTCGGCGACCTGAAGGTCCGCAAGGCCCTGTCCATGGCCCTCGACCGGAAGAACATCATCAAGGCCGCCGCCGGCGGCGTCGGTGTACCCGCCAAGGCCCCCGCCGCACGCGGTGCCTGGGCGCTCTCCCCGGAGAAGACCGCCGCCCTGTACGACACGCTGCCCGAGCCGGTGTACGACATCGAGGCCGCCAAGAAGCTGGTCCAGGAGGCCGGCGCGAGCGGCCGCACGGTCACCTTGGTGACCAGTTCCCTCGCGCCCGAGATCAGCGTTGTCGCCAACGCGGTGCAGGCGGCCGGCCGGCAGATCGGCCTCGACGTCAAGCTCAAGCCCGTCGCGCCCGACGCGTACAGCAGCATCTTCGTCGACCCGGCGGCCCGCGAGGGGCTCGACCTGGTCATCACCAACGGCTACGACAACACGCCGGACCCGCTGGAGTTCTACCAGTACCTGCACACCGGCGACTTCGGGAACTACGGCAAGTGGTCCGACGCCGAGTTCGACGCCGCCTTCGACCGGGCCAACTCCGAGCCGGACCCCGGCAAGCGCGCCGAGCTGACCGCGAAGCTCCAGGAGATCGCCCTGCGCGAGCTGCCCGTCATTCCCGTGTACGAGGCGCCGTACTCGGTCTTCCTCGGCAAGCGGATCACGGGCGCCCCCACCGGCATCGTCCAGCTCTACTACCCGTGGGCTGCGACGATCGGGGCCGCGCAGTCATGACCCGTTTCCTCCTCGGACGGCTCCTGGGCCTGGCGGTCGTGCTGTTCCTGACCTCGGTCGTGGTCTTCGGCACGATCCACCTGGCTCCCGGCGACCCCGTGACCTTCCTGCTGCACGGCCGCCCCGCCACCCCCGAGGCCGTGGCCGCCCTGCGCGCCGAGTACCACCTGGACGACCCCCTGGTGATCCAGTACGGCAAGTGGCTCGGCGGAGTCCTCAGTGGCGACCTCGGGCGGTCCGCCCAGTACCACCAGGACGTCACCGCCCTCCTCGGCTCCCGGCTGCCCGGCACGGCACTCCTCGTCGGCTACGCGGCCGTGCTCGTCGCCGTCCTCGGGGTGAGCGCCGGCATTCTCGCGGCGCTGCGCCCCGGCCTGCTCGACCGGACGGTGCTCATCGGCACGGGCGTGGCCACCGCCACCCCGTCCTTCGTCACCGCGATCGTGCTGGTCTCGCTCTTCTCGGTCCGGCTCGGCTGGTTCCCGGGCCCCGGCGGCGGCGCCGCGGAGGGTCTCGGCGCCCGGCTCCACCAGCTCACCCTCCCGGCCTTCGCCCTCGCCCTGACCTTCGCGGGGCTGCTGGCCCGGGTCACCCGCTCCGCGATGCTCGACGAACTCGGCCGCGAGCACGTCGAGGTGGCCCGCGCCCGGGGCGTCGCCGGCCGCACGGTGGTCCGCCGCCACGTGCTGCGCAACGCGCTCGGCCCGGTCGTCACCGTCGGCGGCACCATGCTCGCCGGCCTGCTCATCAGCACCTCGATCGTGGAGACCGCCTTCGACGTGCCCGGGCTCGGCTCGCTGCTCGTGCAGTCGGTCACGGCGCAGGACTTCGCCGTGGTCCAGGCGGTCACCCTGCTCAGCGTGGCGGCCTTCGTCCTCGTCAACCTGGCCGTCGACCTGCTCGCCCCGCTCATCGACCCCCGTCTCTCCCCCGGGGAAGGCTCCTCATGACGACCACCCTCACCACGGCGCCGTACCGCAGGCCGGGCCTGCGCGGACTGCGCGTCCTCGGCCAGGGCCCCTTGTTCGCGGTCTCGGTCGCGGTGCTCGCCGTCCTCGTGCTCGTCGCCGTGTTCGCACCCGTCATCGCCCCGTACGACCCCGAGGCGGTCGACCTCTCCGCGAGCCTCGCCGGCACCACCGCGGACCACCTCCTGGGCACCGACCAGTCGGGGCGGGACATCCTGTCCCGGCTGCTGCACGGCGCCCGCACCGGTCTCCTCGGACCGCTGCTCGTCGTCGGCGTCTCCACCCTGCTCGGCATGCTGCTCGGTGTGGTCGCGGCCTGGCGGGGCGGCTGGGCGGACGCGGTCCTTTCCCGCTCGATGGACCTCGTCTTCGCCATCCCCGGCCTCATGCTCGCGATCCTGCTCGTCGCCGTCGCCGGGCCCGGCATGACCGCACCCGTGATCGCCATGTCCGTCGCCTACACCCCCTACGTGGGCCGGCTGGTACGGGGCATCGCCCGGCAGGAGAAGGAACGGCCGTACATCGAGGCGTACGTGGTGCAGGGCTGGTCCGGCTGGACGGTCTGCGTGCGCCACCTGCTGCCGAACATCGCGCCGACCGTCTTCGCCCAGTCCGCGATGAACTTCGGGTACGCGCTCATGGACCTGGCGGCCCTGTCCTTCCTCGGCTTCGGCGTCCAGCCGCCGACCGCCGACTGGGGCGCCATGATCAACGAGGGCCAGGGGGCCGTCCTCCAGGGCGCGATGCTCCCGGCGCTCGCCCCGTCCGCATGCATCGTGCTCGCGGTCGTTGCCTTCGGAATCGTCGGCGAGGGGCTCGCCGACCGGATCGCGCGGCGAGAGAAGTGAACGCCATGAACACGACGTCGACCACGCCCGTCCTGGAGATCGACGGGCTCGGCATACGCCTCCCGGACGACCGGGCCGCCCGGCCCGTCCTGGACGGGGTGAGCCTGACGGTACGGCCCGGGGAGACCGTCGGCCTCGTCGGCGAGTCGGGCTCCGGCAAGTCCGTCGCCTGCCGCAGCGTCCTCGGACTGCTGCCCCCGGGCGCCCGCACCAGCGGACAGGTCCGGGTCTCCGGACGGGACGTGCTGACCATGCCCCCGAAGGAACTGACCACCCTGCGGGCCCGCGAGGTCGCCATGGTCTTCCAGGACCCGCGCGCCTCCGTCAATCCGCTGCGCAGGGTGGGCGACTTCCTCACCGAGGGGCTGCGCGCCTCCGGCGCCCCCGCCGACCGGGCCGCCGCGCGGGCCGAGGAACTCCTCGACGCCGTCGGCATCCGCGATCCGCGCGGCGCGCTGCGCCGCTACCCGCACCAGTTCTCCGGCGGCATGCTCCAGCGGGTCGTCATCGCCGCCGCCCTCGCCGCCGAGCCGGCCCTGCTGCTCGCCGACGAACCGACCACCGCGCTCGACGTCACCACCCAGGCCGAGGTGATGGCGATCCTGGCCCGGCTGCGGGCCGAGCGCGGCACCGGAATGCTCTTCGTCACCCACGACCTGGAGCTGGCGTCGGAGATCTGCGACCGGGTGTACGTGATGTACGCGGGCCGGATCGTGGAGACCCGGTCCACCGACGAGCTGTTCGACCGCCCGCGCCACCCGTACACGGCGGGACTCCTCGGCTGCACCCCGCGCATCGAGGCGGGAGCGCCCGCGCCCCGGCCCATCCCGGGCCGCCCGGTCTCGCTCGTCGAGGCCCCGCCCGGCTGCTCATTCGCCGCCCGCTGCCCGCACGCGGTGGCGCGCTGCACGCAGGAGAAGCCCGAGCTGGCACCGCACGGCGAGGGGCTGGCCGCGTGCCTGCGCGCCGAGGAAGGACTCACACTGTGACGGACACGGACACTGTGACGAAGGGCCTGGTGGTCGACGGGCTGCGCAAGCGGTACGGCCGGCACACGGCGGTCGACGGGGTGTCGTTCACCCTGCCGCCGGGCGGTTCGCTCGCGATCGTCGGCGAGTCCGGCAGCGGGAAGACGACCACGGTGCGGATGCTCGTGGGCCTGGAACGCGCGGACGGCGGCACGGTCCGCCTCGACGGCCGGGACCGCTCGGCCCGCGCCCGGGGTCGCGCCGAGCGGCTCGCCAGGGCACGGGAGATCCAGATGGTCTTCCAGGACCCCTATCTCTCCCTCGACCCCAGGGTGACGGTGCGCGGCTGCCTGGACGAGGTACTGCGCCTGCACACCGGTCTGGACACGGCCGCGCGCACGGCGCGCGTCGGCGAACTCCTCGACCAGGTCGGACTCGGGGCCCGCGAGGCGCAGGCCCTGCCGCGCGGGCTGTCCGGGGGACAGCGCCAGCGCGTGGCGATCGCGCGGGCCCTCGCGGTGGAGCCCCGGGTGCTGGTCCTGGACGAGGCGGTCGCCGCGCTCGACGTGTCGATCCAGGCCCAGATCCTCGACCTGCTGCGCGAGATCCGGCGTACGGCGGGGATCGGCTATCTGTTCGTGACCCATGACCTGGCGGTCGTACGGCACGTGGCGGACGAGGTACTGGTCCTCAAGGCGGGCGCGGTGATGGAGTCGGGCCCCGTGGACCGGGTCCTCGACGCGCCGGAACACTCGTACACCCGGCTGCTGCTGAACTCCGTACCGAGACGCGGACGCGTGCTCGGCGGGGCCGGCTGAGCGCCGGACGGGGCGGGCGCGGGGCCCGGCGCGGTGGCCTGGGGCGGCCGGGCGTCGGCGACGGGTCCGACGCCGCGGCCGGGCGCCGAGAGACGGCCTAGCCGAGGGACCGCCAGGTGCGGTGCAGGGCCTGCCGGAAGGCGGCGACCTCCACGGGGGTGAGGTCGGCGACCATGCGTTCTTCGAGCGCGCGGGCGGGTCCGGCGTACTCGTCGAGGAGTCCCCTGCCCGCGTCGGTCAGCAGGATGAGGCGCTCCCGGCGGTTGTCCGGGTTGGGCTCGCGGCGGATCAGGCCGCGGCCCTCCAGGGTGCGGACCATGTCGGCCATGGTCTGCGCGGTGACGAACGAGTCACGGGCGAGCTGGGCGGCCGAGATGCCGTCGTGCCGTCCCAGGACGGTGAGGGCGGTGTACTGCAGCGCGGTGATGCCCGCGGGTCTGACCAGCTCGTCGAGGCGGGCGCGTACCGCCAGCTCCGTCCGCTTGACCAGGTAGAGCAGCGAGGTGGTCACGTTCTTCCTCCTGTGGATGTCGGCCGGGGACCGGCGGGTACAGCCTAGGGCATTGACAGGAATCCTGTTGATTGATGAGACTGTCATTCATCAGGATTCCTGTCGATCGAGCCCGGCCGCGCGCCCCGCTCTCGACAGCCCGCCCACGCTCACACGAAGGACCCGCCATGGACCTCCACGGGAAAGTCGCCGTCGTCACCGGCAGCGGACGCGGCCTCGGGCTCGCCTACGCCCAGGCGCTCGCCGCCGCCGGTGCCGCCGTCGTCGTCAACGACGTCGACAAGGTCGCCGTCGACGCCGCCGTCGCCTCGATCACGTCCGAGGGCGGCACGGCCGCCGGCGTCGTCGCGGCGGTGGGCGACAGCGAGTCGGCCCAGCGGCTGGTCGACACGGCGGTCGAGGAGTTCGGCCGCCTGGACGTCCTCGTCACCAACGCCGGCGTCCTCCGCGACCGCGTGCTGTGGAAGATGACCGACGACGACTTCGACGACGTCGTCCGCGTCCACCTCCGCGGCACCTTCACCTGCGCCCGCGCGGCCGCGGTCCGCATGCGCGAGCAGGGCACCGGAGGCCGGCTCGTCCTCATCTCCTCCCCCGCCGGGCAGCGCGGCAACTTCGGCCAGACCAACTACGCCGCCGCCAAGGCGGGCATCGTCGCCATGGCCCGCACCTGGGCCATGGAGCTGGGCCGCGCCGGCATCACCGTCAACGCCGTCGTCCCCGTCGCCGCCACCGAGATGACCAGGACCATCCCGGCCTTCGCCCCGGCCATCGAGGAGTCCGAGCGCACCGGCGAGGCACTGCCCGCCTGGCTGCGCAAGGACGAGGGCCTCGGCACCGTCGAGGACGTCGCCGCACTGATCACCTTCCTGGCCTCGGACGACTCCGACGGAGTCACGGGGCAGGCGATCGGCATCGGCGGCGACCGGCTGGCCCTGTGGGCACACCCCAAGGAGAAGGCGGTCGCCTTCGCCGAGGGCGGCTGGAGCGCCGACGCCATCGCCGCCGAGTGGCCGGCCGGCGTCGGAGCCGAGCCCGAGACCTACGGCATCCCCGCGCCCCAGGCCCCGGAGGCGTGACATGGCCGACCTCGCGCTCGACCTCGACCGGCTCACCGCCATCGACATGCACACCCACGCGGAGGTCTCCAAGGACGGCCACGGGTCCCTGAGCCCGGAGCTGTTCGGAGCCTCCGAGAAGTACTTCAAGGCCCACGGCCACCGACAGCCGACCATCGAGGAGATGGCCGACCACTACCGCGAGCGCCGCATGGCGGCCGTGGTGTTCACCGTCGACGCCGAACACGCCACCGGCCACCCGCGGATCTCCAACGAGGAGATCGCCGAGAGCTGCGCCGCACACGCCGACGTGCTGATCCCCTTCGCGAGCATCGACCCGCACAAGGGCCGCGCGGGTGCGCGCGAGGCACGGCGGCTCGTGGAGGACCACGGCGTCCGCGGCTTCAAGTTCCACCCCAGCATCCAGGCGTTCTCCCCGAACGACCCGCTCGCCTACCCGCTGTACGAGGCCAT
Organism: Streptomyces sp. NPDC096339; assembly: GCF_044762985.1. Taxonomy (NCBI): domain Bacteria; kingdom Bacillati; phylum Actinomycetota; class Actinomycetes; order Kitasatosporales; family Streptomycetaceae; genus Streptomyces; species Streptomyces sp. NPDC096339. The sequence goes on along the minus strand of NZ_JBIWFI010000016.1, from coordinate 48,875 downwards.
CGAGGAACTCGGCGTGCCCGCGCTGTTCCACACCGGCCAGACCGGCATCGGCGCCGGCGTGCCGGGCGGCGGAGGCATCCGGCTGAAGTACTCGAACCCGATGCTGCTCGACGACGTGGCCGTCGACTTCCCCGAGCTGCGGATCATCCTGGCCCATCCGTCCTTCCCCTGGCAGGACGAGGCCCTGGCGGTGGCCACCCACAAGCCGCACGTGTACATCGACCTGTCCGGCTGGTCGCCGAAGTACTTCCCGCCGCAGCTCGTCCGCTACGCCAACACCCTGCTCAAGGACAAGGTCCTCTTCGGCTCCGACTACCCCGTCATCACTCCCGACCGATGGCTCGCGGACTTCGAGAAGCTCGACATCAGGCCCGAGGTCCGGCCGAAGATCCTCAAGGAGAACGCCGCCCGTCTGCTCGGCCTCCTCAACGACTGAAGGAACCGTTCGTGTTGAACCAAGGCATCGGATCCTGGCCGGCGCGTCGGGCCCGCAAGACACCCGACCGGATCGCCGTCGTCCACGAAGGCCGCGTATGGACCTACCGCGCGCTGCACGAGCGGGTCCTGCGCCTCGCCCACGCCCTGCGGGCGTCGGGCGTGGCACGGGGAGACCGGATCGCCTACCTCGGCCCCAATCACCCGGCGTTCCTGGAGACCCTCTTCGCCGCCGGGACTCTGGGGGCGGTCTTCGTCCCGCTCAACACCCGTTTGGCGACTCCGGAATTGGCGTTCAACCTGGCCGACTCGGGCAGCACCGTCCTCATCCACGCTCCCGAACAGGGCGAGGTGGCCCGTGCCGCGGCGGCCGAAGCGGGCGTACGGCACCGGATCACGGTCGCAGGACCCGACGAGGACGGCGCCCTCGGCTACGAGGAGCTGCTCGCGGGCGCCGGGACCGGCCCCCTGGACGAGGCCGTGGCACCCGAGGACCCGTGCATGATCATGTACACCTCCGGGACCACGGGCCGCCCCAAGGGCGCCGTCCTCTCCCACGCCAACATCACCTGGAACAGCGTCAACGTCCTCGTCGACACCGACCTCGGCGGCGACGAGGTGACCCTCGTCGTGGCCCCGCTGTTCCACACTGCCGGACTCAACATGACGTGCCTGCCCACCCTGCTCAAGGGCGGCCGGGTGGTCCTCCTCGGAGCCTTCGACGCCGAGCGCGTCCTGGAACTGATCGAGGACCTGCGCGTGACGTACATGTTCGGCGTCCCCACCATGTACGACGCCATGGCCGCCCGGCCCCGCTGGGAGACCACGGACCTGTCCAGCCTGCGCACCCTCAACTGCGGCGGCGCACCCGTGCCCACCCGCACCATCACCGCGTACCTCGACCGCGGCCTGGCCTTCAGCCAGGGCTACGGCATGACCGAGGCATCCCCCGGGGTCCTCTTCCTGGACCGGGAACACACCTCGGTCAAAGCGGGCTCCGCCGGGGTGCCGCACTTCTTCACCGACACCCGTGTGGTGCTGCCGGACGGCAGCGAGGCCGGCCCCGGACAGCGCGGGGAGGTCCTGGTCCAGGGCCCCCACGTCATGACCGGCTACTGGGGCCGGCCCGAGGACACCGAGGCCGCCTTCGCCGACGGCCGCTGGCTGCGCACCGGTGACATCGCCCGGACGGACGGCGACGGGTACGCCTACATCGTCGACCGGGTCAAGGACATGTTCGTCTCGGGCGGGGAGAACGTCTACCCGGCCGAGGTGGAGGACGCGCTCCTCACCCACCCCGCCGTCGCCGAATGCGCGGTCATCGGCGTGCCCGACCCGGTCTGGGGCGAGGTCGGCCGGGCCGTCGTCGTCCTCAGACCCGACGTTCACGCCGGTGAGGACGACATCCTCGGCCACCTGAGGGGCCGACTCGCCAAGTACAAGATCCCCAAGTCCGTCGTCCTGACCGAGGACCTGCCCCGCACGGCCTCCGGGAAGATCGTCAAGGCCGCCGTGCGCGACACGCACGCGAACGGTCCCGGCAGCCGTCCGCGCGCCTGACAGACATACGACACGCCCTCCGCGGGCGGCGCCCCCCGCCGCCCGCCGCCCGCCCCCGCCGCCCGCACCATCGGAAGGATCCGTCATGCCCACCACCGCCCACGGCCTCGACCAGCTCATGGCCCTCACCGGAGCCGACCTCGGCCGTACAGGCTGGCTCGACATCACCCAGAAGCGGGTGAACACCTTCGCCGACGCCACCGACGACCACCAGTGGATCCACACGGACCCGGAGAAGGCCAAGGACGGGCCCTTCGGCGGCCCGATCGCCCACGGCTACCTGACCCTCTCCCTCATCATTCCGCTCTTCGGCGAGCTGCTGGAGATCACCGGCACCAGGATGAGCGTCAACTACGGCCTGGAGAAGGTCCGTTTCCCCGCACCCGTACCGGTCGGAGCGAAGATCCGCCTCCACGGCGCCGTCGGCACCGTGGAGGAGGTGAAGGGCAACGGTGTACAGATGCCCCTGACGTTCACCATCGAGGTCGACGGCAGCGACAAGCCGGCCTGCGTCGCCCAAGCCGTCTACCGCCACTACGCCTGACCAGCCCCACGCCGGGGGCGGTACCGACCACGAGGTCGGTACCGCCCCCGGCACTGCTTCACCCCTCTCGGCGGCCTCCGGAAGTGGGCAAGCCGGTGTACTGCTCGGCCAGGTAGGTGCGTCCGGCGCGCGTGCCCACCACGTTGTCGAGCTCGCCGAGCCGACGCCGCAGGTCGTAGGCCGAGCCGCCGGGCACGGTGTGGAGCAGCCGGGTCATCCAGTACGAGAAGTTCCGCGCCCGCCAGATCCGCTGGAGGGCCCGCGGCTGGTACTCGTCCGGCGCGGCCTCGCCCTCGCGGGAGAGGACCCGTGGCAGCACGTCGGCGAGGACCTTCACGTCGTGCAGCGCCAGGTTGAGCCCGCGGGCACCGGTCGGCGGCACCGTGTGCGCGGCGTCCCCGGCAAGGGCCGGCGACCCCCAGCGCATCGGCTCCTGCACGAAGGAGCGGAACCGCAGCACCGTCTTCTCGGTGATCGGCCCCTCCTTCAGCCGGAAGCCGTCCACACCGGCCACCCGCGCCTGAAGGGTCGTGCACGCTGCCGCGTGGGGCGGCATGAATCCCGCGTTCGCGACCGACGGCAACGACGAGCCGTTCGTCATCTCGGGCACTCGGATCCGTGGGGATGGGACGAGATGGAGACGACGGCGTTCCGTGTGCGGCACTCGGTGGACGCGGTGAGGGACATGGAGAGCTTGTACTTCGTGTAGGCGCACATCGGCGGTTGCCCCTGGGGCCGACGGGCTCGTCGCGTGAACCGTGGGCGCCTGCGTCCAACGGTTCCTCCACCGCTTGAACACGGCCCCGCTCGTCCCGGCCGAGGATTACGACGGCATCGCGTTCGTAGCACGCTCGGCCTGCTCCCACCTGCTGCCCCCGGTGGAAGACCGAGGACCACCAGTGTCGGACCCCATGGCTAGCCTGTCCCCGTGACGCCCACCGATGACCGACAGTTCCCCGCCGCGCTCGCCACCGCGCTGGCCGTTCGTTACGACCATGCGGCCGAGAACGGCATCGACTTCGAGCCCTTCCCGGCCTTCTTGACCGCCGCCGATACCAGCGACTGGTTCCAGGCGTGGACCGGGAACTGCGAACTGGACGGCGACGACTTCCGCGTGTTCGGGCAGGACGGCTCGGGCGGGTACGCGGCGTTCTGGCTGATCCGGCCGAGCCGGCCCGTGGCCGAGCAGCCCATCGTCTTCCTCGGGTCCGAGGGAGAGACCGGTGTCGTCGCGCGCGACCTGGGCGACTTCCTGTGGCTGCTGGCGGGCGGTTTCGGCCCCTGGGAAGCTGCCACCTCGTACGAGCCCGACTGGACCCCGCGTCCCCATCAGGGACTGACGGCCATCGCCGAACAATTCGCACCGCTCCGGCGTCGGCCGGCGACTGCCGTGATCGAACTGGCCGCCCAGGAGTTCCCCGACTTCGACGACGTCATCATGGAGCTCTGCCGCTGAACCCGGCGCCGAAAGGGTCGGCGTGCGGGGGCGACGGAACCGGGTAACGTCTTTGTCATGTTCCTCCAGACGCCGATTCACGAGTGAGAGCGTGACGGGCCCCTGCTGACGTCCTTGGACGTCGTCGCGCCCGTCCCCCATCGATGAGTCCGCAGATCACTTCACACCATCACCGGGAGTCCCCGTGCCCGACAGCAAGAACATCAACAACCCCGTGGGCCAGGGCGGCGGTCAGCGCAAGAAGCTGTCCCGCGCCGAGCGGCAGAACAACGGTCCGCACCGCAACCTCGACCGCCAGGGTGTCGCCGCCCAGAAGGCGGAGCTGGTGCGCAAGATGCGCGAGAAGGCGCGCGCATCCGAGGCCGCCGCGCAGCAGGGCGACGACACCACACAGAACTGAAGCGACGCCGCCGAGCGGCACTGTACGAGGGCAGGGCCGCCGCATCGGGGGCCCTGCCGGCGTATCGGGGGTGGCCCGGGCGGACGCCCCGGCTGCGGTGCTCCGGCTCCGCCGCGACCAGTACCTCGGCATCTCCGGTTCAGTCGGTCGCCTGCCCCTCCGCTGCCGCCGCGGTCGGTTCCTCCGGTGCCGACGGCAGGCCGCGCAGTCGGCTCACCGGGGACAGAACGAGCGCGACGAGCACGGCGGCCGAGCCGATCGCCGCCACGGTCAACGCCCCCCGGGCGCCGATCCGGCCGGACAGCAGGCCCGCGAACAGGCCGCCGAGTGCGCCGCCGCCGAACAGCAGGGTGCGGAAGACCGCCGTCATCCTGCCCATCATCGACCGCGGCGTACTGGCCTGGCGCAGGCTGACGATGACGACGCCGGCGACGCCGAGTCCGAGGTAGGTGGTGAAGAAGGAGAGGACGAACATCCCCACCATCACCGGCCGGGGTCCGGTGGCCAGGACGATCAGCGTCGGGCCGATGAGGAGGGCCGACTGGGCGACGAGGTAGACGAGGCCGAGCCGGAAGCGCCGGATGACCCGGCGGGAGACCGCCGCGCCGATCAGGCCGCCCACGGAGGCCGTCGCGAAGATACCGCCGAGGGTCGTCGAGTCCAGGTGCAGGTCGTGTGTTCCGTAGAGCAGGAACATCGTCCACACGGAGATCATGGAGAGGTTGCAGCAGAACCCGATCAGGGCCAGCGACCGCAGGACCGGGTTCTTCAGCACCAAGCGCAGGCCGTCCCGGAGTTCGGTGGGCAGGTGCCGTCTTGCCGCGGGCGGTTCGGGGCGTGGCTCGGGCGTGCGGATGAGCAGCAGCGACATCAGGGACACCAGATAGGAGAAGGCGTCGACGATCAGTGCCACGGGCGCGGTCAGGGCGCCGATCAGGACCCCCGCGAGCCCGGGCCCCGCCACGTCGGCCGCCGATGAGCTCATCCCCATCTTCGCGCTCGCTTCGACATAGTGCTCGGGGTCGCGTACGAGCGTGGGCACGTACGACATCCAGCTCACGTCGAACAGCACCGAGGCGACGCCGACCGCGCAGGCGATCACCAGCAGCGATCCCATGCCGAGCGCGTCCGTCGCGTACAGGACGGGGACGAGGGCCAGCAGGACCATCCGGACGAGGTTGGCGCCGAGCATGATCCGCCGGCGTCGGGCCCGGTCCACCCACACCCCGAAGACCAGGGCGAGCCCGAGGTAGGGGACGAGTTGCAGGAACCGCAGGATGCCGACCTGCTCGTCGGTGGCGTCGAAGGCCGTGATCGCGGTCAGCGGCAGGGCGAGGTTCGTGACCTGGGTGCCGAGGAGCGAGAGGGTCTCACCGAACCAGAACCTGAGGAAGTCGCCGTTGCGCCAGAGGCCTTCCGTGGACGGTTCCCCGGTGGGAGTCCGCGGATGGGGTCTCCCCTGCTCGAACGGAGTTGAGAGCTTGGGGAAGGTCATCGCCGCCCGCCGGCCGGCGTGGTCCGGCTGAAGTGCTTCCCGACCGGGACCAGAAGCGCTACTGTTGTCTCTCATGAATGACGGTAGCACTTCTGGGGAGTTGGCCGACAGCCTCCGGGCGCTGGTCTCCCGGTTGTCGCCCGGCGACCGGCTGCCGAGCAGCCGGGAACTGATCAAGGAATACCGGGTCGGCCCGGCGACAGTGGCGCGGGCCATCGCCGCACTGGCCGCCGAGGGCGCGGTGGTGACCCGTCCGGGCAGTGGGACGTTCGCGGCGCAGCCGGGCCGCCATCGCGACACGGCCGGCGCCGGCGCCGGCGACACGGACACCGACTGGCAGACGGTCGCCCTCACCGACCGCGCCGTCGACACCCACCTGATCTCCGACCCGCTCGGCCCGCCGCCGGCCGGGACGATCACGATGGACGGCGGCTACGTGCACCGTTCGCTCCAGCCCACGCGGGCGCTGAGCGCGGCGCTGGCGCGGGCGGCACGCCGGCCGGACGCCTGGGACCGCGCCCCTGCCGGCGGTCTGTCGGCGCTGCGCGCCGTGTTCGCCCGGATCGTCGGCGGCAGCGTGGCGCCAAAGGACGTGCTCGTCACCGCCGGCGGGCAGAGCGCCCTGTCGATCGCGTTCCGGGCCATCGCCGGGCCCGGCAGCCCGGTCCTGGTCGAGTCCCCCACCTATCCCCGGGCCCTGGCCGCCGCGCGCGCCGCGGGGCTGCGGCCCGTTCCGGTACCGCTCGACGCCGACGGCTTGCGGCCCGACATGCTGGCCGACGCGTTCGCGATGACCGGCGCGCGACTGCTGTACTGCCAGCCGACCTTCCAGAACCCGACCGGCGCCGTGCTCCCGCCCGAACGGCGTCGCCAGATCCTCGACGTGGCGCGCGCCTCGGGCGCGTTCGTACTCGAGGACGACTTCGCACGGCACCTGGGACACGGCGGCGCCGTACCGCGACCGCTGGTGGCCGACGACCTCGACGGCACGGTCGTACACGTCACCTCACTCACCAAGCCCGCCGCACCGAGCCTGCGGATCGGGGCGCTGGTGGCCCGCGGACCGGTCATGGAGCGCATGCGGGCCGTACGCCTGGTCGACGACTTCTTCGTCACCCGCCCGCTCCAGGAAGCCGCGCTGGAAGTGCTCAGCTCCCCGTCCTGGGACCGGCACGTCCGCTCTCTGGGTGCGGCGCTGCGGGAGCGGTGCGCCGTACTGGCCGCCGCGGTCACCCGGGAGATCCCCGGTGCGACCTTGGCCGGACCGCCCACGGGCGGACTGCACTTGTGGGTCCGCCTGCCGTCCGGCGTGGAGGACACCGTACTCACCGGCGCCGCCCGCCAACGCGGTGTCGCCGTGAGCGCCGGCAGCCGCTACTTCGCCACCGAGCCGCCGGCCGCTCACCTCCGCATCGGATTCGCCGCCACCGCCGATCACGCCGAACTGACCGAAGGCGCACGTCGGCTGGGAGCCGCGCTCACGGAGCTCGGCCCGAGGCGCGGGTGAGACGCACAGCGGTCGACCGGCGGAACCGAAGGGCGGTGGGCGGTGGGCGCGGTCGCCTACGCTCAAACCGCCCGCAATGTGGCGCAGTTGCGCATGGCGAAGGCGATCGCGGCAAAGGGTGGAATGACGGCACCCGCCACATGACGAAGCGCTAGGGTTGCAGCCCGACGGGACATCCGTCGACGGATGTCCCGGTTGCCGAGTCACCCTGTCGAGACGTCAGCGGGGTCGTACAGGCGTACGCCGATCCGCCGATCCGCCTGGGGGAACTCGCCTTGACAACAACTCCGATCGACGCCGTCGATGCCGGCGACCACGACGACGCCGACCGGGAGACGGTCGAGCGCGAGCGGGCCGAGATACGGGACTTCGTCAAGGAGCTGAGCCCGGACGACATCAAGTCGGGCAGCTGGTTCACCAAGCTGTGCGCCCAGGCCATGCGCTCCTACACCGAGAAGGTCGACTGGCAGTACTTCCAGGAGCGGTACGCGGGCGTACCGGCGGACGCCGTCGTCGATCAGCTCGTCAAGATGGCGGCTCGGTACGCCGCGCTCGAAGGCGGGCTCTCCGCCGGCGCCTATTCGGCGGCCATCGCCGCCACCATCGGGAGCCTCGGCGGTGCCTCGCCGGCGACGTTCCCGGCCGCCGTCGCGACCGTGATGGTCGACGTCGCGTTCATCACCCGGCTCCAACTCCGGCTGGCCTACGACATCTCGGTCCTCTACCGGGTGCCGCTCGACCTCTCCGACCCCGAAGACATGTGGAAGCTCATTCGCGTGGCCTTCACGATCAAGACCGGAGAAGTGGCCCGGGAAGGCGTGGTCAAGGCGGTCCCGGTCGTGATACGGCCGCTGATCAAGCGCTTCTACTCCGGCACGGTACTGACCGCCGCCAAGGGGCTCCCCGTCGTCGGGAAGCATCTCCTGCAGCGCAATGTCATCAAGATCGGCATCCCCGCGGTCGGCGTTCCCGTCGCGGTGGTGCTGAACCGCTACACGACGCTGCTCGCGGGGCGGCACGCGCAAACCGTCTTCCGGAACGAGGCGCGGGTGATCGAGCTCGCCGAGGGCCTGAGCGAGCGCAGCCGGCACCCGCAGTTGATGCTGTGGGTGGCGTGGCTCGTCATCACGGCGGACCGGAAGACCGCCGACGACGAGGTGCTGCTGATGCGGCACCTGGTCAGGCTGGTCCGGGAGGGGCACCAGGTGGTCGATGAACGACTCGCCCGCCTCGTCGACATCGATCCCGCCGAGGTGTGGCAGCGCGTGGACGCCACGCCGGGGGATCTGAGCGACGTCCTCTACGCCGCCCACCGGGTGGCCACGGTGGACGGCCCCGTCAACGCGCTCGAAGAAGCCGTCATCTCCGAGCTTCGAGAGCGCTGCCGCCGGGTGTGACGCCGTCGTGCGCCAGTGGAAGGCTCGACCGAGGACCCTCGGTGCCCTCGCGACCGGTTCGGCTCACCGCACGGTCTTCGAGCCGAGACCGCCCGGGGTCTTCGGCGCCCAGCCGGGTGCGGCGGCGGCCCCCACGGGATCCGGCTCAGCCATGATCACCTTCCAGTCGTCCCGGCCGTCCGAGCCCTTCCCCACGACCTGGACCTGCTTGATCTGACCGGTGTCGTGGAAGTAGAGGACGACTTCCTGGCGGACCGAGCCCTCGTCGTAGAACTCCGCGGTGACCTTCCCCGCGGCGCCCTTGCCGAATGCCTTGATCCAGTTGTCCGCGGTCTTCACGGACTCGCCGTCGACGTCCTGCTTCCCGTAGGCCAGCGCCGCGAGTGCGTCGGCCTCGCCGTCCGCGATCCGCCACACCACCTGCTGTGCGATGCCCAGTGACCCGGTGGACGGGTAGCCGACCACCGCCAGGGGGTGATGGTTCCCGTAGTCGGTGGCGTAGCGCGAGTCGGCGCTCATGCCGCTCCCGGAGGAGCAGGCGCTCAGCGCCCCCAGGACGGCCACGGCGAGGGCGGCGGGCAGCGTGCGCGATCTCATCTGGATGTTTCCGTGATCTGTTCGAGGAGCTCCGTGTAGACGGAGCGTTTGTCGGGGCGGGCGTGGACGGCGGCGTGTCTGAGGGCGGGGAGCACCGATGGGCCCAGTCCGATGAGCCCCTCGGCCGCGGCCCTGCGGACGACCGGACGGGAGTGCTCCAGGAGTCCGGTGACCGCGGGGATCGCCGGTGCCCACGTAGCGTGGCAGAGGGTGCGGATCGCCATGCGCACCAGGTCCGGCTGGGGGTCGTACAGCAGGGTCGACGTGTGGCGCAGGTACGTCTCGCGGTCCAGCATCGTCCGCGCGGTGCGGTGGGCGTGCAGGCGGACCCCGGGCCTGGGGTGGTGCAGGAGTTCGCCGAGCAGGGACCGGAGGGCGGGGTCCTGGTCCGGGGTGGGGCCGCCGTGCTGCTCGGTCAGTCGGGTGAGGGCTTGGCGTATCCGTACCGGGTCGCCGGTACGGGCCTGGTCCAACAGGGCTTGGCGGGACGGGGGTTGCAGCGGTCCCACCGGGGTGGCCGGGGTGCGCTCGCGGAGGGCGGCCAGGGCGGTGGCGTCCTGTTGCGCGGCGTCCGGGTCGCGGAGCGGGCCGTCCACGAGGAGGAGGCCGTCCGCGAGGTCGTCGCGGCCTTCGGTGCGCAGGCGCAGAGAGGTCCGGGTCAGCGCGGGGGTGCGGAGCAGGGGACGGCCGCGGAGCAGGTCGAGGAAACCCCGGGCGCCGGCGGCGAGCCGGTCTTCGAGGTGCTTGGCCAGTACGTCGGCGGGTGCGTGGCCCAGGGCCCGGGCGGCCGCGGAGCGGCCTGCCGGGGGGTCGTGCTCCCACCATTCCAGGAGGAGCGGGACGAGTGGTTCCAGGTCCCGCGGGGCGAGTCGACTCGCGACGAGGGCCGCCCTGTCGTGCAGGGTGTCGTGCCTGCGGAACTCCGTCTCCAGGTCCGTCCCGCCGAGGGGCAGGCCCTGTGGTGCGCCGAGGGGTACGTCGATGTGGCCTCGCAGGAAGGCTCGGAGTACGGGAAGTCCCGCCTCGGGCTCGGGCCACTCCAGGAGGGCCAGGGCCGCGGTGCGGCGGCGGTCCGGGGCGGGTGCCCGCAGCATGGCCAGCAGGCGCTCCCGCAGGGCGGTCGAGCGGGGCTGGTCGAGGTCGTCCGCCCGTACGGTCCGCGGTCGTCGCGCGGGCGCTCGGGCGGCCGTCTCGGCGATGGTCCAGGGGGGTGCGTCCAGCGGCTGGATGTCCGTCATCCAGTCGATGAGGGCGGCGCGGACCTCGTCGCCGGCGAAGGGGTGGAGGTCGATCAGTGCGGACAGCTGGTCACGCGAGTTCGGGATGCCCTCGTACTCGTCGTGCCGTCCTCGGAATTGTCGCAGGGCGGCCGGGGTCCGCGCCGCGGCGGCCAGCTCGGCCCGCCAGGGGTCGGTCCCCGCCGGTCCCGTGGCCGGCGGGGGCTGCGGCGCGGCGAACGCGTCCCGTAGTACGGCCGTCTCGGCCCGCCGGGGGTCGGCGTCCAGGCGGGCCGAGGCGAGTGCCCGGTCGAGGTCGGCGCGGACCAGTACGGCGTCCAGGCCGCGGAGCAGGGGCAGGGTGGACGGGCTTGCCCCGGGTGCGGGCGGCAGTGCGCGTACCGCGTCGGCGACCGCGGGCTTCCGGTCCGCGGGAAGGGTGGGCGCCACCGCTTCGAGTACCGCGACGAGGCCCTGCCGGTCTTCGGCGGTGGCCGCCGGGAGCGCGGCGAGGAGGGAACCGGTGGAGCGGGCGAAGACCGTCAGTTCCTCCTTCGTCCACGGTGTGGGGCAGAGGCGCAGGGTGAGGCGCAGAACGCGGTCCCGAACGGCGGGTTCGGAGTCGGCGGCCAGGCGGAGCCAGTCCGCCAGCATGGGGCGCAACTCCCGGAGCCGGAAGGGGCGCGGCAGGTCGTGCTGCCTGTCGGCGAGGCGTCGGGCGACCGACGGATTCCAACCCCGCGCCGCCAGTGCTCCGAAGTCGAGGTCCGCTGCGCTGCCCGGGCTGAACGACGGGGTGATGCCGTGCTCGGCCATGGCCGTCGACAGCTCCTCGATCGTGCCTGAGGCGAGGCGGATCCGGCGTCGCGCGATGAGGGTGAGCAGGGGCGGTGCCACCCGTGCCGCCTGGGCGTGCAGGGCGAGGACCGAGCGTGCCGACAGCGTGTCGTGGAGGGCTTCCAGCAGCAGCTCGCGGGACCGTCCGTCCTCGCTGTGTTCGGCTGCGGCGAGGACCGTCGCCGGGTACGCGTCGCCGAGGATGGTGCGCAGGGCCTCGACGAGGGTGTCGCGCAGGCCCGGATTGTCGTGGCGGCCCAGCCAGAGGAGCAGGTCCGGTACCGCCCGGGGTGTACCCGCGCGGACCAGGACCCCGGCGGCGGTCTTCTTGATGTTCATGTTCGGGTGGCCGAGACAGGCGGCGACCGCGCCGGCGGCCCAGCGGGCCCGTGCGTGGCCGAGGGCGAGCAGGGCCTGCCGAACGGTCTGGACGTCCTGGGCGGCGGTCAGTGCGATCAGGGTCGCCGACAGCGCCTGCGCGTCGTCCCCGGCCGCGTCGCGGGCGAGCAGCGCGATCGCGTGCTTGCGTACGTGCCGGTCCCGGTGCCGCAGCAGACGGTGCGCCCGCGCGCGGGTGCGTGCGGAGGGGACGCGGAGCAGGAGTTCGAGGAGGATCGCCTGCTCGCCGGCCGACACTCCGGGCCGCTCCAGCAGGTCCAGTGCCGTGTTCGCGACGAGTGCGTCCCCGGCCTCCCGTGCGGTCGTCGCGTCGAGCAGGCAGGAGGGCCTGATCCGTCGCCGCTCGTAGAGGCGGCGGCCCAGGCCGTGTACGGCGTCCAGGACCTCCTGCGGTACCACGGGCTCCCCGTCCCGCTGTCCCGGGGCGGCGGTACCGCCCGGCTCCCGGGTCGCGGCCAGGTCGGCGCAGATGCGCAGGAGCAGGTCCGCGATGACCGGCAGCGTGCCGGCGCTGCCGTGGGCGGCCAGTCGGCACAGGGCGGCCACCGGCTCGTCCGGATCCAGATGGGAACTCAGGAGGGCCAGTTCCCGCTCGTCCGGGCCGCCGAGGTCCGCCGCGATGCGGGCCGGCAGGTCGGTGGGATCTAGACGTACGAGGAGGGCGTGCCGCCGTGCCGGATCGTCGGTCAGATGCCACAGCACCTCGAGGGCGCGACCGCGGACGGCGCGCAGATGCGGGGCGATCGCGCCCCGGCTGCCCGGGCCGTCCGGATTGCACGGGCCGTCCGGGCCGTCCGGTGTGGTGAGGCCCAGCCCTTCCCCCAGCGCTGTCGTCGTCCGGTGGCCGCCGATGGCTTCCAGGGCGTCCAGGGCTGCCGCGGGAGCCGATGGCAGGAGGGCGATCACGGCGTCTTCGGCATCCGTGTGGCGCAGGGCGCGGATCGCGTCGAGGAACGGCCCCGCCGCCGGGGCCGAGGGAAGGAGGCGGGTGATCGCGTCCCCGATCGGGAGCTCCCCCGCCCCCTGTCCGGCCAGGGCGACGAGCAGCGCGAGCCGTCGCGGCCAGCTCGGATCGCCGGCGGCCGTGTCCACCAGTACGCGGAACATCTCGTGCCGGCAGGTGAACAGGACCGTCGCGACCTCGTGGGGCGGGATCGAGTGGTCGGCCAGCGCGAGGCCGATGACGGCCGGGACGTGCGGACCGTCCGGGAAGTGCCCGCGCCGGTGGAGGCCCCTCAGGCAGGTCAGCGCCGGCCCGCCCAGCAGCAGCGGGTCCTGTGCGGCGACGGCCGTCAGTGCGCCGATGTCGTCGCGGTCCGCCGAATCACCGAGCAGTTCCAGGCCGCGCCGGCGAAGGAGCGGTGGCATATCCGGATCGTCGACGACCCGCCGCAGCAAGGCGCCGTGCCCGTGCAGGGCCGATGCAGTGAGTGCGGCATCGGCCACCTCGGGCCGGTCCCGCACCGAGTCGGCGGTGAGGAAGGGGGACAGGCGCGCCTCGGGCAGGGGATCCAACACCGCCCACGGCGCGGCGAGTTCACCCAGCGCGGCGACGACGACGCCCGCGCTGTCGGCGCCGAGCAGGTCGATCACGTGTGCGCGGACCGGAGCCGGAGCCAGCAGACCGGCGTACAGCCCCTGCCGGGCCAGTCGCAGCGCCTCGGCCTGCAACACCGGGTCGCCGCTCGCCGCCAGCTCGTCGACGAGCCGCTCGGGCCGGTGCGCGCCGGCCGCGGTCGTCTCCCGTACGGCCTGGTACAGCGGCTCGCCCGGCGGCTCCGTCCGGACGAGCGTCGGGTCGGTCAGCAGCTCGGCGCGCAGCCACGCGATCCGCACGCGGGCCGGCAGCCCGGCCGTGCGCCACGACGGCCGGGGCAGCCCCCGCAGGTACGGCCCGAGTCGTTCGTAAAGCCGCGCCAGGACGAGCGCCGTCTCCGGCGGTCCGTCGAGCGACAGCGGGAGCAGCGCCGCCAGTTCCGCCATCTCCGGCTCGCCGTCCGGCCGGTCCGCCGTGACGCGCTCGGCGAGCAGGAGCAATCCCCGGTGCCGCACGCGGGGATCCTCGTGCCGGATGAGACGTCCGAGCGCGGACGGTGGGCAGAGCCGCGCGTCGAGGTGGTCGGCCGTCCCGTCGACGTCGGCCCGACGTACCGCATTCCGGAAGGGTTCGTCCGCCACCATGGTCATCGTCGGATGCTAACGGGGGCGTTGCGGGCCCCACCAGCGGGTTTCACCCCGTGTGCCTCACGCCGGTCGCGCCCCGTCGGGCGCCCCTGGTGTCCACCGCCCGCCCTCCGCCGCCCGTCGCCCGCTGCCCGCCGACGGTCGGGAGGCGGCGGACGGCGGACACCGGGGGTGCGTCATGCCGTGGCCGGTTCCTCCGGGCGCGGGAAGAGGACCGCTCCCTTGGTCACCTTCGCCCCGGCCTGGAGCTTGCCCCACTCACCGGCCTGCTGGACCTTCTGGTCCGCCAGGGCGCCCAGCGATGCCTCGGCGCCCAGGGAGTCCCACAGCTTCCGGGAGGTCTCCGGCATGACCGGGCCCAGCAGGACGGCGATGGCGCGCAGCGACTCGGCCGCCGTGTAGAGGATCGTGGCGAGGCGGGCGCGGCCCTCGCTCGATTCGTCCTTGGCCACCTTCCACGGTTCCTGCTCCGTGATGTAGCCGTTGACCTGCTTGATGAACTCGAAGACGGCCAGGATGCCGCCCTGGAAGTCGATCTCGTCGCCGATGCGGCGGTCCGCTTCCGCCACCGCCTTCGCGAGACCCTCGTGGACGGCCCGCTCCGCCACGCCGTCGGCCGTGGCCTCGGGGAGGACGCCGCCGAAGTACTTGCCGACCATGGCCGCGACACGGGACGCCAGGTTGCCGTAGTCGTTGGCCAACTCGCTGGTGTACCGGGCGGAGAGGTCCTCCCAGGAGAACGAGCCGTCCTGGCCGAAGGAGATCGCGCGCAGGAAGTACCAGCGGTAGGCGTCCACGCCGAAGTGCGAGGTCAGGTCCTGGGGCTTGATGCCGGTCAGGTTCGACTTCGACATCTTCTCTCCGCCGACCATCAGCCAGCCGTTCGCGGCGACCTTCCGCGGCAGCGGCAGGCCCTGGGCCATCAGCATCGCCGGCCAGATGACCGCGTGGAACCGGAGGATGTCCTTTCCGACCAGGTGGACGTCGGCGGGGAAGGTCGCCCCGAACTTCTCCGGGTTCTCGTTGTAGCCGACCGCCGTGGCGTAGTTCAGCAGCGCGTCGACCCACACGTAGATCACGTGCTTGGGGTCCCACGGGACCGGGATGCCCCAGTCGAAGGTCGACCGGGAGATCGACAGGTCCTGCAACCCCTGGCGGACGAAGTTCACGACCTCGTTGCGCGCGGACTCGGGCTGGATGAAGCCCGGTTCGGCCTCGTAGTGGGCGAGCAGCCTGTCGCCGTACTCGCTCAGCTTGAAGAAGTAGTTCTCCTCGCTGAGGGTCTCCACCGGCCGCTTGTGGACCGGGCACAGCTTCTGGCCTTCGTACTCGCCCTCGCCGTCGAGGAGCTCGCCGGGCAGCCGGTACTCCTCGCAGCCCACGCAGTAGGGGCCTTCGTAGCCGCCCTTGTAGATCTCGCCCTTGTCGTACAGGTCCTGTACGAACTCCTGGACCCGGTCGGTGTGCCGCTTCTGGGTCGTCCGGATGAAGTCGTCGTTCGACATGTCCAGGTGTTCCCAGAGCGGCTCCCACGACTCGCTCACGAGCCTGTCGCACCACTCCTGCGGGGTCACGCCGTTCGCGTCGGCCGTGCGCATGATCTTCTGGCCGTGCTCGTCGGTCCCGGTGAGGAACCAGGTGCGCTCGCCGCGCTGTCGGTGCCAGCGGGCGAGCACGTCGGCCGCGACCGTGGTGTAGGCATGGCCCAAGTGAGGAGCATCGTTGACGTAGTAGATGGGGGTGGTGACGTAGAAGGCCTTCGCCCCGGCAGACTCGGGTCCATTGGGATTCATGGCTGGCGAGTCTAGTCGATCGATTCGGGCATCATTTTTGGGAACAGGCTTGCGGTACAAGGCTGTTGGCCGTCGTCAGAGCCTCGACGGGGCTGCGCCGGCCGGTTCAGTCCGGGGTGTGATCGCTCGAAGTGACGAAGTGGAAACCGGGCCGCGGGTGCATCAGGAAGTCGTGGTGCGAGATGTTCCAGGCGTAGGCGCCCGCCAGGCCGAAGGCCACCCGGTCGCCCGCCCGCAGGCCCGGGGCGGGCACGTTCCGGGAGAGCAGGTCCTTCGGGGTACACAGCTGGCCGGTGAGGGTGACCCGCTGCCCGGCCGCCGCGGGGCGGGACCAGGGGTGGGGCCACTCGGACACGGGGATCACGGTGCAGGGCTGGTCGTGGCCCTTGGTCGCGGGGGTGCGCATGTGGTGGGTGCCGCCGCGGACGACGGCGAACTCCTCGCCGTGGCTTCGCTTCACGTCCAGCACCTCGGTGGCGTACCAGCCGCAGTAGGCGGTGAGTGCCCGGCCCGGCTCGATCCGCAGGGTGAGGCCGGGGTGGGCGTCCGCGAGGCGGGCGAGGCCGGCGCCGTACGAGGTCCAGTCGAAGCGGGTCGCGGGGGCGGCGTAGTCCACGCTCATGCCGCCGCCCATGTTCACCTCGGCCAGGGGGACGCGGTGGCGGACGGCGAGGTCCGCGGCCCAGGTGACGACCGATTCGGCGACCGCGAGCTGCTCGGGCGCGTCCAGGCCGCTCGCCAGGTGCGCGTGCACGCCGAGCAGCCGCAGCCCGGGGCAGGTGCCGTCGGTGAGCAGCCGGACGGCCTCGTCGGCCTCGGCCGGGTCGAGGCCGAAGGGGGTCGGGCGGCCGCCCATGGCAAGCGAGCTGCCTTCCAGGGAGGCGGCCGCCAGGGGGAGGTTGAAGCGGAGCAGCACCCCGGGGACGGCCTCGCGGCCGGAGGTGGTGCGCGCGGCGAGGGCGGCCAGCACGCGCAGTTCGTGCAGGCTCTCGACGTGGAAGCGCTCCACGCCCAGTTCGAGGGCGGCCGCGAGCTCGGCGGGGGTCTTGCCGGGTCCGCTGAAGGCGAGGGCGCGGCCGGGCACCGCCTTGGCCACGTGGGCGAGCTCGCCGCCGGAGGAGACCTCGTAGCCGTCGACGTACGGGCCGAGGGCGGCCAGGATCTCCGGCTCCGGGTTGGCCTTGGCCGCGTAGTACAGCTCGACCCGCTCCGGGAGGGCGGCCCGGACGGCTGCGGCGTGCTCGGCCAGCGCGGTCAGGTCGTAGAGGTACGCGGGCAGTTCGGTGCCGTCGAGCGTGGCGAGGCGGTCGCGCACCGCGGGGGTCGGGGCGGAGGTGGAGGTGGAGGTGGAGGTGGAGGTGGTCATCGGGCGCTCCGGGTGTCACGGTCGTGGTCGGGTCCGGCGCCGCTGCGGCGGGCGTCGGCGCCGGCCTCGGCATGGAGTTGCAGGCCCTGGGAGAGGACGTCCTCGGCGAGCGGGGAGGCGAGCCGCACGTAGCCGGCGTCGCGGTCGGCCTTGCGCTCCCAGCGGGTGAGCAGGTTGGCCTTGGCGGGCAGCGGCACCCCGGCGAGCAGGGCGGCGAGGCGAGGCGGGCAGCCGTACCGGTCGGCGTACGCCTGGAGGGTGGCGCGGACCTCGGCCCACAGGGCGGCCTCGGTGTGCGGGTGCAGGTCGGCGAGGGCGGCGAGCACCTCGGCGACGTGGTTGACCAGCAGGCAGTACACGACCCGGTCCCAGCCGCGCTGGGCGTCGTAGGTCATCGGGCCCGCGACATCGGCCGGGAGCGCGGCGAGGAGGTCGGCGTGCTGCTCGGGGACGAGCTTGGTGCCCTCCAGGTCGCGGAAGAGGACCTGGGCGGGCATGCCCTCCTCGTCGACGCAGACGACGACGTTCTGCAGGTGCGGTTCGAGGACGAGTCCGTGGTCGAAGTACGCGGCGAGGACGGGCGGGACGAGCAGTTTGAGGTACGCCGTCCACCAGTCGAGGGCGGTCTGCGCGGAGGCCTCGCCGAGCAGGCGGGAGACGTGCGCGGGGCCGGTGGGGTACTCGTCGGCGACGGCCGCGGCGAGCAGCGGGGTGGTGCCGGGCATCAGCCGGGCGAGGAGCCCCTCGCGGACGATCACGCCGAAGCCTTCGAGGAGGGAGCGGTCCGGGGTGCCGTCGGGGCCGGGGAGGGCGATGCTGCGGTAGGCGGGCTCGCGGAGCATGGCGGTGCCGGGGAAGCGGGCCTCCAGGTCGGCGAAGACCGGGGCCAGCAGGCGGGTCAGGGCGACCGCGCCGGACAGTTCGTAACTCGCGTTCTTGCGCAGGCAGTTGGTGATGCGGATGTTGAGGCTGAACTTCAGGAAGGCGGCCCCGTCGTACAGGGTGCGGACGGAGGCGGTGGCGGCGAAGGGCCGGCCGGCTTCGCCCAGGTCCAGGATGTCCCCGCGGTCGAACGCGGCGCGCAGCCGCGGGTGTTCGCGCAGCATCTCGTACTGCCACGGGTGCGCGGGGAGCAGCCGGTAGCCGTCGGGCACGTCGGCGCGGAGCCGGTCGAGGGGCCCCGCGGCTCCTTCGGCGGCGGTCTCCTCGGCGATCAGCTGCTCGCGGACGGCGAGGTGGCGCAGCCGGAAGGAGGCGCCGGTCTCGGGGGCGTACGCGAGCCAGGAGGCGGTGTCGCCGGTTCGGGCCTTGGGGGTGGGGTGGAAGCGGTGGCCGAAGACGAGGGACTGCTCGGACTCCAGGTAGGCGGTGAGCCCGTCGCCGCCCCCGGCCCCGGCCCCTCCCCCGGCCGTCTCGGCGGGCGGCCACTCGGCCCGTACGGCGAGCGCGGCCGAGACGGCCTGGTGGCTGGAGGCGATCTGCTCCAGGAACTCCTCGTTGCGCACGTCGGTGCGCAGGGCCAGCTCGTCGTGGGCGTACTCGGCGAGGCGGCGCCAGTCGATCTCGGCCCAGCCCCCGTCGCGCTGCTCCCGCACGGGTCCGGTGAAGCGGTGCGCGCCCAGCAGGGACGTACGGCGCAGGGCGGCGCGCAGCAGTACCCCGCGGCGGGGCAGCCACAGCAGCAGGTGGCCGTCCGCGACGGCGGTCTGGTGCTCGGGGCCGGACAGCTCGCGCAGCAGGCAGTTCAGGAGGGTGTGGACGACGGCCTCGTCGGCCGTGGGCAGCCCGGCGGGGACGGTGGAGGAGAGGGCGGCGGCGGTACCGATCTCATCGGTCAGGGACATCAACGGCTCCAGCGGGTGCGGAGAGAGCGGAGGTTCGGGGCCGGAAGGGCCCGGAGGGCCGGGAGGGCGGTGACGCAGACCGTGACCAGCGCCACGGCCGTGCCGGTCAGCACGGGTGCGGTGGGCCCGTACAGGCCGTTGCCCGCGGCGGCGGCCAGTCCGGCGACGACCGCGCCGGCCTTGGAGAAGAATTCGATCGAGCCGAACAGGCCGCCGGGGGCGCGGCCCTTGGCGCATTCGGAGGCCATCACGGCCAGGCAGACCAGGCCGAGGGTGAGTCCGGCGCCGAGCAGCAGCCGGACGGCGACCAGGGTGGCGAGCGAGTGGGCCGGCCCGTGCCCGGCGAGCCCGAGGGCTATGCACGCGAAGCCGATCGCCAGGCCGAGGCGGGGCCGGCGGTGGAACGCCGAGTGCACCCACATCGCCGTGGCGAGGTAGCACAGGTGGGGCAGGGCGAAGAGGACTCCGGACACCGCCGGGGAGGTGCCGGGGATCCGCTCCTCGATCAGGGAGATCAGGTACGGGAAGGAGATCACCGTGGAGAAGACGAAGGCGAACTCCAGGGCGTACAGACCGCGCAGGGAGGTGCCGCGGGCCCCTCGGGCGGGATGCGGGACCGCGGGGGCGGCGGACGGCGCCGGGGCCCCCTGGGCCGCCCGGCCCGTCGCGGCATCCTGAGCCGCCGGGGCCGCTGAGGCCGCCGGGGCCGCTGAGGCCTCCCGGGCCGGTGGGGTGTCGGCGGGCGGTGTGCCGAGGGGTTCCGCCCGGTTGCCGCGGGATTCCGGCAGCGCGGTGATCAGCAGGGCCGCCGTCAGGGGGAGCACGGCCAGGAGGGCGTACTGCCGGTGCGGGGAGAGCCACGGCGAGAGGCCGCCCACCACGATCGGGGCCAGGACAAGGGCCGCGCGGGCGGCGCCCTGCATCAGGGTGAGGGCTCTGGAGAGCTCGGGACCCTCCAGCGCGGCGCCGAGGTAGCAGTTGGAGGCCGCGAAGGTGCCGCCGAGGACGCCCTGGAGCACCAGGGCCACGGTGAAGGCGGGGATGGACTCGGCCCAGCCGGCCAGCAGGAAGGACACGGCCAGCCCCAACTGGGCGCGCAGCAGGAGCCGTTTGCGGCCGAACCGGTCGGCGAGCCGTCCCCAGAGCGGGGCTCCGACGGCCGCGAAGACGGTGGGGACGATGTAGAGCACGCCGGCCCAGCTCGCGTCGCGGTCGCCGAGCTCCGGGAGGATCTCGGTGAGGAAGGGCGGGAGGCCGAGCGCGGCGAAGGAGGCCACGAAGTAGCAACCGGCGACGGCGCGCACCTGCCCCCGGCCGAGGGCCGGCCGGGCCTGGCCGGCGCCCGCGCCCTCCGTCACGCCCTGGGCGGGCGGCGGCGCCGCGGCTCCGCCGGCCTCCGTCGCTTCCGGGGCCGGCGGGGGCGTCGGCGCCGTGGTCTCGCGGCCGTGCGGGGGTGCGCTCGCGGTCACTGCCGGCCTCTCAGAAGGTAGTTGGGGCCGGTGGTGTAGTGCTTGTTGATGTCGGCCGCGCCCGAGCGTTCCTTGCTGAGCAGGGTTCCGGCGCTGACCATCGCCTTGACGGGCAGCTCCGGGGCGTCCAGGACCCGGGCGCGGAGCACGGCTCCCGGCTCCCCCGCTCCGGTGCCGAGTCGTTCGACCGCCTCGGCGAGCCGGTCGCGTACGAGGGCCTGCAGGGCACCGGCCCCGGCGCGGCCGTGCCGGGCGAGCCCGAAGGCGTACGAACCGGCGCACAGGTGCAGGGTGATCGTGGTGAACATGTCGGTGAGCGGTCGGTCGTCCTCGCAGAGGATGCGGGCGTCGTCGAAACCGAGCGGCACGTCGGCGCCGAGGCTCGCCCGGGCACGGGCAGCGTTGACGCGCGGGCTGTCGTCGTCCTTGAGCAGCAGCCGCATGCGGGTGTCCCCGGCCGGGTCGCGGTCGAGTACGAGGGAGATGTTCTGCTGGTGCGACTCCAGGGCGATGCCGTGGCCGAACAGGGTCGTCTGCCAGTCGAAGAGCAGCCGCAGGTAGCCGTCGAGCAGGGCGATCGGATCCCCGTCGTGGAACCGGTCGGCGAGGTGGTCGATCAGCAGCCTCCCGCCGGGGGCTTCGGCGAGCAGCGCGGCGAGCGGGGTGACGACGGCGTCGTCGAGCCCGGCCGGCTGGCGGCGGCAGAGCGCGGCGAGGAGCTCGTGTCCGGCGTGGGCGTGGACGGTCTCGTCGGCGTGCAGGATCACGCCCTGGAACCGCGGTTCGCGGGCGATGACGGTTTCCAGCAGCCGCTGGCCGGCGACCCCGTCGGCGAGGAAGCCGGGCCGGATGATGCGGCGGTTGCGCAGCCCCAGGGTGGCGGTGGCCATGGGGACCTTGATGTGCAGGGTGGGGTCGTCGGTGACGGCGACCGTACGCATGGACAGCGTCGGGACGACGTCGAGGTACGGGCGCTCCGCGAGCACGGCCCGGTCGGCCAGGCCCGCGGCGCTCAGGGCCTCGCGCAGCGGCGCCCCGACGGTGAGCGGGTGGACGGGGAGGGCGAGGTGGCTGCCGTCGAGCCCGGGCAGGCCGAGCGCGGCGGGGGTGGGCCAGGCGTCGGGCAATGCGGCGGGGCCGCCCGCCACGGTGAGGTCCCGCTCGGGCACGACGATCCAGCGCAGTGCGAAATGCGGGTGGAACTCGGGAGCGTGGGAGCGCAGTTGGCTCTCGTCGAGGCCGGAGCGGCCGCGCGCGGTGGGGTACACCGGGTGGTCGAGGCGCGCGGCGAGGGTGTCGTGGGCGAGCCCGGCCGCGAGACCGGTCCAGTCGGCGGGGTCTTCCCCGTGCGCGGCGGTGAGGGCGGCGGCGACCTCGTCGCGGGTACGGGCGTGCAGGCGCATGGTCGCGAGGGTCTGGCGGCACTCCTCGGCGAAGGCGTCGAAACCGGCGCGGTCGACGGGGTCGGCGAGCGCGCGGAGGGCGCCGAGGACCTCTTCGTGGGTGGTCAGTTCGCGGCCGTCGGACTCCCGGGCGAGCAGCGGCAATCGGGCGGCGTACACGCTCTGGTAGCCGTCCGGGGCGACCGGGAGGAGCAGGGCGTCGCCGTCATCGGCAGTTAACCGCAGCCAGCGGCCGTCGGCGCGGTCGACGGTGGTGGTGCGGGTGCGCAGGCCGACGACGTCCTCGCGCAGGAGCGCGCCGAGGACGCGGAGCAGCAGCTCGGCCTCGGTGGCGTCGGCGGGTTCGGCCGTTTCCGCGGGCGGGGCCGCGCCGGCAGGCAGGGCCGCACGGTCGAGCGGGGTCGCATCGGCGGGCGCGGCCGCGTCGGCACGGGCGGCCGGGACGGTCGGGACGGTCGTGGTCACGGGGTGATCTCCCAGCGCTGGGCCGCGAGGTGGTCGGCGGCGACCCGGTCGACGGTCTGCTGGTCGGTGTTCCGGCCGACCGCGCGCAGTACGCCGATGTAGTCGCGGTTGGTGCCGTACAGGTCGTGCCGCTCCCCCACCGCGCGCAGCGGGCGGTACGTCAGTTCGACGCCGTCGACCGTGAGGTCGGCGGCCTCGGGCGCGGCCGTGAGGGTGCCGGCTTTCCGGGCGCACGGGTAGTCGACGAGGGCTGCGCCGTCCGTGCGGGCGCCGAGGTCGGCGGGGAGCGGCTCGCCCAGGTGCGTGCGCAGGACGTGCTCGAAGAGCGGGATGTCCAGCAGCCGGGCGAGCATCAGGTCGATCTGGTCGCCGATGGCCCGGTAGTTGACCTCGATGATGCGGGCGCGGCCCTCGTGCACGACGAACTCGGTGTGGCAGATGCCGAATCCGACGCCGAGGGCGTCGAGTTGGGCGAGGACCTGCCGGACGACCGGTTCGGGGTGGGCGCCGACGAAGGTGCAGCGCTCCTCGATGAAGTACGGGGGCGGGGACAGCCGGGTGTGGAAGCCGCCGAGCACGTGGCGGACCGTGCCGTCGCCGAGCGTCTCGATGCTGTGGAGCTCGCCCGCCAGGTACTCCTCGATCACGAGGGCCGCCCGCGGCCGGCGCTCCTGGATCTCCTTGCAGCGCAGGACGAGTTCCTCGGGCCCCTCGACCAGCACCACGTCCTCGCTGGCCACGCCCTCCCGGGGCTTGACCACGCACGGGTAGGGCACGTCGAGGGCGGTGAGGGTGGCCGGGTCCTGTCCGGCGGCGAGCTCCGTCGACCACACCGCGTCGAGTCCGCTCGCGGCGAGGTGGCGCCGCATCTGGGCCTTGTCCTTGACGCGCAGTGCGGTCCGCCAGTCCTTGGCGGGGAGGCCGAAGTAGTCGGCGGCCAGGGCGGCCTGGGTCTGGAGGTGGTCGCTGTTGGTGAAGACCGCGTCGGGTGCGTGGTGGGTCGCGATCCGGGTGACCACCGCGCGGAAGTCGCGTACGTCGCACTCCAGGACCTCGACGTCCGGCGCCGAGCGGCGGTGCGCGTCGGGCTGGTCGGTGAGGACGGTGACCTGGAGGCCCAGTCGGGCCGCGGCGGGGAGGAACCCCTCGGTCACCGAGTCGGTGGGGTTGAGTGCGAGCAGGTACAACCGCATGGGCTGAGCCCCTTCCGAGTCCTGAGCTGTGGGGGTGAGCGGGTGACTGCTTTCCGGCACGCCTCGGTGCCGACGGATTTCCGAACCCGCCGGCAAAAGCAGCTTAGGTTAGCCAACCCTTAGTCTCAACTCCCGTTCGAGACACGCGGGGTGGCGCGGCGTCCATGATCATAGATCATTGGGTTAAGGTAAGCCTTACCTACTCCCTCGTATGGAGTCCCAGTGTCGAACATGATCGAGAACCGATGACGGCGGTCCCGCGCATCGCGTCTCCCCCACGTCCCGCGCCGGACTGCGCCGCCACCCTGGCGCGGACCTACGGCCGCCTCGCGACGGTTTGCGAGGCATTGGACGTGCAGGTGGCGGCCGCCGGCACACCGACCTTCGCGCGACCCTTCGCACAGCCGTCCGGGCACGCCCGGCGGTGGGTCGGCGGCGCCGAGCTGGCGGAGCGGGCGGAACCGGTCCACGACCGGGGAGCCCTGGACGCCTTCGTCGCCGCCGAGGCCGACCGCATCCGGGCGGGCCACGGCCACGATCCGCGCCCCGACGTCGCCGCCTCGCGCGCGCTCCACGACTACCTCTGGACCGTCAGCCTGCTGATGAGCGGCGCCTGGTACCTGGAGCGGCGCGTACCCCGCGTCCGCCCGCGCGAGGTCCGCGTCGACCTGGCCACGGGCACGTTCGAAATCGTCCCGGGGACCGGGTTCGCGTGCCTGCCGGGCGATCCCGCGGCGCACCTGCCGGGGGCCAGGGTGGTCGCGGACGAGGAGGCCCTGCGCGCCGAGCTGCGCGCGGCCGTCGCCGATCACGTACGACCGCTGCTCGCCGCCATCGGGCCGCGGGTCCGCCGCCGGGACCGGGCCCTGTGGGGCATGGTCACCGACGACCTCGTCTCCGGGATCTGGTACCTCGGCCGCGCCCTGGGCCAGGAGGAGCGGGCGGTGCGCGAGGCGACCGAGCTGCTCCCGACGGCCATAGCCCCCTTCCCCGGCGGCGCCGACTTCCGGCGGCTCGCGGACCGTTCCGGGCACCTGCACCCGACCCGTACCCGGCTCGGCTGCTGCATGTACTACACCCTGGACCCGTCCCGGGCCTGCGCCACCTGCCCGCGGACCTGCGACGCGGAGCGGCTGCGCCGGATCGAGGACCAGACCTGAGCGGGAATGCCGAAGGGCCGGTCCCCGCCCCGTACGCATCGCGTACGGGGCGGGGACCGGCCCCTTGCCGGTGAGGCGGCGCCGCCTACTTGGCGGGGTCCACCTGGAAGGCCTTGGCCAGGTCGTCGAGGACCACGTCGGCGCCCTGGAGGGAGACCGAGGTCATCCAGGTGGCGTCGTCGACCTCGTGGACCTGGTTCTTCTGGACCGCGTTCAGGCGCTGCCACAGCGGGTTGGCGAGGAACTTCTTCTTGCGCTCCTCACCGCCCGAGAAGCTGGTCATGAAGATGTGGTCGGCGTCGGCCTGCTGGATCTGCTCCTCGCTGATCTCGATGTTGAACTTCGCCTCGTCGCGCTGGTTTTCGGGGCGCGTCAGACCCATGTCCGTGAGGATGATGCCGCTGAAGGTCTTGGGCAGGTAGATGCGCGTCGGGCCGTCGACGAAGCGCACGACCGAGAAGGTGGGCTTGCCGTCGGCCGAGCCGCCGCCCTTGGCGTTGATGGCGTCGCCGATCTTCTTGGCACGGGTCTGGTAGGCCGTCAGCTTGGCCGCGGCCTTCTCCTCCTGACCCAGCGCCTGACCGAGGAAGGTGATGTTCTCCTTCCAGATCGGTCCGGTGGTCTTCACGAACACGGTCGGCGCGATCTGGCTCAGCCGGTCGTAGAAGTCGGCGTGACGGACCGTCGCCGACACGATCAGGTCGGGCTTGAGGGCCGCGATGGCCTCCAGGTTGGGGCTGTCGAGCGGACCGACGTCCTTGGTGTCCTTCACCGCCTCACCGAGGTAGGGCGGGAAGCCCTTCTGGTCACGGTAAGATCCGATTCCGCCGACCAGCGGCGCGTCGAGCGCGACGACCGCCTCGACCAGGCTGTTGTCCAGGGCCACCACGCGCTTGGGCTTGGCCTTGATCTCCGTCTTGCCCTTGTCGTGGGTGATCGTGCGCGGGAAGCCGGCCGACTCGGCGGTCGTCGGCTTCGACGACTCGGCGCCCGGCTTCGTGTCGTCGCCGCTGCCGCCGCAGGCGGCCAGCGAAAGGGCGAGGGCCGCCGTGAGAACGGCAGCGGCGATCCGGCCCGGCCGGCGGCGCTGAGTGAAGGTGTTCATCGGTTCTCGGTTCTCCAGAGGGAACATTCGTTCTTAGGTAAGGCTTGCCTGAGTGAACGCGTTGTGAAGACTAGCTGCTCTTCGTGGTCAAAATCCAGACGGAACCATGGCACAAATTCGGTTAGGCATCCCTTACCTTGTGTGAGTGTCTCTGAAGCCCGTCACCGCGTCCCCCGGCGCGGCCAGCGCCCCAACCGTCCCGCCACCCCGCAGAGTTGCGTCCCGGTCCCTGGTACTCGCGGCGCTGGTCGTCACCGTGGCCGCCATGGTCTGCGCCTCCCTCGCGATCGGCACCAAGGCCGTGCCGTTCTCGGACGTGCTGGCCGCGATATCGGGCAGCGACGCCGGTGACGCGGTCGTGGTCCGCGAACTGCGCATGCCCCGTACCTTCCTGGGCCTGCTGGTCGGGCTCTCGCTGGGCGCCGCGGGCGCGGTCGCCCAGGACATCACCCGCAATCCGCTCGGCGACCCGGGTCTGATCGGCATCAGTGCGGGCGGCTCGTTCGCGGTCGCCGCGAGCATCGGCATGCTGGGGCTGACGAGTTCGTACCAGTACATCTGGTTCGCCTTCCTCGGCGGGGCGTTGGCCGGGCTCATCGCCTACGCCGTCGGCGGCACCGGCTACGGCGGCGCCACCCCCGCCAAACTCGCCCTGGCCGGCGCGGCCGTGACCGTGCTGCTGGACGCGGGCACCAACACCCTGGTCCTGCTCGACGTACGCACCCTGGACCAGTACCGCTTCTGGGCGGTGGGCTCCCTGGCCGGCCGGGATCCTCAACTGGGCATGCAGCTGCTGCCGTTCGTCGTCGTCGGACTCGTCCTCGCCATCGGGCTCAGTGGCCGGCTCAACGCACTCGCCCTCGGTGACGACCTCGCCAGCTCGCTCGGCACCCCGGTCAAGTCCACCCGCGCCCTGGGCGCCCTCGCCGTGGTCCTGCTGACCGGCGCGGCCGTCGCCGCCGCCGGTCCGGTGACCTTCATCGGCCTGGTCGTGCCGCACGTCGTACGGGCCTTCACCGGGCCGGACGCCCGCTGGCTGGTGCCGTGTTCGGCGCTCGGCGGGGCCTCCCTGATGCTCGCGGCCGACGTGGTGGGCAGGATGGTGGCCCGGCCGGGCGAACTGGAGGCGGGCGTGGTGACCGCACTGCTGGGCGCGCCGTTCCTCGCGCTGCTGGTCAAGCGCGGCAAGCTCAAGGAGCACACCCGATGAGCGCGACGAGTACGGCGCCCCCCGCCGCCACCGGGGTCACGACGGTCCGTCAGAAGAAGGCGCGGCGGCTGCGGTTCGAGTTCGGACCCGTCGGATTCGCCGTACGCCCCCGGGTCGCGTTCGCGGTGCTCGGTCTCGTCCTGACCGGGTTCGCGGGCCTGATCGCCTCCGTGTCGCTGGGCACCTTCGCGATCCCCGTCGGCGACGTACTGGGCGCGGTGCTCGGCACCGGTTCCGGCGCGGCCGATCTGATCGTCCACCAGCTCCGGCTGCCCCGCGCCCTGACCGCGCTGCTGGTGGGAGCCGCGTTCGGGCTGGCGGGCGCCGTGTTCCAGGCCGTCACCCGCAACCCCCTCGCCAGCCCGGACCTGATCGGCATCGCGGCCGGCGCCGGGGCCGGTGCGGTGTGCTCGATCCTCGTCGGCGGAGTCGCCGCGGCCGGCGCCGGAACCTTCGGGGCCGTTCCGTTCGGGGCCCTCGCCGGCGCCCTGCTGACCTCGCTGGCCATCTACCTGCTGGCCTACCGGGACGGCACCATCACCGGCTACCGCTTCGTCCTCGTCGGCCTCGCCGCGAACGGGGCCCTGATCGCGCTGACCCGCTGGCTGCTGGCCCGCGCCGACATCGACCAGGCCTCCCGCGCCATGGTGTGGCTGACCGGCAGCCTCAACGGGCGCGGCTACGAGCACGTCCAGTGGTCCGGGCTGGCGCTGGCGGTGCTCGTACCGCTGACCCTGGCGCTCGCCCGCCCGTACCAGCTGCTCCAGTACGACGACGACACCGCGCGCAGCCTCGGCATCCCGCTGCGGCACGCCCGGATCGCCCTCCTGGTCCTCGCCACCTGCCTCACCGCGCTGGCCACCTCCGCGGCCGGCCCGATCGCCTTCATCGCGCTGGGCGCCCCGCAGATCGCGCGCCGGATGACCGGCAGCGCGGGCATCCCCCTGGTCACCAGCGCGCTGACCGGGGCGGTCCTGCTGATCCTCTCCGACCTGGCCGCACGCCTCGTGCTCGCCCCGACCGAACTGCCCGTCGGCGTCCTCACCGGCGCCGTGGGCGCCCCGTACCTGCTGCTGCTCCTCGCCCGTACCAACCGGGCCGGAAAGGGAGGCTGACATGACCGCCCCGCTGACCGAGACCCCGTCCACCGAGGCCCCGTCCACGGGCACCACGCCCACCGCGCTGCGCACCTCCGCGCTGCGCCTGGGCTACGGCGACCGCATCGTCTCCGAGGAGCTCGACCTCGACATCCCGGCCGGGCGGGTGACGGCGCTGGTCGGCCCGAACGCGTGTGGCAAGTCCACCGCGCTGCGGGCGCTGGCCCGGCTCCTCAAGCCCGTGGGCGGCGCCGTCCACCTGGACGGCGAGGACATCGCGGGCCTGTCCGCACGGGAGTTCGCGCTGCGCCTGGCCCTGCTGCCGCAGACCCCCAGCGCGCCGGACGGCATCTCCGTACGCGACCTGGTGGCCCGCGGCCGTACCCCGCACCAGCGGTGGTGGCGCCAGTGGTCCTCCTCCGACGAGGCCGCGGTGGACGCCGCGCTGGCGGCGACGGGTGCCGCGGAGCTGGCGACCCGCTCCATCGACGAGCTGTCGGGCGGCCAGCGCCAGCGCGTGTGGATCGCCATGGCGCTGGCACAGCACACGCCGGTGCTGCTGCTGGACGAGCCGACGACCTACCTCGACCTCGCCCACCAGGTCGACGTCCTCGAACTGGTCGCCGACCTCAACCGCACGGAGGGCCGCACGGTGGTGATGGTCCTGCACGAGCTCAACCTCGCCTGCCGCTACGCCGGACACCTCATCGCGATGCGCGACGGCCGGGTCGTCGCCGCCGGCCCACCGTCCGAGATCGTCACCCCGGAACTGGTCCACGAGGTCTTCGGCCTGCGCGCCGCGGTCATCGAATGCCCGGTGGCCGGCACCCCCCTGGTCGTCCCGATGGGCGGTCGCCGAACGGAAATCGCCTGACGGGGCCGGAAGCCGCTCCCGGTACGTATGCGACGGGTGTGAAACCCGATCGGCTGTAACGCGTTAGAGGCATTGGGCCGACCGATCGCCCGCCCGCCCGCGACGCAGTCGAACGTACGAGGAGCACCATGACCAGCACGACGACGAACCCGAAACCGGCCGGACGCGGCCGGATGAAGCTCGCGGCCCGCTGCCGGCTGGTCACCGAAGCACCGGCCTTCGGGATCGTCGTCTTCTGCGCGATCCTGTTCAACGCGGCGCTGATGGGTCTGGAGACGTACAGCGGTCTCGCCGGGGAGTACGGGCTGGTGCTGGGCGGCGCGGAGAACTGCTGCCTGGCGCTGTTCACGCTGGAGATCCTGCTGCGGATCGGCGCGCAGGCCGACCAGCCGAAAGCATTCTTCCGCGACCCGTGGAACCTCTTCGACCTCGCGGTCGTGGCCTCCGCCTTCCTGCCGTTCGTCCGCGAGAACACCACCATCCTGCGGCTGCTGCGCCTGGCCCGCGTCCTGCGCACCGCGCGCTTCCTGCCGCACCTGCGGATCCTGCTGATCGCCGTGGGCCGCAGCCTTCCGGGCACCGCGAGCTTCCTGTTCGTGGGGGCGCTGGTGGTGTACGTGTACGCCATGATCGGCTGGGTCTGCTTCGCGGAGGCCGACCCCGAGCACTACGGCTCGGTGGGCCGGGCCGGGCTCACGCTGTTCCTGCTGACCACGCTCGACGGGCTGACGGACGCGGTGCGGGCGGGGCTGCAGATCTCCCGGCTCAGCATCCTCTTCTACGCCTCGTACGCGCTGCTCGCCTCCTTCGTGCTGGTGAACGTCCTGATCGGCGTCGTCCTCAACTCCCTGGACGAGGCACGGGAGATCGAGGAGGAGAACAACCGGATCCCGGCGCAGGGCGGTGAGGGGGCCGACCTCAAGGAGCGGATCGCGACGGCGCGGCGGGCGCTGGACGAGATCGAGGCGGGCCTGGCCGCCGCGGCGCCGCCGTCGCCGTCGCCGGAGGGGCTGCCGGAGCGGCGGCTGGAGGCGGCCTCACACTCCGGATCCTGAGCCGTCCTGCTCCGTGTCGCGCAGGCGGATGTCGTGCGTGCCGTCCGGGCGCCGTCCGACGGTCCAGCGGTCCGGCTCGCCGGACGACGGGAGTTCCGCGTCCGTGTTCGCCTCGAAGCGCACGCCTTCGAAGCGGACACGGCCCTGGAAGTCTGCGGAGTCGAAGTCGACCGGGCACTCGAACACGGCCCCGGTCGACAACAGCTCGCCCTCCCATGCCGTGTGCCGGAAGGACACCGGCCCGGTGAACACGGCGTCGTGCAGCCCGAGCACGCCGCGGAAGACAGCCCGGGCGAAGTCGGCCGATCCCGCGACCCGGACCGCGTTCATGTCCGAAGGACCCTCCAACACCGCTCGGGCGAAGGAGACTTCCTCGCCGAAGACACACCCCGAGAAGCCGGCGCCGTCGGCGAAGCGGGTGCGGCGGAACCGCGCCGCGCCGCGGAACCGGGCCTGCTCGAAAACCGCTGCGTACTGGAAGACCGCGCCGTCGAAGGAGACCGACCCGGCGAAAGCGCACCCCCCGAACCGTGCGCGCCGCTGGAACACCGCGTGGTTGAAGGAGACACCGCCCGAGAACTCCGCCCGCTCGGTCGTCCAGTCGTCCATGAAAAGTGCGCGGTCGAAGTCCACCCTGCCCAGCCTGACGCGCCCCGTCTCCCGATCCGTCACCGCGTGCAGGAGGTCCCCGAGCAGTCCGGGGACGAAGGTGGTGCCCCTGAGGTCCAGCGGTGATCCCGGCCCGAGACTCCCGAGGTAGGCCGCCAGTTCCGCTCCGTTCAGATGGGCCAGGCACCGGTCGTACCCGGGCAGCCGGATGCCGGTGCAGCCCACCGGGTTCGAGGAGCGGTAGCCGCAGAGTTGCCAGTCGACGTCCTCGCGCCGAACCTCGTCGGCGTCGATCAGGGCCTGCCCCAGTTCGGCCGGGTCGTCGACGGAAACCCAGTCCGCCGACCCGGCGCCGCTCGCCGAGAGGGTGCGCTGCCCGGCGACGCCGAGCTGCATGGCGATCTCCCGGTACAAGGAATGGGACACGAAGATCCGCAGCGGCTCGGACGTCTCCCGGTGTCCCGCGTCCTCGACCTGCCGGGCGGCCGGCGGGAGGGCTTCCGCCCCCGTGCTCACCGCCACGGTGAGACCCGCGATCCACGGCGCCTGTGCGTCGAGGAACTCGGCTGCCTTCATGCGCAGTTCGCACAGCATCCGCCCGACCATGCCGATCGCGCCCGGGTCGTACACCATGACGAGCCGGGAGTCCTCGGTGCCCTCGATCACCTGCGCCGCCGCCCCGATGTCGCGCAGGAGGTCCCGCAGGAACGTGTCGAACGGCTGCCCGATCTCGTACGACAGTGTCCCGCCCATCGGGTCGGGCGGAGCGAGCCGGTGGCCCGTGCGGCGGATGTCGAACATCAGACCCGCCTGGGTTCCCCGGCCCACCACGCCGCGCACCGCCCTGTGCGCGTCGAGGACACGACGGAAGCCCTGCTCATCCAGCAGGGACCGGCTCGACAGGAGCACCATGCGGTCCGGCCAGATCCCGTGGACCACGCCGATCAGTTCTCCGTCGCGGGAGACCGGGCCGCCGCGGTAGTGCGTCCAGTTCTCCGGTTCGGCGGAGAGTCGTACGAGTTCGGCGTTGGCTGCACCGCCTGCCGGAAGCACCTCGCCCGTCAGTGCGACCGGTTCCCCTTGATCGGTGAAGCCGTCCACCCGGCCCCGGCCCGGCCCCGCGTCCTCGTCGGACCAGCGCAGGGGCCCGGCGAAGACGGCCGGATCCACGACGTCCTCGTCGGCCAGCAGCAGGTACACCCGGGGCAGTGCCCAATCCTGCGACCACACCCGGCGGCACGCCACCTCTCGGCCGGTGACGCGGACCCATACGACCGCACTCGTGAGGAGCAGCGCGTCCCCGACCGTGAGCACGAGGCGCGGCGTCAGCAGGGTGCCGACCTCCTGCGGCTCCGCCATGGTGTCGTACCGGACCCGGACCACGCGGTCGGCCAGCCCCGGCTCCGCCCGGACGGGCCGCGGCCGGGCCGCGAACGGCTGGGCGTCCGGCGCCACCAGCCGGCGCCCGTCCCGCCCGCTCGTGACGCGGGTCGCGGAGAAGTCCGGCCCCGGGCCCCGGTTGCGGGTCATGTACTCCCAGACGCGGCGGCGTACGAGTTCGCGTACGGCGGCCACCTCGCCGCGCAGCTGCGAGCCGAGCAGTGCTTCCCGTACACCCGGCAGGAACTCGAACTCGACGTCGTCCGAGCTCTGTTCGGGACCCCACGGTGCGAAGAGCCCGCCGAGGGCGACCTCCGCCAGGTGCCCGTGCTCGGATTCGCGCAGCAGGGAGCGCCGTACCAGGGTCATCACCGGGAGGGTCAGCGGTACGGCGGCCAGGTGGGCGGCGAGCTGCTGGGCGGTCGGGGAGGCGTTCGCCCGGAAGCGTTCCACGACCTCCAGGGCGGTGGCGGCCACGGGCGGCACGGGGGCCTCCGGGGGCGCCGCGAGCCCGGGTCGCGCGTCCAGGCGCAGGCACGCCAGGCGGTGGCGGCGGCCGTCCCCCGAGACCACGCGCAGCAGCCGGGCCAGGCCCGAGGAGGCGAGCCCGACGACGGGGACGACGGCGGCGGGAGCAGCACCGTCGGCCGGGCGCCTGCGGCGCGGGGTGCCGCGCGTGCGGGTGGCCCGGCCGCCCGGGAACCGCTGCCAGGCACGGGTGGCGACGGCCGGGCGGTCCGCGCGCAGGGAGAAGGGGACGGGCCGGACCGCGCCACGCGTCCAGAGCCGTTCGGGTAGCACGTTCAGCACGGCCACGGCGTTGTGCGCGCTCCAGTGCCGCAGCACGCCCTGGAGCGGGGCTTCGCGCCAGCCGCCGGCCACGGTGTCGGAGAGCACGAGAAGCAGGCGGCGGCCCGCCGGGTCGGCGAGTTCGAGGGGGTTGCGGGGCGGACCGCCCCGGCGGTGCGTGACCATGGGGGTGGCCCCGGAGGCGGTGCCGGTCAGCTGCCAGGTGCGCACGTCGCGGAAGACCCCGCTGCGGGTGAGGACCTTGCGGAGTTCGTCCACGAAGTCCGTCCAGAGCAGCATCGAGTGGTGGGTGTCGACGACCAGGGCCAGGTCCAGCCAGCGGCTCTCGGCGGGCCGCAGGACCGGGGTGGGCACCATCCGTTCGATGCTGCGTTCCACGGTGAGCTGCTCGTCCAGCTCCTCCCCCGGCCCGCCGATGGAGCGGCGGCCGACGGGGCGCAGGGAGCGCATCAGGCCGAGCGGGTCGTCGAGGGAGCCGGCCCGCGGCAGCCGCAGGGGCGTGCCCCGTCGGCCCCCGGGGGCGTCGCCCGGCTTCCCCGCCGGGGCCGCAGCCGGGTTCCCCCCGGGGTCGCGGACGGGCACGGCGGCCGGGTAGAGCCGTACGTCCGGTTCCTCGCCGCCCCGGTCGCCGCCGTGGGCCGGGACGGCATCGGGCGCGACGGGTCCGGCGGCCGGCGGCTGCCCGCCCCCGGGCCCGGCCTGCGGAGCCGTGGGCGGGCGGGCGCCCGCCGGGTCCACCCGGGCCGCCAGCCACAGGATGTCGGCGATCTCCTCGACCCCGGCGCCGGGGCGCGGGCCGCCGTCCCCGGCGCCGTCGGGGAATTCGGCGAAGGCGGCGAGCAGCTTCTCGATCACGCCGTCGGCCCGGTCAGGTGCTGCATGACGGTGTCGAGGAAGCGGTCGCGGTCACCGGGGGACGACCAGGCACCGGCGAGCCTGAGCTGGATGGCGTTGAGGAGCTGGTCGGTGGCCAGGTCGCCGTCCTCGGCGCGGTCGAGGAAGGCCCGGACGAGTTCCCGGTACTCCTCGTCGGTCTCGATGTCGACGCCGAGGCGGCGGCGCACGATGCGGGCGAGCTTGTCCGGTCCGGGGGCGTCCAGGTGGAGGCGGACGCAGCGCCGCAGGAACGCGGGCGGGAAGTCTCGTTCGCCGTTGCTGGTGAGGACGACCACGGGGAAGTACCGGCACTGGACGTTGCCGTCCTTGATGCGCACGGTGGCGTCGAGGCCGTCCGCCGTGCCGACGGGGACGGTACGGCTCTGCTTGGCGAGGCGGGCCAGTTCGGGGATGACGAAGCCGCCGTCCTCGAAGACGGTGAGGAGGTCGCCGGGGAGGTCGATGTCGCTCTTGTCGATCTCGTCGACGAGCAGCACGCGGGGGCGGTCCTGCGGCAGCAGCGCGGTACCGAGCGGGCCCAGGCTCAGGTAGCGGGAGATGGAGGGGGCGGTGACGGGAGCGGGCACGGCGTCCGGCGCTGCGTCCGGTGCGGCGTCCGGTGTGGTGCGCTCGACAGCCGGATCGGTGCCGGGCGGGCGCAGCTGTTCCAGGCCCGCCTCCTGGAGCCGTCCGACGGCGTCGTAGAGGTACAGCCCGTCGCGCAGGACCGTCCGGCTGGTGATCGGCCAGTGCAGTACGGGCCCGAGGCCGAGGTCCGTCGCGATGCTGTAGGCGAGCGTGGACTTGCCGACGCCCGGCTTTCCGGTGATGAGGAGCGGCCTGCGCAGGTGCAGGGCCGTGTTGACGACGTCCTTCTCCGGCTCGTCGGGTACGTAGCCCTCCCCGCGCTCCACCGTCTGCCGCCAGGCCTTCCCCTCACAGCCCGGTGGGGCGTACTGCGGGTCCGGGGCGCCGTTGAACCTGCGCCAGGGCGGCGGCGGGCCGGCCTCCAGGCGGGCACGCCGGTCCGCGCCCTCACCGGTCCCGTGGTACAGCCACCAGTCCTTCGCCACTGCCTGTGCCTCCATCGTCGGTGTCGCCGTCTGTCCGTCTGTCCGTCTGTCCGTGGTCATGGATCGGGTGCGGAGCGGGTCGGGGCTCGGGGATCGGGGATCGGGCCGAGGAGTCACGGATCAGGAGGGCAGGCCAGGGGCCGGAGGCCCGGCACGTCGTCGGGATCGTCCCACAACAGAACCAACTGGTCTGCCCCTGGCGGCGGTTGTGGGGGGCGCGCATGTCCGCCCGGGGGCACTCCGGCGGCCGCCCGGCGCACCTCCCGTACGCGCGCGGGCAGGTCGAGCACGTCGAGCGCCCCGGGGTCGGGGCGGCCATCGGGCCCGGCGGGCGCGAGCAGGTCGAGGAGGGCGGGCTCCGGTGTGCCGCCGCCGCGCCGCCACACCGCAACCGGAACGCCCCCTTCGAGTACGGCCTCCAGCAGCCCTTCGTGCGGGGCGGTGGTGGTGTGCGCCACGACGCAGGCGGGGGCGGGGCCCGCCGCCAGCTCCAACCCGAGGGTGTCCGTGGTCTCGGCGTCCCACACCACCCGGACGGCTTCGGGGTGCCGGCCGCCCCGGATGCACAGCCACCGCCATTTGGTGTGCCACTCGGCCCGGGTGTCGGCCCGTTCCTCCGGACAGCGCACCACGACCTGGTAGAGCAGGCCGAGGGCCCTGCGGCGCCCGGCCGGGCCGCGCGGCACCGGCCACTGGTCGAAGTCGGTGTCCAACAGCTCGTACGGGACGTGGAACTCGATCCGGTCCACCGCCGTGTACGGCACCCCCGGCGCGGGGCCGCCCGACCCTGCCCCGCCGGTCGGCGCGAGCTGCCGCAGCAGTTCCTCCCGTACGGCCTCCAGCGTGAGCGGCGCGCCCTGCGACTCCCACACCTGCCGGGTCCCGTCGCCGCGCAGCCACATCCGGACCAGGAACCCGTCCTCGCCGCCCGGCGGCACGTCCAGCCGGACGTCCAGGGCGGTCCGGGGCGCCGGGCCGGGGGGCGGCGGCAGCACGGGCAGGGCCAGCCGCGCACGGGTTTCGCGTACCCATTCCAGCAGCCGGGCCGCCCACACCGCGTCGGTCGCCGCGGCCCGGTCGGCGAGGAACCGTACGAAGGGCACCGCCGGTGGCATGCCGGTGCTCCCGGTGCTGCCGCCCTGGCGTTCGTCCAGGTCCTGGACCACGTCGAGCAGGGTGTCGCCGGGCAGTCCGGCGGCCATCGGGGTCGTGCAGCCGACCGCCTTGAAGGCCCACGCGTACGCCTCGTGCGCGTGGCGCGGCAGGGCGCGGCCCGCGAAGAGGACGCCGAGCCCGTCCCAGGCCGTCTGGTCGAGCCGGCCGGCGCGGGGCGGGGCGTGCCGGGGCCGGTCTGCGCCGGGCAGGTCCTCGTCGAGGAAGGAGCAGGCGTCCCAGTCCCGGTCGACGAGGAACTGCGGCAGCTGCCAGCCCTCGCCGCGGTCGCGCTGCTCCCGGAAGGCGCGGTGGATGGTGCGGGCGGAGGCGGCGAGTCCGGTGACTCCCTCCCGTACGGAACGTTCTCCGAGCTCCGTGAGCAGGGCCTCGGTGAAGCGGCCCGCGCCGCGTTCGGCGTCGTTCTGCGCGGCTTCGCCCTCGCGGGATGCGTAGAGCCGGAACTGGCGCCGTCCGGGCACCGAACTGCCGCCGCCGTAGTCGTTGTTGCCGAAGTTCCAGCGGGTGTCGCGGGGCGCGTCGACCCGGCAGGCGTCGACGAGCGCTGCCTGGAGTGGGAACCTGCGGCGCCCCACGAGGTCGGTGCGCCACCAGCGCAGCGCCGAGTCGAGGTTGAGGTGGCGGATCTGGCCGGGGTGGGCGTCGGCGCAGGGGAGCATCAGCTCGTCGCGGGGGCCGAGGTAGCCGTGTCCGGCCCAGAAGATCCAGAGCAGGTCGCCGTCGCACTGCGGGAGTTCGTCGAGCAGCGCCGATTTCACGTTGGCCTCGGTGGCGGGCCGGTGCGCCGTGCGCAGGGCGGCCATGGCCGGGGAGTCCGACCAGTCGAGGCTGTCCGGCCCGTCGATCGGGGACAGCAGCAGGCGGACGTTGCCGGGCGGCACCTGCGCGGGCCCGGTCAGCCAGCGTGCGAAGCGCAGGGCGTCGCGGGCGGGGCCGCGCAGGTTCCAGCGGGGGCTGACGGCGTACCGCTCGACCCCGGCGACCAGCGCGAAGGTCCGCCCGGGGCCGAGGGCCGGCGGCAGGAAGCCGGGGTCCGGGGCCGGATCCCGGTTCGGGTCCAGGGCCGTGTCCGGGACCGGGTCCGGGGCCGTGCCGGGGCCGGCCGCGTCGGTGGTCACCCGATCCCCGCCTCGGTCACCGCCTGCCCGATCCGCTCGTAGAGGGTGTTCTGCTTCCAGTACGCGCTGTGGCAGGCGGGGAAGGGCTGCCGGCTGCCCACCTCGTGGTCGCTGATCCGCGGGTCGCCGGGGAAGACGGGGCCCGCGAGGTAGGCGAGCACGTCCTGGCGGTCGTACACGTTGAGCCAGCGCGGGAAGCCGTACGGGAGCTTCTCCCCGGGCTCCAGCGCGGTGAGCGCGCCGAGTTCGTACAGGAAGGGGGCCTGGGAGCCCACGGTGACGAGGAGTTCCACGCCGGGTACGGGCTCGCCTCGGGCGGCGGCGAGGGCGAGGAGGTCGACGAGGGCGATCCCGCCGAGGCTGTGGCCGATGAGTACGGTCGGCCCCGGCCGGGAGGTGATCTCGGTGTGCAGGAAGTCGCGCAGGGCGTGGCCGCGGGCCTGGTAGCGCAGGATGTCTCCGAGTGCGGGGGTGGCGCCGACGGTGAGGGAGCCGCGCCAGGCGTTGAGCAGGGGCTGAGTGGTGACGCGCAGCGCGAGCCGGCCCAGGACGGCGGCCGCGCGGGCGCCCGGTACCCGGGCGTCGCCGCCGAGTCGGGTGGTGAGCAGTTCGACGAGGCGGTCGCGTTCGGCGCCGGTGCAGTCGGCTTCGGCCCCGGCGGAGGCGAGCGCGGCGGCGGTCACGGCCCGCGCGAGGACACCGGCCAGCTCCGCCGCCTGCGCGGCGTCGGCGGCGCGCTCCCCGGCCCGTGCGGCTTCGGCGGAGCGGGCGGTGGATTCCAGCGCGGCGGGAAGGTACGACCCGAGCCCGGTCCCGCGCAGCAGGGCGACGAACTCTCCCGCCGCACCCCCTGCGCGCGGCGCGTCGGGCGCGTGGGTCGCCCCGGCTCCATGGGCTCCGTGGGTCGCGCCGGCTCCATGGGCCCCACCGGCCGCATGGACTCCATGGGCTCCACCGGCCGCATCGGGTGCGTGGGCCGTGGCCGTGGCCGTGGGGAGTTCGCTCGGCATGGCCGCCAGCAGGCTCAGCACTCGGGCTCCCTCGGACCGTACGCCGGGCATGGCGAAGCCGTCGTCCTCGGATCCGCCCTCCCACCCGGCCTCGGCCAGCACCCGCACCTCGCACAGCGGGTCGGCGATCAGCAGCGCCCAGGAGGCCGTTTCGGCGTCGGTGCCCTCCTCGTCCGGCCCCGGCCCCGGCCGTAGGCCCGGCACCGAGCGGCCGCCCGCGCCGAGGTCCGCCCCGAAACGGTCACCCCAGTAGCAGGAGTCGACGTCCGCCCCGGGAAAACGCCCGGCGAGCCGCTCCCGCACCAGCCCGAAGAGCGAATCGTGCCGCTCCCGCCGCACCCCCGTACCGTGGACAAAGAGAAACCGCATCGCACCCGCCCCCTCGCACAGTCACTCGCCCCCGCCCGGCACGATAGCGCCGAGCCGCCAACCGGCGTCAGGGATGTGCGAGTTCGGAATGGAGACGGCGGGCCCGGCCGACGGGCCCGACTGTGAGCATGAACACGTCCCGGCCCCGGAACCCGCCGCGACTCCCGGCCCATCTGACGAGAGGTCGTACATGTCTGTGGGGTGGGAGCACCGGATGGTCAGCAGGGTTGAGGCGCGGGTCGTACGGGGCTCGTTGCTCCTCGTCGTCCTGTGCGCGCTGGTCCTCGCGGGCGGCTGGTACGCATGGGAGCTGCGCGCCATCGCGGCCCACGTCGAGGACGGGGATCCGGAGCGGGGCGTGTACCAACAGGACCCGGAGCGGGCGGACCGGACGGCCTCCGAGGTGCTCGACGGGATCGTCCGGGAGGCCGCCGAGCCGCCGACGGACGACAAGGCCTTCGGGGACGGCGGGACCGTGAACTGGAGGTCCGCCGGATGGCGGCCCTCGGAGCCCCTGGAGGCCCGTCCGGCCGCGGCCGAACCCGCGATCGGCGCGTTGTTCTCCCCCGGCCAGGACCCCGACCCCGACCACCACTGCTCGGCCGCGGTGGTCCACTCTCCCCACGGCGACCTGATCGTCACCGCCGCCCACTGCGTGTACACCCGCGGCTTCCGCACCAACCTGGCCTTCGCCCCCGGCTACCGCGACGGCGTGGCCCCGTACGGCATCTGGGTGCCGACGCGCATCGACGTGGACCCCCGCTGGATCGAGGACCAGGACCCGGACCACGACGTCGCCTTCATCCGGCTGCGCCGCCCCGGCTATCCGGGGCAGCGACTGGAGGACGTCACCGGGGCCGAAACCATCGCCTTCCGTCCCCAACTCCCGGCCCCCGCGCGGGTCGTGGGCTATCCGAACAACTCCGAGGAGCCGCTGGACTGCCGCAACACGGCGGTGGCGGCCGGCCCGACGCAGCTGCGGCTGGACTGCGCGGACGTCCCGAACGGCACCAGCGGCGGCCCGATCCTGACCGACGGCAGCACCCTGATCGGGGTGATCGGCGGGCGGGACGGAGGCGGCGACGCGGAGACCTCGTACAGCAGCTACTTCGGCGACGGGGTCCGGTCCCTGTACGAGCGCGCCACCAAGCCCTAACCCCCGGACCCGGACCCCGGCGGGGCGTGGTGCGGTGGGTAGGCGGCGGCCGTCGGGGAGGTCGGCAGGCGCCACTTGGACAGGACGCGGACCACCGTGCCCGGGCTGAGCAGGGTGGTCGGCGGGGCCGAGAGGGAGAGCACTCCGAAGAAGCGGTCGGCGATGGCCTGGTCGGAGTTGGCGCCGACCATCACCCGCGACATGTAGCCCTGCAGGACCTTCGTGGCCCGGTCCGGAGGCGGGCCCTCGGTGCCCGGGTAGCGCATGTCCTCGCTGGTGGCGATCTGCCAGGCCGTTTCCGCCTCGGCCACCGCGCTGCGCTGGATGCGGCGGGCGGCCGCCGGGATGTCCTGGGGGGCCATGGGGGCGATCTCCCTGCGCAGGGCGTCCGCCACGAGCGCCGCGACCGTCATCCCGTGCCCGTAGACCGGATTGAACCGGCAGGCCGCGTCGCCGAGTACGACGAATCCGGCCGGCCAGCGGTCCAGCCGCTCGTAGTGGCGCCATTCGTTCGCGGTGGAGCGGAACGCGGTCGCCGGGGACAGCGGCTTCGCCTCGCGCAGGGCGTCGTGGAGCGCAGGGCTGCGCAGGCTGCGGGCGAAGTCGAGGAACTCCTCGTCCTTGGTGGGCGGGGCGTGCTCGCCGTTGCCGATGAGGGTCGCCAGCCACCGGTCCTCGCCGTCCTGCGGGATGAGGACGGCCCCTCGCGGGAGGTCGGGGCGGCCCTGGACGTAGAGGCCCTGCCAGCGCCGTTCCGGGTCGGGCGGGATCTCGAAGTACCGGCTGGAGTAGCCGAGATGGGAGTCGTAGCGGGTGGTCTCCGGTGTCGGGAAGCCGAGCGCGGCCAGCCAGGCGGGGGCTCTGGAGGTGCGCCCGGTCGCGTCGACCACGAACCGCGCGGCCAGCGGGTCGCCGTCGCGGAACTCCACGCCGGTCACCGAGCGTCCGTCCGGTGCGCCGACGAGCCCGGTGGCCTGGCTGCCCGCGCGCAGCCGGATCCGCTCGTTCCGCAGCACCTCGCGACGTAAGCTCCAGTCGAGCAACTCCCTGCTGGCCAGCAGGATTTCCGAGCCGTCGACCTCGTGGAACCAGTCGGCGGGGCTCAGCCAGAGGAAGTCCCTCGGGCTGTTGAGCAGGGCGGCCCCGTGGGCCCGCAGCTTCTCCGTGATCCCGGGCAGCAGTTCCTCGATCAGCCGTACGCCCCGCGACCACAGCACGTGCACGTGCCGGGACTGCGGGATGCCCGGCCGGAAGGACGGGGCGACCTCGGCCAGTTCGTCCTTCTCGACCAGGGTCACCCGTGCGAACCGGTCCGCGAGGACCCGCGCCGCCAGCAACCCGGCGATGCCCGCCCCGAGGACCACCGCGTGGTCGTGGGCTTCTGGGTGGTTGTCCATGTCGTCGTCGCTCATGTCGCAGAGTCTCCCGGGGAGTGCGGCGGCCAGGTCAGGGGCGGTCCGGGGCGCCTGGTAGCGCCCCGGGGGCGGACGGGCTCACGGCGGGGCGCCCGCGTGCGCGGACCACCCGGAGGGTCAGCGCGGCAGGGACGCGTACGAGACGCCCGTGAGCTTCTCGGAGGTGGTCCAGAGCGCTTCGCCGGACTTGTCGTCGAGGGTCCACTTCGCCCGCCAGGACCGGACGGGCGCCCCGCGCCAGCCGAAGCGCGGCCCGATGAAGTCGTCGGAGCGCACCCCGGGCGCGGTGGCCGCGTAGAGGGTGGGCAGTGCCCCGGAGGCGGTGGGCTGCGCGAGGACCGCGTTGCCGACGGCCGTCATCCGCGAGAGGAGGGTGGGGCCCTCCAGCTTCGCGGCGCCGGAGTGCAGGTTGCTGGAGGCGTAGCCGGGGTGGGAGGCGGCGGCGGTGATCGTGGAACCCGCGGCGGTGAAGCGCCGGGCCAGTTCGTGGGTGAAGAGCAGGTTGGCGGTCTTGGAGCGGCCGTAGGCGGCCCAGCGGCGGTAGCCGTGTTCGTCGCTCAGCTCGTCGAGGTCGATGTCGGAGAGCGCGTGGAAGCCGCTGGAGACGTTGACGATGCGGGCGCCGGGCGGCGCGGCCCGCAGCTTCGGCAGCAGCAGTCCGGTCAGGGCGAAGTGGCCGAGGTGGTTGACGCCGAACTGCGTCTCGAAGCCGTCGGTGGTGCGCCCGAACGGCAGGGCCATCACTCCGGCGTTGTTGACCAGCAGGTCGAGCGCCCCGTGGCGTTTCCCGAAGGCCGTGGCGAACTCCCGGACCGACGCCAGCTCCGCAAGGTCGAGTTCGGCGAACTCCACCTCGGCCGCGGGGACTTCCGTGCGCAGCCTGACCACCGCGGCTCGACCCCGCGCCGCGCTGCGGCAGGCCAGCACCACGGTGGCGCCGCGCCGGGCGAGCTCGCGGGCGGTGACGTAGCCGATCCCGCTGTTGGCCCCCGTGACGACGGCGGTGCGGCCGCGCTGGTCGGGGATGTCCGTGGCGTTCCAGCCGGGGACTCCCTCACGTCCCTCGGGAAAGATGGGTTACCGAGGGTAGCCCGCAGGGACCCCGGTCCGGGAGCCAGGGCAGGTTCCTCCCCGGAATCCGCAGGCCAGTAGGCTGCGGTTCCGCAGTCATGCGGAACCGGCTGTCCGTTCTCCCGTTCGCCATCCGGTCCGTCCTCCCGTCCGTCCTCCCGTCCGCCCGTCCCCTCCCCGTCCCCGAGGTACCGCGCAGTGAGCTCCGCACCGCCCCCCATACCCGTGACGGTCGTCGGCCTCGGCGCCGACGGCTGGGCCGGGCTCACCGCCCCCGCGCGGTCCGCGCTCTCCCACGCCGAGGTGCTGATCGGGGGGCCGCGCCAGCTCGACCTGCTGCCGGCCGCCGAGTGCGCCGGGCAGCGGGTGGCCTGGCCGAGCCCGCTGCGGCCCGCCGTGCCGAGGCTGATGGCCGAGCACGCCGGCCGCCGGATCGCGGTGCTGGCCAGCGGGGACCCGATGTTCTACGGGATCGGCCGCGCGCTGTCCGAGGAACTCGGGCCGCGGGGCCTCCTCGTCCACCCGCACCCCTCCTCCGTCTCCTACGCCTGCGCGCGCCTGGGCTGGCCGGTGGAGGACACCGAGGTCGTCACGGTGGTGGGCCGCCCGGTGGCCCGCCTCGCGGCCGCCCTGTACGAGGGGCGCCGGGTGCTGGTGCTCAGCGCCGGAGCGGCGACCCCGAACGAGATCGCCGCTCTGCTTCGAGAGCGGGGCTTCGGCCCGAGCCGGATGCGGGTGCTGGAGCAGCTCGGATCGGAGCGCGAGGACTCGTACGAGGGCCGTGCGGACGGCTGGGACCACGCGCCCGGCGACCCCCTCAACGTGGTCGCCGTCGACTGCCGGCGCGACCCCGCCCACCCCGCCCCGCGCCTCGGAGCGACCCCCGGCCTGCCGGACGCCGCCTACGAGCACGACGGCCAGCTGACCAAGCGCCACGTCCGCGCGGCGACCCTGTGCGCGCTGGCCCCGGCCCCCGGCGAGCTGCTGTGGGACATCGGCGGCGGCTCCGGCTCCATCGGCATCGAGTGGATGCGGACGCACCCGTCCTGCCGGGCGGTGGCGGTGGAGCGGGTGGCGGAGCGGGCCGCGCGGATCACCCGTAACGCGGCGGCGATGGGCGTACCCGGGCTGCGCGTGGTCGTCGGCGCGGCCCCGGACGCGCTTTCCGGCCTCCCCGCCCCCGACGCGGTGTTCATCGGCGGCGGGCTGACCGCGCCGGGGCTCCTCGACGCGGCCTGGGCGGCACTCGCCCCCGGCGGCCGGCTCGTCGTCAACACCGTCACCCTGGAATCGGAGGCGGTCCTCACCGAGCGCTATCGCCGTCACGGCGGCGAACTCGTGAAGCTCGCCGTCGCGCACGCCGTGCCGGTGGGCGGTTTCACGGGCTGGCGGCAGGCAATGCCCGTGACCCAGTGGTCAGTCACCAAGGAAAAGGACCAGGACCAGACATGACCGTGTACTTCATCGGTGCCGGCCCCGGCGCCGCCGACCTGATCACGGTGCGCGGCGCGCGGACCCTGGCCGCCGCCCCCGTCTGCCTGTACGCGGGCAGCCTCGTCCCGCGCGAACTGCTCGCCGAGTGCCCGCCGGACGCCCGGCTGGTCGACACCTCGCGGCTGAACCTGGACGAGATCATCGCCGAGTGCGTACGGGCCCACGAGGCGGGCCAGGACGTAGCGCGGCTGCACTCCGGCGACCCGTCCATCTTCAGCGCGGTCGCGGAGCAGATGCGGCGGCTCGACGCGGCTGGCATCCCCTACGAGGTCGTCCCGGGCGTGCCGGCCTTCGCGGCGGCCGCGGCGGCGCTGAAGCGGGAGCTGACCGTCCCCACCGTCGGCCAGACCGTGATCCTGACCCGGATCGCGCAGCAGGCCACCCCGATGCCGCCGGGCGAGGACCTGGCGACGCTGGGCCGCAGCGGCGCCCTGCTGGTCCTGCACCTCGCCACCCGCTACGTGGACCGGGTCGTCGACGAACTGCTGCCGCACTACGGGGCCGAATGCCCCGTGGCGGTGGTGGCGATGGCCAGCCGCCCCGACGAGCTGATCCTGCGCGGCACCCTGGCCGACATCGCCGGCCGGGTGAAGGAGCACGGGCTGGTCCGCACCGCCGTCATCGTGGTGGGCCGCACGCTGGGCGCGGAGCAGTTCCGCGACAGCCACCTGTACTCCCCCGAGCGCGACCGGCATGTCTGCTGAATCCGCCGGGACCGCTCGGCCCGCCGGGCTCCCCGGGGCCGACCCCGCGCACCACGTCCTGATCCTCGGCGGCACGACGGAAGCCCGCCGCCTGGCCGGCGCCCTGGCCGGCGCGGGAGGGGGCACGGTCCCGGAGGCCGGTGCGGGGCGGGGCCCGGCACCAGACGCGCGGCTCGGCGTCGGCCCTGCCCGCGAACCCTCGGGCGCGCCGGAGGCGGCTGCCCGGTTCCGGGTG
The DNA here is from genome assembly GCF_044762985.1 of Streptomyces sp. NPDC096339. NCBI lineage: Bacteria > Bacillati > Actinomycetota > Actinomycetes > Kitasatosporales > Streptomycetaceae > Streptomyces > Streptomyces sp. NPDC096339. Next base: position 4,320 of record NZ_JBIWFI010000016.1, on the reverse strand, counting down.
ACCACCTCGCTCGCGGGCCGGGTCGCCGACCCCGTGCTGCCGCCGGGCGAGACGCGCATCGGCGGCTTCGGCGGCCCCGCCGGGCTGGCCGCATGGATCACCGCCCACCGGGTCACCCACCTCGTGGACGCCACCCACCCCTTCGCGGAGCGGATGAGCTTCAACGCGGCGCAGGCGGCGGCCCTTTCGGGCATCCCGCTGCTGGCGCTGCGCCGCCCCGGCTGGACCCCGGAGCCCGGCGACGCGTGGACCTTCGCGGACTCGCTCGCCGAGGCGGCCGAACTGCTGCCCTCCCTGGGCGGCCGCGTCTTCCTCACCACCGGCCGGATGGGGCTGCACACCTTCGCGCACCTCACCGACACGTGGTTCCTGGTGCGTTCGGTGGACCCGCCGGACGCACCGGTGCCGCCGAGGCTGGAAGTCGTACTGGCCCGGGGCCCGTTCACCCTGGACGACGAGCGGGAGCTGCTGGCCCGCCACCGGATCGACGTACTGGTGACGAAGGACAGCGGCGGCTCGGCCACCGCCCCCAAACTGACCGCGGCCAGGGAGGCGGGCGTCCCGGTCCTCGTCGTACGCCGGCCCGCGGTCCCGCAGGGCGTGGCGGAGACGGGTTCGGTGGCCGAGGCCCTGAACTGGCTGCGACAGCGGGCGTGAACGCGTCGGGCCCGGGGTGGAATAAGTACCCCGGGACCGACGCCTGTCACTTTACCCCGGTCACGGGTACCGGCGCGGGGTCCACGTGATCCGCGAGCCGTCGGCCCGCTCGGTGATCCGCGTCTGCGAAGAGCCGATCAGCAGGATCGTCCTCATGTCGACCTCGGACGGCTCCAGTTCGGCGAGCGTGACGATCCGCACCGACTGCTCCGGCCCGCCCACGTCACGTGCGACGACCACCGGGGTCTCGGGCGCGCGCAGCTCCAGCAGCAGTTCGCGGGCCTGCGCCACCTGCCAGGTCCGGCTGCGCGAACCGGGGTTGTACAGGGCGAGCACCAGGTCCGCGGCGGCCGCGGCGCGCAGCCTCTCCGCGATGACCTCCCACGGCTTGAGCCGGTCCGACAGCGACACGGTCGCGTAGTCGTGGCCGAGGGGGGCGCCGGCCGCGGCGGCCGCCGCGTTGGCCGCCGTCACGCCCGGCAGGACGCGCACGGGCACGTCCTTGTAGCCGTCCTGCCCGGCGACCTCCAGGACCGCCGTGGCCATGGCGAAGACCCCCGGGTCACCGCCGGACACCACGGCCACCCGCTTGCCGCGCCGGGCGAGGTCGAGCGCGAACTCGGCGCGCTCCGACTCCACCTTGTTGTCCGAACCGTGCCTGACCTGGCCCGGCTTGACGGGCACCCGGTCCAGGTAGGTCGTGTACCCGACGAGCACCTCGGCGTCGGCGAGCGCCCGCCGGGTCTGCGGGGTCAGCCACAGCGGTCCGGCCGGGCCGGTGCCGACGACCACGACCTCGCCGGGCCCGGACGGCACGCTGCCGGGGTTGCCGATGCGGCTGGGCACCACGGCGACGGCGAAGTACGGCACGCTCTGCGCGTCCGTCTCGGCCAGCATCCCGGTCCGCTCGCCCTCCATGGTGGCGCGTTCGACGTAGCGCGCCTCGGCGAGCCGGCCGCTGTTCTCCATCGCGCCGCGCACGGCGGGGAAGGTCCGACCGAGCTTCATCACCACGGCCGAGTCGGTGGCGGCGAGGCGGGCGGTCAGCTCCTCCTCGGGCAGGGTGCCGGGAAGGATCGTCAGCACCTCCTCGCCCTCCACGAGCGGGGTGCCGAGCCGGGCGGCGGCGGCGCTCACCGAGGTGACGCCGGGGATCACCTCGGTCTCGTAGCGGTCCGCGAGCCGCTTGTGCATGTGCATGTACGAGCTGTAGAAGAGCGGGTCGCCCTCGGCGAGCACGGCGACGGTCCGGCCGGCGTCCAGGTGCGCGGCCAGCCGGGCGGCGGCGGCCTCGTAGAACTCCTCCATCGCGCCCTGGTAGCCGCCGGGGTGGTCGGTGGTCTCGGTGGTGACCGGGTAGACCAGCGGCTCCTCGATGTGGTCCTCGCGCAGGTGCTTCGCGGCGATCGAGCGGGCGATGGACCGCCCGTGGCGCGCGCTGTGGTAGGCGACGACGTCCGCCTCGCCGATCACCTCGACCGCCCGCAGGGTCATCAGGTTCGGATCGCCGGGCCCGAGCCCGACGCCGTACAGCCGACCCGTGCCGGCCCGGTCCTGCTCGCTCATTCGGCCACGCTCGCAATGGCGTTGAGGGCTGCCGCGGCGATGGCGCTGCCGCCGCGCCGCCCACGCACGATCAGGTGGTCGAGCCCGGAGGGGTGCGCGGCGAGGGCGTCCTTGGACTCGGCGGCGCCGATGAAGCCGACGGGCACACCGATGACGGCGGCCGGACGCGGGGCGCCCTCCTCCATCATCTCCAGCAGCCGGAACAGCGCGGTGGGCGCGTTGCCGACGGCGATCACGGAGCCCTCCAACAGGCCCCGGTCGCGCCAGACTTCGAGGGCGGCGGCGCTGCGGGTGGTGCCCATCTTCGCGGCGAGCTCCGGCACGGCCGGGTCGGAGAGGGTGCAGATCACGTCGTTGTCGGCGGGCAGCCGCTTGCGGGTGACCCCGCTGGCGACCATCTGCACGTCGCACAGGATCGGCGCGCCGGCCTCCAGGGCGGCGCGGGCCCGCAGCACCACCTCGGGGGTGTACCCCAGGTCGCGGGGCAGGTCGGTCATTCCGCAGGCGTGAATCATGCGCACCGCGACCTGGGCGACCGAGGCGGGCAGCCCGGAGAGGTCCGCCTCGGCGCGGATCGTGGCAAAGGACTGGCGGTAGATCGCGGCGCCGTCCTTCTCGTACTCGAACACGGTGTACTCGCTCATTTCTTCACTGCGGCTTCGGACTCTGAGGGGTTCGCGTTGCGCGCGGCCGAAAGGGCGGCCGCCAAGTCTGCGGGCGCACGGGACACTTCCCGTCCGTGCACGGACAACCGGTATCCGTCCCCCGTCGCGAGGGCGTCCACCCACTGCGTACCGCGCGGATGCCCGCACCTGCGCTCGCATCCGGACCAGTGCACGGGCAGCGGGCCGCGCGTGCCGTCCACGAGAGCGCGCGCGTCTGCACGCACGTCGGCGAGGGACTTCGCGCAACCGGGCCGGCCCGTACAGGCCGTGACGGACCGCCAGGGGCTGTCGGGGTCGGTGACGAGCCCGGGGTCGACGGCCGGGGCGCCGGCGATGACGACGATGCTGCGCCAGGGCGTCACCCGCAACTCTCCCGGCAGCGTCCGCCATTGGGCGGTGGTGAGCCGGCCGAGCGGGACCAGTACGCAGAGCGCGTCCGCGTGCGCCCCGGGCTCCGGCGGCGGCGCGTAAGGCCTGGGCGCGTCGGGCACGTACCGTGCGGGGATCCCGAGGCCGGCCAGCAGTCGACCGAACCGGCCCGCATCCAGGGCGTGTTCATCGGGCAGCTCCGCCACTCGCCAGGCTCGGGTCCCGGCGTCCGCGACGGCGTCGAGGAAGTGGTGGGCGGCCAGCAGCGCGGCCCGGGGCGCGTCCTGCGCCCGGACCTCGACGGCGTCCCGGGCCGCGCCGAGGCGCAGCAGCGTACGGCCGTCCGCGTCGGGGCCGAGCAGGGTGACGTCGGGGTCGAGCGCGGCGACGTCGCCGCGGCCGTCGTCGACGGCGAACAGGAACCGCCCGGACAGGGCGGTGACCCGGGCGTCGGCGCAGAGCAGGGCGTCGAGCGCCCGTGCCGGACCGGGGTCGGCGAGCGGGGTGGCGACGATGTTGCGCACGCGCTCGTGGGCCGGGGCCGGCAGCAGCCCGGCCGCGTCGAGCAACTCGGCGAGCCCGCCTCCGCACCCGTCGGCGAGGCCGCGCAGCTGTACGTTCCCCCGCGAGGTGAGTTCCAGGTGCCCGTCCCCGAACCGGTCGGCGGCGAGCGCCAGAGCGGCGGCCTGCGGAGCGGTCAGCAGCCCGCCGGGGATCCGCACCCGCGCGAGGAACCCGTCGTCCGCGGCGTGCAGCCGCAGCGCGCCGGGGCAGGCGTCACCGCGGTCCCGTATGACGGGTTCGTCCCGCGATGCGGCGACAGGGGGCTGGGGCATGGCGGCGAGCATACCCACGTTTCCGCTCCCCCGACCTGTGTCCGTCGCCACCCTGAGCACCCACACCGTCACGTTCCCGCCCTGCCGGGCCATTCCAGCCTCACCCCGCCAATCCAGCCCGCCCCGCCAATCCAGCCCCGCCCCGCCAATCCAGCCCACCCCGCCAATCCAGCCCCGCCCCGCCAATCCAGCCCGCCCCGCCAATCCAGCCCCGCCGGCGTTTGAGG